>DAINRP010000132.1:0-5452 GCA_036741755.1 Gemmatimonadales bacterium
CCCATGGCCGCTCCCAGTCTCCGGTGTGTCCGCCGGCATATGCTGGTGGCCGCGGCTCTCGTGCTCACCGCCGGCGCCCTGCCAATCCGGGCGACGGCCCAGAGTCTGACCGAGGGCAGCCTGCGCGGGGAAGTGATTCTCGGAAGCGCCGCTACCCCTGTTCCCGGTGCCACGCTGACCCTCGAGGACGAGACCGGGGTCGTCATTCGGCAGCTGAAATCGGATACCCGCGGCCGCTTCATCGTCCCCCTGCTCTCGCCGGGCCGCTACGCCATTCTGGTCGAGAAGAGCGGCTACCAGCCGACTCGCCAGCGGGGCATCAACATCGTGGCCGACGAGGCCACCCGGCTCTGGATCCGCGTCACCAAGCGTCCCCCGCCGATCTCGAAGGTCGAGGACATCGCCATCGCCGATCAGCGCTTCTCGACCTCCGCGCCGATCGTCGCCGACGTCGCGGGGCTGCCGTGGACCGACTGGTTCTCCCGCCGTCCCGAAATCAGCGCCGACGGCAGAAACAGCGCCTTCGCCGCCGCGCCGCGCGACCAGCGCTTCGGCTTCGCCCAGAGCTTCGGCGGCCTGCCTCAGTCGCAATCCCGGCTGCTGGTGGATGGCCTGCCCGGCCTCTGGATGCGACATCCCGCGCTCGAGACCGAGCCCGCCGGAGCGCCCGTCTATCCCAGCTTCCTCTTCCGTCAGGTCCGGGTGATCCCGCACGGGACCGACGCGGAACTGGTCGGTGGTAACGGCGGCATGCTCACCGCCGTCTCCCGGCGCGGCGTGAGCCGCTTCCGCTTCGAGCCCTTCGCCTTCTGGAGCGGCAAGCTCGGCATCCCGAAGGTCGACAATGCCGGCGACTCATCGCTCACGTCGTTCCAGGCCGGCGCGACGGTCTCCGGCGAACTCGTGCCTGGCAAGGCGAACTACTTCGCCGGCTTGAGCTACGAGGAGTCGGAGCTTCCCACGGCTCGGCCCTGGGAGCACGACAGCGGCAGCTTTGCCGGCGCCACCGCGCCCCTCGCGCAGACCCTCGAGGCCATCGCCCAGGACAGCTTCGGTCGCGATGTGCGGTCCTTCACCCGGTCACCCGTCCGCAGCTATCGCGGCGGCGCCGGCGGCTTCCGGATCGACTGGCGGCTGTCGTCCACTCATGCGCTGGTAGCGCGCGGCGACTTCTCCAGGCATCGCGAATGGAGCCCCGAACTCGGGCTCGACGTCCTCACCGGCGGCGGCACCCGGCTCGATGCGCGCGATTTCTCGGGCGAAGTCGCGCTCGCCTCGGGGTGGGACTACTCGGCGAACGAACTCCGGATCGGGGTGCGCTCATCGAAACGCGAGTGGCGGCAGTCGGCCCTCCCGGCCAGCTATCTGGTTGGAGACGGCATCGGCATCGGCTCTTCGCCGGCGGTCCCGGGCGACTTCGACCGGCTCGCGGTCGACCTCGCTGAAACCTTTCAGCACGACATGGGGGCCTCGCAGCAGCACCGGCTGAAGGTGGGCGTGCAATACTCGCGGGGCCGGTGGGACCAGGACTACGCCTACGGCACGAAGGGCGTGTTCAGCTTCGGCGATCTCGAGGCGTTCAGCAATGGCCGAGGCGCATTCTACGTGGCGGATGCGCCCTCCACCCATGCCCACTTTTCTCTGGGCGAGGTGGCACTCTTCGGTCAGGTGCTCTGGAGAGTCTCGCCGGGGCTGACCGCGCTCACGGCGGTCCGCTACGATCGCCAGGTCTTCCCCAAGCCTGGGAAGAACCCGATCGCCGCCGACCCGCTTTTCGGGGCGATCTTCGGCATCGCGAACAACAGCATCCCCAAAGACAACAAGAACGTGGCGCCCCGGCTCGGACTGGTCTGGGAGGGCGGGGCCAGTCGGGAATGGAGCGCCTCGATCGGCGCCTCGCGGCACTTCGGACAGCTCAACCCCGCCCGCCTGGCCGAGGCGGTCGTGGCCGACGGGCCGCTGGTCGCGCGCCGGGCCGTCGGCGCACTCGGGGCCTGGCCCGCGCTGCCTGACAATACCATCGCGCCGTCTGCCGGTCAGGTGGTCACGCTCTTCAGCCCGACCGGCAAGTACCGGAACCCCCGCACCACCAAGTTGGACGTGGTCGTCAGCCGCACGCTCGGTGGCGGCACCGGCTCGCTCACCCGGGTCAACCTGTCCGCCGGATACCACCACACCGACTTCCTGCTGCGCCGGAGCGATCTCAACCTCCTGCCGGCACCGAGCGGTACCACGCAGGAGGGACGGCAGGTCTTCGGGACGCTGGCACAGGAAGGGGGGCTCGTCGTGGCGGCCCCCGGCTCCAATCGTCGCTTCTCCGGCTTCGATCTGGTCTCGGCGCTTGCGTCCACGGGCTTCTCCGATCACT
Source organism: Gemmatimonadales bacterium (assembly GCA_036741755.1). Classification (GTDB taxonomy): domain Bacteria; phylum Gemmatimonadota; class Gemmatimonadetes; order Gemmatimonadales; family GWC2-71-9; genus JADJOM01. Next base: position 2,369 of record DAINRP010000132.1, read on the forward strand.
ACGAAGTCTCCGTGGGCATATCGCGCGAGGCCTCGACCGGGCTCTCCTTCGCGGCGTCCTATCTGTGGTCGCAGACCCGGGACAACTGGCTCCAGAGCTGGACCGGCGATCCGACCGACGAGCTGTCGCCGTTCCCGCTCGACAAGCCGGCGAAGGAGTGGGCCAAGGGACGCTCCGACTTCGACATCCCGCACCGCGCAGTCGTCCTTGCCAGCTGGTCCACCGCCGGGCGTGTCCCGCTCGTGATCGGCGCGCGCTACCGCTACCGCTCGGGGCTGCCGTTCACCCCCGGCTTCCGTCCCGGCGTCGACGCCAACGGCGACGGTTCGGGGCGTAACGACCCGGCCTTCCTCGATACTGCGGTACCCGGCCTCTCCCAGGTCATCGGGCAGCACGACTGCCTCAAGAGTCAGGTCGGCAAGTTCGCCGAGCGCAACTCCTGTCACGAAGAGGCCAATCACGCGCTCGACCTCTCGGCGTCCGTCGGCCTGCCGGTGCGGTCGCTTGGGGGACGGGTGATGGTGCTGGTGGACGTCTTCAACGCGGTCTCCACACCCACCGGCGTGGTCGATCGCGCGCTGCTGCTCGTCGATCCGGCCGGCACGGTCACCACCGATGCCCTGGGCAATGTCACGCTGCCGCTGCTCGCCAATCCGCGATTCGGCAAACTTCTGAGCCGCCGCACCGATCCCCGGATGGTCCGGCTCGGGCTTCGGGTCGCGTACTGATCGAGGTCATGATGCGCGCTTCCTCCACGATCGTTCTCCGCGCCGGAGTGCTGGGCGCCGCGACCGCGCTGGCCGTCGCCTGCGGCAACGCGGGTGATGGCCTTGGCATCAAACTGCCCACCGGGCCAAACGTGGTCGCCCAGGTGTTCTACGATCGGAACTTCGATAACGGTCCCAGCCCCGGTGACACCGCCTTCGCCGGGATCAAGATCTATCTTCTCGTCGGAGGAACCCGGGACACCGTCGATTCCGCGACCACCGATGCCGCGGGGGCGGTCAGCTTCGCCTCGCCCCCGGTCGGTCCCTACACCATCGCCGTGGATTCGGCGGTGGCGCTGGGTGACTCGATGATCATGAGCCTCACGCCGGCGACGGTCACCGTCGCCGCCAACGGCCCGACCGCGCTCATCGTCGGTCGCCTCGGCTATCCGGTGCTCAGTATCGGGGCCGCGCGAGGGAGTGCGGTGGGGCGCCGGGTCGTGATTCGCGGCGAAGTGCTCGCCGGGCGGCAGACCTTTCGCGACACGACCGCCTACGTGCGGGACATCAGTGGCGCGATTCGCCTGACCGCCGCGACGGTCGTGGTTGGCGGGTTCACCAATCCCGGCGACTCCGTGCGGGTCCTCGGCACCGTCGGGGTGCGGGGTGGGCAGCCGGTGCTCGACGTGGCGCGCATGGCGCTGATCCAGCCCTCGGCTGCGTTCCCGAGCTACGATACCCTGACCACCTCACTCGCCGACAACGCCCTCGGTGGCACCAAGGACGCCGACCTCGCCTTCGTCGGTGGCACCGCGATCATCGACACCCTCACGGTCGGTGCCGACTTCCGGGTGACCGTCGATGACGGGAGCGGCCCCCTCGAGGTGCTGTTCGACTCGCTGCTCCAGGTCAATACCGCCCTCTACATCCCCGGGGATTCGGTCCGCGCGACCGGCATCCTGGTGCCGACCGGCGGAGGGCGCTGGCAACTGCGCCCCCGGCAGAAGCAGGAGGCGACGGTCTTCTGATGCGGATCTGCTTGCCACCGGAGTGCGCCGGGTTACGTTCCCAACCTTCGAATCGGGTCGGCGCCCCGCCCACCCGGGACCCTGACCACGAGCTCCTCCTTGTCCGAGACTGAGACCCAGTTGTCGCGAGATCAGCTCATCTGGCGGGTCATCACCGGGATCGGCCTGGTCTTCCTCCTGCTCGGCCTCCTGGACGCCGCGCTCTCCTGGTTTCCGCTCCAGCTCGGGGATTCGGAGTGGGAACTCGGTACCACGAGCCACTTCTTCGACACCTTCCCGCTCCTCGGGCTGGGGCTCTCCTTTCTGCTGGCGACTTCGGTCGCCCAGGGCCGGCGCTGGACGGCCCGCGCCCTGGCCACGTTCTGTGTACTGCTCGCCGTCTTCATGTGGCTCGCGGTGGCACTCTATGCAACGGTCCTCCCACTGGCCTTCAAGTACGTGGCGAATCCCGACGCCCTGACCCCCATGAAGAAGGCGGGGGCCAAGACCGCGGTGCAGGCCCTGGTCTATCCTTTCGCCCTGCTTTGGCTTGCGGGTGTAGGCTGGAGGGCGAGTTTCCGGAGACGTCCGGGAAGCTGAAATCATCCTCAACTTGTTGTGGCGACTCGACAACAGACCGTGAGTCCGATCACACTCTCCGGTTCGCAGTTCAATCGTAAGATGTTCTGCACCATAGACATGGACGCTAATATGACACCTGCTTCCTCTGGCCCGAACCCTGCACTAGCGTCCCCACGGACTCACAGGCTTCTCGGGAGGGCATCATGACGGCCTCTCGGATCCTGGTAAAGACCGACGACAAGAACCGCTCGGCGCTGGACCCATCACCTGACACTGGGTGGTATCTGCTCGGCGGAATCGGGTTGGTCTTCGCGGTGGTGGCTGGGGCGGATCTGGCTCTGGCCTGGTACCCCCTGAGGTTCGGGGACGCCGAGTGGGAGTTCGGGACCGTCACCACCATGCTTGGCGGGTTGCCCCTGTTGACAATGGGGCTGGGGTTGAGCTTCGGCGCCGCGGTGGCGCGCGGCAATCTCATCCGGCTGAGAATTCTGTCGATCGTCTTGGGGCTGGTTGGGGCACTGCTTCTCGGTGCACTGGCGCTGTATCTGACCACAGTGCCCACTGCCTTGGCGACACAGATGGACCCGTTGATCAAGACGGGGCTTAACAAGGCGATTCTGAAGACCAGCGTCGAGGGTGTGCTCTATCCCCTCTGCTATCTCTGGATCGCGTTCTTAGGATGGAAACACGCCCAGAAGGCGTGAGGCCATAGTTCACCAACTGACGAGGAATTGAGGACCCATGAACAAGACGATGCGGTTCGTTGCCCTTTTCGGGGCGCTCGCGGC
>DAINRP010000132.1:5552-8691 GCA_036741755.1 Gemmatimonadales bacterium
TGAATCCCTGCACCCCGCTGAGCAACAACAACGCGGACTGGGTCACCTTCAGCTTCAAGGTTTCCGGCAACTGGGATCCGAACACCTCGGATATCGTCATCCGCGGCCTGAACGGCGCCCCCGGCGGCCCGGCCGTGACCGAGTGCTGGTCCGGGAACGTCCCCGGCACGAGCGTGACTACCAACTGCACGACCGTCACTCCGGAGCCCGTCAGCATGACGCTCCTCGCGACTGGTCTGGCCGGCATCGGCGGCATGGGTGTCTTCCGCCGCCGCAAGCAGAAGCAGAACGTCGCCTGAGGTCCTAGAGCAGCACAGCAGGCAGGTTGGTGAACTGGCCCCGGAGCTCGTCACTCCGGGGCCGCTGCTTTTGCGGGCCTGAAGCTTGCGCCTCGGGACGCGTCCTCATGTAACTTTCGAGCGTGCCAGACGCCCTTATGCAAACCACCGCGCTGCCATCCACGCCTCAGCCCTCCCACCTGTTCACGGTGGACGTTGAGGACTATTTCCAGGTCGTGGCCTTCGAGGAGATCGTCGATCGAGGCAGGTGGGACAGCTATCCCTCCCGGGTCGAAGCCAACACCGACCGCCTCCTCGACCTGCTCGCCCGCCATGGGACCAAAGGCACCTTCTTCACCCTCGGCTGGATCGCGGAGAAGCACCCCGGGATTGTGCGCCGGATCGCTGCCGCCGGCCACGAAGTGGCCTCACACGGCTACTGGCACCGGCGGCTGACCACCCTCACGCCGGATGCCTTCCGGACCGAGATCCGCGACTCCAAGGCCCGCCTCGAGGACCTGAGCGGGCATCCCTGCATCGGCTTTCGGGCTCCGAGCTTCTCGATCGTTCCGGGCGGTGAGTGGGCGTTCGATCTGCTGCTGGAAGAGGGCTACCGCTACGATTCCAGCCTCTTCCCCATCCGGCGCCCCGACTACGGCTACCCGCTCTCGCCGGAGACGCCGTTCCTCATCGAGCGCGCTGGTGGCTCCCTGCTGGAACTCCCACTAGCCACGACACGCCTGCTTGGCCTCAGGCTCCCGGCCGCCGGCGGCGGTTATCTGCGGCAGTTCCCCTTTGCGCTCTTTCGCCGGGCGTTCCGCCAGTGGGGCGAACGCGGCATCTCCGCCATGTTCTATATCCACCCCTGGGAGTACGACGACGGGCAGCCGAGGCTGCCCTGCGGCCGGCTCACCGCATTTCGTCACTACCACAATCTGGACCTGGTCTGGTCGAGGATGGATCGACTGCTCGACGAATTCTCTTTCACCAGTGTCGCCGAGCGGTTTGCGGACATCCTCGATGGCCGGACTGCCCGCTCCACCGGGGCGGCCCGATGAGCGTGACTGCACTTCTCTTCTCGGGTGCCGCAGAGGAGTGGGACCGCTTCGTCAGAAGCCAGTCCGGATGGACCCATTTCCACCTGTACGGCTGGCGGCGGGTATTCGAGAGCGTGTTCGGGCACGAGTGCTTCTACTTCGAGGCGCGGGACGAAGCCGGTTCCCTGGTCGGCGTCCTGCCTCTCGTGCGGGTTCGAAGCGTCCTCTTCGGCCACTACCTCGTCTCCGTCCCGTTCCTCAATTACGGCGGGCCGCTGGGCAGCGCTGACGCGGTTCGAGCGCTCGCGGCGTCAGCAGAAGAACTCGCCCGCAAGGATGGCGTGAAGCTGCTCGAGCTTCGGAGCCGGCAGGAGCTCCCGCTCGATATGCCGGTTTCGCACCGCAAGGTCACCGTGGTCCTCGACCTGCCGAGCGGCGATCCCGCCAAGCTGATGAAGAGCTTCGACGCGAAGCTCCGCAGCCAGGTTCGCCGACCGCAGAAGGAGGGCATCACCGTCAGGTTCGGTTCCGACCAGGTGGCACCATTCTTCGAGGTCTTCGCGCGTCACATGCGGGATCTCGGGACCCCGACGCAGCCGAAGCGGCTCTTCGAGACGATCGCCGAGGTCTTCCCCGATGCCTGGTTCGGCTGCGCCTGGCTCGGTGATCAGCCAGTGGCGGGTGGCGCCGGCTTCGTGTGGGGCTCGGAGTTCGAGATGACGTGGGCATCGTCCCTCTATTCCTACAACCGGCTCTCCCCGAACATGGGCCTCTACTGGGCTTTCATGGAGCGTGCAGTGAATGAGGGGCTGACCATCTTCAATTTCGGGCGCTGCACCCCCGGCGCCGGCACCCATCGCTTCAAGCGGCAGTGGGGCTCTCGCGACGAGCAGCTCTGGTGGTACCAACTCACCCCCGCCGGCGGACCCGCGGCCACGCCGTCGCCTGATGATTCCGCCTACTCGTGGGGTCCGCGGCTCTGGCGCCGGCTGCCCCTCGGCCTCGCGACTGCGCTCGGTCCCCGGATCGTGCGCTCGATTCCGTGAGCCTGCGCCGGCTGCCTCCGGTTCATTCGCCGCTGTCCGCCGCTGCGCTCCTGGCCGGATGGAGTGCGGCGGGGAGTTCCTCGGCTGCCGGCCGCGCGCGCGCGGAGCTCGAGCGGTGGATCGCTGCCCGCTACTCCCCCGCGGCCACTCTCCTCACCGACTCCGGAACCTCGGCGCTGAGCGTCGCGCTGACCCTCGCCGTGCCCCCGGGCGGGCGGGTCGCGCTGCCGGCGTGGGGCTGCTACGACCTGGCCACCGCCTGCGATGGCGCGGGAGTGGATGTCCTCCTCTACGATCTCGATCCCGGTACCCTGGCGCCTGACTGGACCAGCCTGCGCGCGGCGCTCGCGGCGGGCGCGAGTGCCGTCGTGGCGGTCCACTTCTACGGGCTGCCGGTACCTGTCGCCGAGATCAGCGCGCTGGCACGCGAACATGGGGCGGTGGTGATCGAGGATGCCGCGCAGGGCGCCGGCGCATCGCTCGGCGGCCGGCCCTGCGGATCGCTGAGTGAAGGACTCGGCGTGCTCAGCTTCGGGCGGGGGAAGGGCATCACCGGCGGGAGAGGCGGCGCGCTGCTCGGATTCGCCGCGGCCTTCACTGCTCCCATAGGCGATATGGCTGCGCGGCTCGGCGCCGCGCCGGCGGGCTGGGGCGAACTCCCAAAGTCCCTGGCGCAGCACCTGCTCGCGCGGCCGGCATTGTATGCGATTCCCGCCGCGCTGCCATTTCTCAAGCTGGGCGAGACGCTCTATCATCCTGCCCATCCCGTCGGAGCGCT
>DAINRP010000133.1:0-2079 GCA_036741755.1 Gemmatimonadales bacterium
CCGGCTGAATCACTAGCGGCCGATCAATCCGACCAGCCAACATGGTGTCCGCATGACGCACGAAACGATGACCTCGATCTCCGGCGCGGAGATCATCCAGCGCGCGAAGCGGTTCTTCCAGGAGCGGGTCCCCGGCAATGCCGCATTCCCCGAGCGGGAAGGCCCCGCCTGGGTCACCTTCCGCGGGCAGGGCGGCGAAGAGATCGCACTCGCGGTCGCGGAGGTGCCGGGCGGGAGCCGGATCCGGGCCTCGACGCTGTTCTTCGACCAGGCGATCGGGCGCTTCTTCTCGACCCTCCCGGCGATGCGCGTGGGGGCCGCATGAGCGCGCTCTCGATCCGGGTGATGGTCCAGGACGCCTGGGACCAGGTGTCGCTCCAGCTCGCGCCCGCGACGACGGTCGCGGAAACCAAGCAGCGGGCCCTGGCCCTGACTCACACCGGCGGCAAGGCCGAGGATTTCCTGGTCAAGTTCCGCGGGGCCGAGGTCTTTGATGAGAGCCGTAGTCTGGCGGAGACCGGGGTGGTCTCGAACGCGGCACTGATCGTCCTGCCGCGGCGGCGGCGGCCGGTACGTTGAGATGGTCACGGAATGAGTGACGCCCCGGTGCGGGGCAGGGCACTCACGGTCGTCGCCGTCGGGTTTCTCCTCCTCGACGGCGTTCTGCTTCTCTGCGCGGGGCTGTGGGGCCGCCAGGTTTCGGCGCTGATCGGTGGAGTCCTCTGCCTCGGCGCGGCGGGGGGAGTCGTGTGGCTCTGGCGCCGCCACCTGCGGGTGGTCGAGGAACTCGTGGAAGCCCGGCGTGAGGTGCAGGAGGAGGCCCGAGCCCTGCGCGCGCTGCTGCGGGAGCGTTCCGACGGATGACTCCACGCCCGCACCGCCGCGGTCGTTCGGGTGCGAGCCGCGCTCAGCGATAGCAGAAAGGGCTCCGGCCAGGATGTCTGTTCCCGTCTTTACCAACCTCGACTGCCTGCGCCACGATCCGGGACCCGATCATCCGGAGACTCCGGCGCGGCTCCGCGCGATTCTCGACCTCCTCGCCGCCGACCCTCGGGCCGACGTGCGCCTGGCTGAACCGGGGGCGCGGGAGGACCTGCTCCTGGTCCATCCCGAAGATCATCTCCTCCGCCTCGAGGCGATGAGTCATACCGGCGGCGGGGTGATCTCGCTCGACACGGTCGCCAGCTCGGGCAGCTGGGATGCGGTGCTCGGCGCGACGGGGGCAGTCACGGCGGCGCTACGACATGCCCACGAGGGAGCGTCCCACGCCTTTGCGGCCGTCCGGCCCCCGGGGCACCATGCCCTGGCGCACCGCGCCATGGGCTTCTGTTTGGTCAACAACGTCGTGGTCGCCACCCGGCAGGCAGAGCGGCTGGGGCGGGAGCGGGTGCTCATCATCGACTGGGACGTACACCACGGCAACGGGACCCAGGCGCTGGTGGAGCGAGATCCTACCGTACGCTACGTGTCGCTGCACCAGCACCCGTGGTATCCCGGAACCGGGATGGCGGAGGAACGCGGTGTGGGCAACATTTTCAACGTGCCGCGCGGGCCCGGTGCGCCGGCGCAGCTATACGTCGAGGACCTGTGGGCGGCCATCGCGGCGGCCATCCGGCACTGGCCGCCCGAGATCGTGCTCCTTTCCGCGGGATACGACGCGATGACCGGCGACCCGCTGGGCGGGTTCACCCTCGAAGCCGACGATTTTGCCCGCCTGACACTGCGTATCCGCGAAGCGCTGCCGACGGTGCCGGTGATCGGGCTGCTGGAGGGCGGCTACGTGCCATGGCGGGTTGCCGAAGGGGTGGCGGCGACCATCGCGGCGCTCGGCTAGCCCGCGACCGGCCGGAATCGTCCCGTCGCGCGGACGGCGGGCAGGGAGGCTCTACCTTCGCCATCCGCTTCGCCGTATTTTCCCCGATTCGACGGCCGTTCCCCGATCCGACCGGAGTCTCCATTGGCACAACCACTGCGCATGGAAGCCGAGATCCTCAATCTCCGCACCACGCATCCGTTCATCATCGCCCGCGGCGGGCAGAGTGATTACCGCACCATCTGGGTCCGCCTGGTGGATGCCGA
>DAINRP010000133.1:2179-8670 GCA_036741755.1 Gemmatimonadales bacterium
CTCAAGACCATTCGCGGGCTGACCGACAAGGAACTCCGGGTGGACGCGAACACCGGCTGGACGTTGAAGCACGCGCTCCGGATGCTGCCCGTCCTCGAGGAATTCGGCGTCACCGTGCTGGAGCAGCCGCTGCCCGCCACCGACCTCGATGGACTCGCGCAGGTGACCCGCGCCTCCCGGATCCCGGTGATCGCCGACGAGAGCTGCCTGACCGCCGCAGACATCCCCGCTCTGGTGGGCAAGGTGGACGGCATCAACATCAAGCTCGCGAAGTGCGGCAGCCTGCGCGAAGCGATCCGGATGATCGCGGTCGCACGGGCCCATCACATGATGGTGATGGTCGGCTGCATGATCGAAAGCAGCATCGCCATCACGGCGGCGGCGCATTTCACGCCGCTGGTGGACATCGTCGATCTCGATGGCGCGGCCCTCCTTGCGAACGATCCCTTCGCGGGGGCGACTATCGCGAACGGGCAGGTCCGTCTTCCCTCCGGTCCGGGGCTTGGCCTGAGCCGGCGATGACCATCGGCTACGGGCTGGTGGCACTGCCGCTGCCCCTGGCCCAACCGTACACCTACCGCATCCCCGAAACCCTCGCGGACCGGATCGTGCCGGGCGCGAGGGTTGTCGTTCCGGTCCGCCAGCGCGAGCTGGTCGGGATCGTCACGGCGCTCACCGACACTCCCCCCGAGCAGAGCGCCAGGGACATCCTCTCTGCGCCCGACGCCGAGCCGGCGCTTCCCGAAGCGCTGCTGGAAACCGCCCGGTGGATCAGCGGCTACTACGGCGCACCGCTCGGGCTCACGCTTCGCGCCATGCTCCCCGCCGCGATGTGGGGCGCGTCGCAGGTCATCGTGGAGCTGACCGACTCCGCTCCCGGCGGCGGCGTCGCGGGGGATATCGTAGCATATCTCGCGCGGAAGGGAGGTGAGGCGCCGGTCGCCACGATCGCGCGCGCCCTCAAGCGGCCGGTGTGGGATGCGATCAATCGCCTGGCGCGGGTTGGCGGGGTGCACCTGCGGGTGGAGGCACCGGAGACGGATGCGGCGATCGCTACCGAGAAGGTGGTGCGGCTGGCCGAGGTGGTCCCGACGCTGCTGGAGCGGGAGGCCGGACTCCGCCGGAGCCCCGCCCAGCGGGCAGCCCTGGAGGCGCTGGAGGAACTCGGGGGGAGTGCCCCATTGCGGCATCTCGTCGAACAGATGGGGCTCTCGCGCGCCGGGATTGACGGCCTGGTCAAGCGGGGGATCGCCCGGGTGGAGGAGGTGGAGTCCCAGCGCGACCCGTTCCGCGATCTCGCCGGCACCGCACCGCCACTCACTCCGAATGCCGCGCAGCTCGCCGCCGTCGCGGCGATCGACGCGACCGCTCCCGGCGATGGCGTACTGCTCTTCGGGGTGACCGGCAGTGGCAAGACGCTGGTCTACCTCGAAGCGATCCGACACGCACTGGCTGAGGGCAGGGGCGCGATCCTGCTGGTGCCGGAGATCGCGCTGACGCCGCAGACTGTCAGCCGGGTGCGCGGGGTCTTCGGCGACCAGGTGGCGGTGCTGCACAGCGGTCTGTCCGACGGCGAGCGCGCCGACGCCTGGCGGATGCTCCGCCGGGGGGAACGGAAGGTCGCCGTGGGTGCGCGGTCAGCGATCTTCGCGCCGGTGCGGGATCTCGGGGTCATCGTCGTGGACGAGGAGCACGAATCGAGCTACAAGAATGGGGAGGCGCCCCGGTATCACGCGCGCGACGTTGCGGTCGTCCGGGCCCGTCTCGAAGGTGCCCGGCTCGTGCTGGGAAGCGCGACGCCGTCGCCGGAAAGCATGCACCGGGTGGGGCCCAGGCTCTCTGTGATCAGCCTGCCGGAGCGCGCCGGCACCCAGCCGCTTCCGCCGGTCGAGCTGGTCGATCTGCGGAGCGCCGAGCGGCTGCCGGAGGCGGGTCCCCTGCCATGGAGCATGCGGCTGGACCGCGAAGTACTGGCGGCGCTCTCCCGCGCCGAGCAGGTGCTGCTGCTGCTCAACCGCCGGGGCTACGCCGCGACGCTGCAGTGTCAGGCGTGCGGCGCGGTGCGCCAGTGTGATCGCTGCAGCATCGCGCTCACGGTGCACCAGTCGCCGCCCGGACTCCGCTGCCATTACTGCGGTCGTGATGAACCGATCCCCGCCGCCTGTCTCGAATGCGGCGGCGCGGTCCAGCGGATGCGCGGCGTGGGGACCCAGCAACTGGAGCGGTTCCTGGCCTCACGCTTCCCCGCGGCACGACTGGCCCGCATGGATCTCGATACCACGAGCGCCAAGTGGTCGCATCAGACGATTCTGGATCGCGTCGGTCGTGGCGAGGTCGACATCCTGCTCGGCACCCAGATGATTGCCAAGGGGCTCGACTTCCCGAACGTCACCCTGGTGGGCGTGATCGACGCCGACACGGGGCTCCATCTGCCGGATTTCCGTGCGGCGGAGCGGACCTTTCAGCTCATCGCCCAGGTTGCGGGGCGGGCTGGGCGGGGCCCCAAGGGCGGGAGGGTGATCGTCCAGACTCGGAACCCCGATCACTACGCCCTCACGACGGCCGCGCAGCACGACACTGAGGGCTTCCTGCGCGCCGAGCTGGGGCAGCGGCAGAGCCCGCCCTACCCACCGATGGCGTCTCTGGTCAATCTTGTGGTGTCGGGCGAGAACGAGCTCGGCGTGGCCGACGCGGCGGGTACCCTGGCGGCCTGGTGCGCCGGACTGGTCGCCTCGCAGCGGCTCACCGTCGATGTTCTCGGGCCCGCGCCCTGCGCGCTCGCCCGGATCAAGCTTCGCTGGCGGTGGCATGTGGCGCTCCGCGGCGAGGGAGAGGTGCTGGGACGGATCGTGCGCTACGCCGCGAACCGGCTGCCGGAACCGCGTGGCGTGCGGGTGATCATCGATCGCGACCCGGTGAGCCTGCTTTGAGGTTCTGACCGGTTGAGGCGGCTGTCGCGAGGCGTCGGGCAGGAGCGTATTCACTCAGGAGTGTCCCATGGCCGAAGACATCGGCGCCCTCTTCCTCCGCGACGTCGCCGAGCGGTTCCGCGCCCACAAGAGGCTGGGAGAGAAGGCGATCGCGCAGGTGTACGACAGCGGACTGGCGGTCCAGCTGGACCCGGAGTCGAACAGCATCGCGATCCTGGTGAAGCACCTCGCCGGCAACATGCGGTCCCGGTGGACGGGATTTCTGACGACTGACGGTGAGAAGCCCGACCGGAACCGGGATGGCGAGTTCGAACTCGAGCGCGCACCGACCCGGGAGCTGCTTGAGTGGTGGGAGGATGGCTGGGCCCGGCTGTTCGAGGCGCTGCGCGCATTGCGCCCCGAGGACCTCGCCCGCACCGTGACCATCCGGGGACAGCCCTACACCGTGCTGGAAGCGATCAACCAACAGCTGGCCCACTATGCCTACCATGTGGGGCAGATCGTCCAGCTCGCGCGCCACCTTGCGGGCCCCGCCTGGAAGAGCCTCAGCATCGCCCGGAAGCGGCCGGTATGACGACGGCGTTCGTGGCGGGAGCCACCGGGTATACCGGACGCGAGGTGGTCCGGGCTCTCGGTGAGCGGGGGATCGAGACCATCGCGCATGTGCGCCCCGATTCCTCCCGCCTCGATGCATGGCGCGCGCGCTTCGAGGCGCTGGGAGCCAGGGTCGATACCACCGCGTGGGATCCCGCCGCCATGACCGCCACACTCCGACGGCTCCGTCCCGACGTCATCTTTTCGCTGCTGGGCACCACCCAGGCACGGGCCCGTGCGGCTCGGCGGCGCGGGAGCGCCGATGAGGGATATGAGGTGGTGGACTACGGTCTCACGATGCTGCTGTATTCATCGGCCACGGAGGCAGCCGTGCGGCCGCGCTTCATCTATCTCTCGGCGGCGGGAGTACGAGAGGAAGGCGGGAACGCCTATCTCGCGGTGCGGGGGCGGGTAGAGCGTGCGCTTCGCGCTGGTGCGCTGCCGTACACGATCGCCCGGCCGTCGTTCATCACGGGTCCCGACCGGGATGAAGTCCGCATTGGCGAGCGGATTGGAGCGATGGCGGTCGACGGATTGCTGACCGTGGCAGGGTGGCTCGGCGGGAGCAAGCTGCGGGAGCGCTATCGCTCGACGACGAACGCCATACTCGCGCATTCGCTGGTCCGGCTGGCCCTGGATCCCGCCGCGGCCGGCCGGACCTTCGAATCAGAAGAGCTGCGGGACACCTGACTGGGGCAGCAGGTCTGCGATGTGCTGCAGCAGCTCCGTGATGCGCAGTGGTTTCAGCGCTATTCGATTGATGCCGGCCTCGGCCGCCTCTCTCTCCAGCGCGTGATCGGTGGCCCCGGTGAGCATGAGGATGGGAACATCACGAGTCGCCGGCTCGGCACGGACGGCCCGTGCCAGATCCATTCCGCTGGGCCCCGGCATGAGATGGTCGGTGATGATCATCGCTGGTGTATGGCTGGCGAGCCATTGCAGCGCGGCAGCGCTTTCCGTGAAGCCCCGGACCCGGATCCCGGCCCGGGTGCGAACCACCCGGGACAGGACTCCGACGATCGTGGGCTCATCATCGATGAGGACGATTTCAGGCAATGGTGCAGCCTCGGCGTTCAGAACACGACCTGCAGGCCGGAAGTGAGATACCGGTCGGTCTTCTTGAAACCGGGCTCGGGCAGATTGTCGAACCGCACGACATAGCCCGCCTTGAACGCAACACGCTGGGACAGCGGCGCCACCAGGGCGGTCTCCGAGTTGACCCGCACATCCTTGCTGGTCTTGAAGTTGGGGAGAACCTCGACCATCTGCTGGAAATACGCAGCGGTGGAGAACATCTGCTTGAGCAGGAAGGCACCTCGCCCGCTGCCGAAGTTGTTGTCGACCCCCGCCAGATCCCGCTGCTGATTGGCTGCGACACCCACCTCGAACGTCAGGGTGGAGCGCTCCGTGGCGATGGCCTTGAACGAAAGGCCGGTGCCTTCCTCGAATCGCCGCGAGATGCCGGCAAACTCATTGCGAGTCCAGCCGCCGAGCACGTACATGCCGATCCGCGGCGCGAAGGCGTAGTCGCCCCGGACTCCTGCCGCATAGCTCTCTGCGGACTTCGTCCCGCCCGTCTTCCCGTAGAGCGCCCCGAACGTCTGGCCGAACGTCCACGGACCGGTCTTGTAGCTGGCGGCCTGGCCGGCGTTCAGCGTCGTGGTAGACGTGTTGCCCGCCGTGTTCACGAATCCGAAATCGGTCTGCAGCGTCCAGGGGCGCTTAGGTGCGTCCTGGGCGATAGCCCCCTGAAGACCGGTGAGGCTCAGGAGGGCGAGCAGTGCCGCCTGCATCGAGCGCTGGTGCATCGTGTGTCTCGTTCTCATGGTTCGAGTGGGCATCACTTCTTGGCGACAGTCTCTTCCCTCAGGACCTTCTTGGAGAACCAGAAGACCAGGAGGGCAACAATGATGAAATTGACCAGTGCGGCGAGTACGATCCCGACCTGAAATGGCCCCACCATGAGCTTCTGCCAGTCCCCGCTCGGCAGGACGAGTCCGACGATCGGCATCAGCAGCCCATCGACGATCGACTTCACCAGTTCGCCTGCCTTGCCGCCGATGATGACGGCGATGGCCAGGCCGATCACACCGTACTCCTTCAGGAATTTCAAGAACTCGCCGTGCATGTTGCCTCGCTCTGCTGTGAGAATGAAGAAAGAAAGGACTGCGAGCTCGGGGTGGAGCCGAAGCTCCACCCCGAACCCGGGTACTCAGTTGGTCTTGCTCAGCTCCACGCGACGGTTGGCGGCCCGGCCCGCGACGGTGGTGTTATCCGCCACCGGCTTGTCCTGGCCGTACCCCTGGGCTGTAATGCGCCCGCCATCGATCCCCTTGCCGATCAGGTAGTCCCGCACTGCGTTCGCCCGCGCCTGGCTCAGCCGCTGGTTCGTCGTCTTGCGCCCAGTGTTGTCGGTGTGCCCGCCGACTTCGACGGTGACCGTGGGGTTGTTTGTCAGCGACTCGGCCACCCGGTCCAGAATCGCCTGCGACTCCGGCAGCAGCACCGCCTTGCCGGTCTCGAAGTTCACTCCCTGCAGCACCAGGCTCGCCCCGCCGCCAAACAGCGCCGGGCAGCCTACCGCATCCACCTTGGTCCCTGCCGGGGTGTCCGGGCACTTGTCCGAGGCGTTGAGCACGCCGTCCTGGTCACTGTCCACCGCGCAGCCGGTGGCATCCACGGGCGTACCGGCGGGGGTGTTCGGGCACTTGTCCGCCGCGTCGACCACTCCGTCGCGGTCACTGTCCGGCGAGCAGCCGGTCGCGTCGACCGTCGTGCCGGCCGGGGTGTTCGGGCACTTGTCGTTTGCGTCCACCACGCCGTCGCCATCGCTGTCCTTCGGGCAGCCGGTCGCATCCACGGCCATGCCAGACGGGGTGTTCGGGCACTTGTCGCTGGCGTCCACCACGCCGTCGCCGTCGGCATCCTTCGCCAGCGGGCAGCCGGCAGCATCCACGCGCGTCCCGG
>DAINRP010000134.1:0-8577 GCA_036741755.1 Gemmatimonadales bacterium
GTCACGCCGGCAAGCAGGATGCCATTTCTGCCATGTCCCGTGGCATACCATAGACCATCGAGATTCGGCTCGCGGCCAATGATCGGAAGCCCATCCGGGGTAATGGGCCGGAGGCCAGACCAGGTTCGGCGCACCTCGTCCCTGGTCAGTGACGGGCAGAGGGTGTTCACCCCGGTAAGGATTTGTGCGATTCCCTCAGCGGTGACCTCAGGAACAAACCCGGCGTGCTCCATGGTACTCCCGACGATCGCCTCGCCATCGCGGGCCACGAGGTAGGCACCGCGGCCGACGAGGATGGTCCGGGGCACCCGAGCGGGCCAGGCGAGCGCGGCCATCTGGCCGCGTATGGGCTCGACACTCATCGGGCGCGGCAGCCCGACGATGCGCTTGCACCAGGGTCCAGCCGCCAGCACCACGTCCGCCGCACTGTAACTTTCCCGGCCGCGGACGCCGGTGACCCGGCCGCCGCGGCGCTCGAGCGAGACGACCTCATCGTTGACCACCATCGCGCCGAGCCGCACCGCGTCCCTGGTGAGCGCTTCGACCAGCCGCACTGGATGAAGCGCCGCGTCGCGCGATGCCCACAGCGCGCCACTGCTCGCGCCGACCCAGGGCCAACGGGTCCGGACCTCGCTCCCGTCAAACCAGTCGACGATGTGCCCCTGTTGCCGCTGCCATGCCACCTGGGCACGGAGCGCGGCGGCGTCCCCTTCATCCGCCGCGATCCGGGCGATGCCCTCCTGCCAGAATCCGATGTCGATGCCGGTGGTCGCCAGCAGCACCGGCCCCAACTCGGCCCAGCGCTCCCTCCCAGCGATTCCGACATCGAACAGGGGGTCATCCATGCCCGCGCCGGCCTGCGCGGAGAGCATCCCGGCAGCGGCCCGCCAGCCCGCTCCCTGGTCATCGCCCCGCTCGATCAGGAGGACGCGACGGCCGGTCTCGGCCAGCTCACGGGCGCAGGCGGCCCCCACCGGTCCGCCGCCCACCACGATGACGTCGTATACTGGTGTCACGATAGGAATGGCGAAACTTTCTGAAACGTGCCTCGTAGAGGCGGCCTGAACAGTCTACCGCTGGAGGAAAATAGCATGTTCCGGAACTTGATCGGGTTCGCCGTGCTTGCCATTGTGGCCTGGATCGGCCTCAACCTCTTCTTCGGCCTGTTCGGGATCATCGTGGGCCTCCTGGGGAGGATCCTCTGGCTGGCCTTCCTGGGCTTCCTGGTCTACCTCGTCCTTCGGGTCTTCGCTCCGGGGACCGCAGACCGCATCAAGGAAATGATCGCCGGCAAGCCGAGCTCAAGCCTGTAATCTGGTGGGTGCGGCAGTATGAAGCGCGGGGCGGCCTTGAAGCCGCCCTTCGCCGTTTACGGTGTCTCCGAAATGCGTGGAGCGTGACAGCCGAACAAACGGGATGGCTCGTCAGTCCGAGGTGGAGCTGTGCGCGTGCATAATGCGCCAGTGCCCATCCGGATTCATTCGCGCAAAGACCAGGGTCGCCCGTCCCTCCCGGATCAGGTTCCGGTCCCGTGCAAGCCAGCGGTACTCGACCGATGCCCAGGCGGCGGCACCCATCATATCGACCCGAATCGACCCCACGACCACTTCGCCGCCTATTTCCACCCCGGCAAAGCGAGGCACTCCGCTTCGCCGGCGCCCGTTCGCCAGAACTTCAGCGCCGGCACCATAGAGACTATCGGCCGCCTCGAGGCGGCCATCGGCGGCGAGCGCCGCGGTGGCCAGTTCGGTAAGCTGGTCTGCGACCGCGGAGCCGGCGGTGGGTGGTGTCACCGCGGCACGCCTGGGGGCGCATGCCAGGGTGAGGGAAAGCAGCGCGTACTTAGCTCTGGTCCAGTGCATCGCGGACCGCCCATGCGAGCAGTGGGATCATCAGTTCGTGGTGGCCGGTAAGCAACAGGCCCGTTCCCGCGCCACGAGTCGGGCGCTCGACCACGTTGATGCGCGGCCGGTACTGGCGGATCATGTCGAAATCGGCTGCCAGGAATCCCGTCGGCCGGCCGGCGTCCAGATTGCGGGCGATCGTCAGCGCCTTGAGGAACACTTCCGGGAGGATGACCGCGCTCCCCAGGTTGAGCACCACGCCCCCCTCATGCAGATCGGGCAGGGAGCCGGCGAGCCGGCGGAAGTCGCGGTGGGTCGTCTCGCCGATCGCGGCCCCGTCGGCGGCCGGATGCTGGTGAATGATGTCCGCTCCGATGGCGACATGGACCGTCACCGGGACACCGGCCCGTTCGCAGGCGACCAGCACCGATGCGTCGCCTCCGGCAAGCGAGGAGCGGGCAGTGAGCGCCTGCCCCAATCCCTCACCCAACCCCCGCCCGGCGGAGTGCGCCGCAGCGATCGCCGCGTTCATTTCGGCCCCGGTCTCTTCTGCCATGCCGAAGGTGCCGTCGATCAGGCCGCGCTCCACATCTTCACTCGTCCCGCCGAACGCGGCCAGTTCGTAGTCGTGAATCGCGGCGGCGCCATTCAGCGCGATATGGGTGACAAGGCCGGTCGCGACCCACTCGGCGAGCAGCGGTCCGAGGCCCACCTTGATGACGTGCCCGCCCACCAGGATGATGACGCCGCGCCCGGCGCGCTTGGCGGATGCCATCGCGGCCGCCACCGTGCGAAGGTGGTCGGCCGCGAGTACGTGAGGCAGGGTGTCGAGAAACCCGCGAAAGGTTCGGTCGGTGCCCGGGGGGCTCGCCAGCAGCGACCGGTCCACCTTGTTGGGCCGCGCCCCGATCGCGACGGTCCGAAGACGCGTGAGATCGGGTTCGCGGTATCCGCTCATTCCGGGGCGGGCTCCGCGCCGATCTTCTCGAGCTGCAGGGTGACGGTCCCGAAGGGCAGCTTGGAGCGGATCTGAACGGGAATGCGCTGTTCGTCGTCAGTAAGCCAGAGCAGGGCCTTGGCCCGCGGTGCGAACACGCCCTCTTCGCCCACCTCCGGGTTGAGCACGATGCACTGGACCTTGCGCCCGTCAGGCAGCTCCATCTTCTCCCGCTTGGTCACCTTGATGGTGACCGGGTTGAGCTCGCGCCGGAAGTACCTGTCGTAGTGATAGGTCTTCCCGACCTCGAGCGGCACCGTGCGCAGAAAGTAGAAGAAGGCCGCATCGTCCAGAGGGGTGCCTACCGAGGGATGGCTGCCGGTCTTCCGCTCCTGGGTATAGACCTGCGAATCGGGGTAGATGTCGTAGTAGTACTGCCGGGCCTTCCCGTTCTCGACCATGTCCTTGTGGAAGCGGCGGGATATGAGGTCCTGGGTGCCGGTCCACGACTGCATCACGTTGCGGCTCTTGTAGAACGGCGCGGCGGCGTCGAGCCCAAATTCGAAGACGAACGACTCGGCACCACGCACGGTGTCGATGGCCGTGACGCTGAGCCATGCCGTACCGAGACGAAGGAAGCCGAGCTTGGCAGCGTACTGGAAGCGCTCCCCCACCTTGAAGGGGTAGTCCACCGCCCCGCGCGACTGTGCGAGGGCGGGAACCGGTGCAGGGGCGGGGGTGCCGGCCGCGAGCGTCGCGCAGCAGATCAGCGTGAAGATCGTCATCGGGTCGCTTCCTCCAAGTCCGGCTCTTCAGCCGGCCGTGATGTTGCGTCCCTGTTGTTGCCCCGGGGACGGTCGGCGCGGATGCGGAGCCTGCCGCCCTCCCGCCATAGCTGCTTGGCGAGGGGCCACGGGTCGATCCGGCTGGGCCGCTGACGGAGGTCGTGACGTTCGATTATGTCCACGGTGTCCACCCGGCGCGCCTGCTGCGCGATCAGGGCGATCAGTTCCGCATTCGCCGCCCAGCCTTCGGCGGTGAGCAGCGGCCCTTCCCGGGCGCGGAGCGCATTCTTGATACTGATCAGCCGGAATGCGCTATATCCGGACACTATGTCCACAACTCCGGACACATGGACGCCTCTGAGCAGCCAGCGAGCCCCTCTTCGCACGAGCCGTGCCGCGCGTCTGGACTCCCCTTTGGTCGAGGCCTGGCCAACCACGACATCGGCGCCGCTGTCAAGCCGCTTCACCAGTTCAGGGAGGAACTCGGGGCCGGAGGTGAAATCCGCCTGCATGATGACCGCGGCGTCGCGCTTCGGCCGGTCGCTACGATCCACCGCCATGCGGAGCAGTTCTTCGACAGTGCGGGCGTAGCCATGCCGCTCACCGTGGCGAACCACGGTCAGCGGCAGCGCCTTGGTATACGGCTCGAGGACGTCCGCGGTCGCGTCCGTGGAGCCGTCGTCCGCGACGAGGATCTCGTATTCGCGCGGAAAGGCCTGCAGGGTCTTGCGGATCTTCCACAGCAGCAGCCCCACCGTGGGGGCTTCGTTGTGGCTCGGTATGCAGATATAGAGCATCGTCGTCAGGTGTCTCCCAGCGCGGAACGATACACCTCCACCACCCTATCTGCCATCCCGGGCGCATCGAATTCCATGACGCGAGCACGCGCTGCGCGCACGAGATTCGCGCGCCTGTCCGGCGCGTCGAGCAGCGCCGCGATCCCCTCCGCCAGTGCGGCGACATCGTGGGGCGGGACGAGCAGTCCGGCACCGCCGTCGAGCAGTTCGGTCAGTCCTCCAGTCCGGCTCGCCACGACCGGGATGCCCAGGGCCATCGCCTCGAGCACCGCCGTTCCCAGCGCCTCGCGGTAGGAGGGCTGGATCAGGAGTTCCGCGCCTGCCATCCAGTCGGCGGGATCCGCGACCTCACCCATCAATTCGACGCGTGAGCTGATGCCGAGGCGAGCCGCGCGGGCGATCAGGGTCTCCCGTTCGGGGCCATTCCCAAGAAGGCGGAGCCGCAGGCTGGGCCGGGTGCGGACCACGCGTGCGAATGCGTCGATGAGCGTGGCGTGGCCCTTCTCGGGCGTGAGCGCGCCGACGGCGACGACGAATGGCTCAACCGCTTGACCCGCTGCCGGGCTCTGCCGCACTCCGGCCAGCTCGATGGCCGAGGGGATTCTGGTGACGCGTGCCTGACTCACGCCGCTCGCGAGGAGCGCCTGCTCGACGGCGTGGGAGATGGCGATCACGCGAGCCGGATGGCGCCACTGCCAGCCCGCGGGCGCGGCGCTCCGGCGCGTGGCCACCAGTGGCACCGTGAGAAGTCTGGAGGCGAACAGGCCGAGGGTGAGCGCATGACTGTCATGGGCGTGGAGCACGAGCGGCGTGCCAGCCCGGCGGAGTTCCCGGAGGCGCCTGACAACACCCAACCAGGCGCGCGGGTCGTGGGCTGCGCTCCAGGACAGCTCGAGGACCGGCTGCCCGTCGTCCCGCAACGCCCGCGCTAGGTGCGATTGCCGCCGGGTGGCCACCAGCTGCGGCAGGTCGTCGCGGCGCGCGAGCATGCGGGCCAGCAGCCTCACCTGGCGCTCGCCGCCGCGCCACTCCCGGCCGCGGCAGAGGTGGACGATCCCCATGATGGTCATCCGCGCGCGACATCGCGCAGCAGGTTGCGGAGTTCCGCGAGGCTGAACGGCTTCTGCAGGCAGGGGCGCCGCCGCGATTCGAGGAAGGCCAGGGTGTCTCCCCGGACGGTGTCGCCGGTGCTGAATGCGACCCGCCCCGCCGCTTCGGGGCAGCGGCGTTCGAGCTCGGCATAGAACTCCCTGCCCCCGGCGCGGGGCATGCGGAGGTCCGAGATGATCAGGTCGAATGGCTCGGCGATCGCACGCTCGAGACCCTCGAGGCCATCGCTCGCGGTTGTGACGCTGTGGCCCCAGGCCTCGAGGGTGGCGCGGATATAGTGAAGGATGTGCGGCTCGTCATCCACGACGAGCACCCGGATCGAGCGCTCCGCGATATCGGGGATCGGCTCGGGTGCCTGGATCGTACCCCGGACCCGGCCGGGCAGCTCGACGGTGAAGGTCGAGCCTTGTCCCGGTTCGGTGCTGAGCGTGATTCGTCCGCCATGCTCCTTGATGATGCCGTGGCAGATTGAGAGCCCCAGCCCGGTACCCTGATGCTCCGGCTTGGTCGTGAAGAAGGGCTCGAAGACATGCTCGGCGATCTCTGCGCTCATGCCGATGCCGTCGTCTACAACATCCACCGCCACACCATCCATCCAGCGCCGTGCGCGGAGGCGAATCGTGCCCGGTCTGCCGGTGGCGGCGATGGCATGCGCGGCGTTCTGGATCAGGTTGACGAAGACCTGCTGGATCTGATTGGGGTTGAGATCGAGTTCAGGAAGATCGGCCTCGATCTCCGTCTCGAGCGTCACGCTGTCCGCGCTCAGCTGATTGCGGAAGAGCCCCGCCGTCGCTTCGATGATGGGCCGGATGGCGGCGGTCTGCCGGGTCTCCTGCCGGCGGGCGAAGCTCAGCAGGTTCTTGACAATCTGTGAGGCGCGCTCCGCCTCCTGCTGAATCACCCGCAGCGGCTCCCGGATGCGCGGCGGGACATCGGCGGACTCGGCCAGGAAGTCCGCGAACCCGACGACCGAGGTCAGCGGGTTGTTCAGATCGTGGGCCACGCCCGCGATGAGCTGGCCGATCGCCGTCAGCTTCTCGGATTGGACCAGGCGATCCTGCAGCCGCCGGCGGTCCGTCTGGTCCTCGAAGAGCAGCACGGTGTGTCCGCTGGCCATGTCCGCGCCGGGGAACGCGGTGACCGCGATCGTCCTGGTGCCGCGACCGAGCTCGACCGCCTCGCCGCCCGGACTCGCCAGCACACGAACGATCCCCTCGCGCCACTCCTCCGGGACCAGCCCCTGCCAGGGCCGTCCCACGACACTCGGGATGGGGACCCCTGCCAGCTCGGCGAACGCGCGGTTGCTTCTCCGGACCCGTCCCCCGCGATCGAGAATGCAGACGGCGAGGTTGATCGCGTCGACTGCGTCCTCCCAGTCGCGACTGCGATCGTTGGCGGCGGCCATGAGCCGCATCCCCTCGAGTGCAACCGCTGTGATCGCGGCGAAGCCCTCGAGGGTCCGCGTGTCGACGGCGGCCGCCTCGCGCTCCAGCACGAGGCCGAGTGCGCCGAGGAGCGACCGGCGCCCCGGCAGCGGCACGGCGAGCGCCGTCAGTCGCTGGTGGCTGCGGTGCGCGGGGGCGCCGCTTCGCAGCACCTCGAGGAGGAGGGGGGCCAGCGCCGGGTGACTGACGTCACCGCTGGCACTCTCCTCGAGACCCTGCTGATCCAGCGCGATGATCGCGACGGGGCACGGCCCGAAGGTTGCCTTGACTTCCTGAGCCAACCGGTCGAAAAGTGAATGAGGGCGCAGTGACCCCGAGATCCCCTGCGCGAAGTGCACCACGCGCGCCAGGACGTCGTCGGATTCGTGCCGAGGGATCCGGGCAATTTCACCGTCAGGAGGCAGGGTCATGATCCTCGCAAACATGCGCGGTCGGCTGACGGCTGGTGACCTTCAGCTGATGCTCCTGCTGCTCGCCAGTGGTTCCGCCACCCGCCGGCGTCAACTCACCGCCCGCCTGGAGGGCGAGGGGCCGGATGTGCTGCTGGATTCTCCCGAGCTGGCGGAACGGCTGCAGGCCGTCCGGACGCTGCTCGCCCCGAGCGAGGTGCTCTATTTCTACGTGATGGTGCGGCATCATCTGCTGGCGGCGGGGGTGGAGGACCGCGATGTCGCCGACTACGTCGCGGCGCTTCTGCTGGAGTTCGGTCGCCGGGACCGCGCGATCCGGGTGGACTGGAACGATGACCATGCCCACCGGTATCTCGTCGATATCCTGGCCGATCTCGACGCGACCCAGGGTGAACGGCGTTTCCGGGTGATGGTCCATCTCGGCAACTACTCGCTGTGGCTCACCGGACTCTTCCCGCAGTATATCGAAGCGCGGCGGCTGCGTCGCGGTGGCCCCGACCTCAGCTACTACGATGCCCTTGGCCGCCGCGGCTTCGCCATGGCGCGGGATCATGTGCTGGCGGATGCCTACCATCTGGACGGGATTCTTGACACCGCCGCCGAGCGTTACCCCACCCTGCGCGGCGCGCTGAACGAACTCTCGGAACGGGTGCTGTTCGTCCACTAGCGCGGCAGGCTGAGGACCGCCCTCAGTGCGGTCGTGCGGGTACGGGCCTCGCGGCACCGGCGGCCCGGACGAGGGCATCGAACAGCCCGTGGTCGGGGGCGGCACCGTGGTGGTGGAATTCTTCCGGATGCCACTGCACCGCGAGGAGCCAGCCGCCATCGTCGGCGGATTCGACGCCCTCGATTTCACCATCTGGCGCGCGGCCGGTGACCGCCAGACCCGGCGCGAGGTCGCGGATGGACTGATGATGGAAGCTGTTCACTTCGCAGGTGGTGCCGCCGAGCGCTTCGGCGAGCCGCGAACCGGGCGTCAGATCCACGCGGTGGGTCCGGTCGTCGCGATGCGAGGCCTGCGCATGCCGGAGCGCCTGGGGCCGCTCGCTCGGAATGTCCTGCCAGAGGGTCCCGCCCATCGCGACGTTCACCAGCTGAATGCCCCGGCAGATGGCCAGCACGGGCAGTCCGCGGGCACGTGCGTCACGGAAGATCGCGAGCTCGAAGGCATCACGCCGCGGATCGACGTCCCCCAGGTCCGGGTGCGGTGCGTGGCCATAATGGACCGGGTCGACGTCTTCGCCACCAC
>DAINRP010000135.1:0-8482 GCA_036741755.1 Gemmatimonadales bacterium
CTTCGATTTACATATATCACCGACGTGGAGGATGTTGCCATGAGTACCACGAAGGCCAAGGCCAAGATCAAGATCCATCCCCTTGAGGACCGGGTCGTGATCCAGCCTTCCGACGATGCCGAGTCCATGCGCGGCGGGTTGTACATCCCCGACACCGCCAAGGAGAAGCCGACCCAGGGCGAAGTGATCGCCGTCGGCCCCGGCCGCATTGAGAAGGGCGAGCGGGTCAAGATGGACGTCACCGTGGGCGACGTGGTCATCTACGGCAAGTACAGCGGCACGCCGTACACCGTCGATGGCGACGAAGTCATCATCATCAAGACCTCGGACATCCTCGCCAAGATCGGCTGAGGACGTTCGACTTCCCGATTAGGAGATATCTGCAATGGCTGCCAAGGACCTGATGTTCAACAGTGACGCCCGCGCCAAGCTCAAGAAGGGCGTCGACGCCCTGGCTGATGCGGTGAAGGTCACGCTCGGCCCCAAGGGCCGCAATGTCGTCATCGACAAGAAGTTCGGCTCCCCGACGGTCACCAAGGACGGCGTGACCGTGGCCAAGGAGATCGAGCTGTCCGATCCGATCGAGAACATGGGCGCGCAGATGGTGAAGGAAGTCGCGACCAAGACCAGCGACCTGGCCGGCGATGGCACCACCACCGCGACCGTGCTGGCGCAGGCGATCTATCGCGAGGGCCTGAAGAACGTGACGGCCGGCGCGAACCCGATGGAGCTCAAGAAGGGCATCGACCGCGCGGTCGAGGCCATCATCGAGGAGCTGAAGAAGATCTCGACCCCGTCCGCGGGCAAGAAGGAGATCGCCCAGGTCGGCACCATCTCCGCCAACAACGACGCCGAGATCGGCAAGCTGATCGCGGACGCGATGGAGAAGGTCGGCAAGGACGGTGTCATCACCGTTGAGGAGGCCAAGGGCCTCGAGACGACGCTGGAGACGGTCGAGGGCATGCAGTTCGACCGCGGCTACCTCTCGCCGTACTTCGTCACCGATCCGGAGAAGATGGAAGCCGTCCTCGAGGACGCCTACCTCCTGATCCACGACAAGAAGATTTCCGCGATGAAGGAGCTGCTCCCGGTGCTCGAGAAGATCGCGCAGACGGGCAAGCCCCTGCTCATCATCGCCGAGGACGTCGAGGGCGAGGCGCTCGCGACCCTCGTGGTCAACAAGCTGCGTGGCACCCTGAAGGTCTGTGGCGTCAAGGCGCCGGGCTTCGGTGACCGCCGGAAGGAGATGTTGACGGACATCGCCAAGCTCACCGGCGGGACCGTCATCGCCGAGGAACTCGGCTTCAAGCTCGACAGCGCCGCCCTCAACCAGCTCGGCCGCGCCAAGCGAGTCGTGGTGGACAAGGACAACACCGTCATCGTCGATGGCCGTGGCAAGTCCGATGACATCCAGGGCCGCATCTCCGAGATCAAGGTCGCCATCGACAAGTCGACCAGCGACTACGATCGTGAGAAGCTGCAGGAGCGTCTGGCCAAGCTGTCCGGTGGCGTGGCGGTGATTCATGTCGGCGCCGCGACCGAGACCGAGATGAAGGAGAAGAAGGCCCGCGTCGAGGACGCGCTGCATGCGACCCGTGCGGCCGTGGAAGAGGGCATCGTGCCCGGCGGCGGCGTGGCGCTGCTCCGCGCTCAGCACGTGCTCGACCGCGTGAAGGGCACCGAGGACGAGAAGATCGGTGTCGAGATCGTCCGTCGCTCCCTCGAGGAGCCGATCCGGATGATCTGCCAGAACGCAGGCGTGGAAGGTTCCATCATCGTCGCGAAGATCAAGGAATCGAAGGAGAAGTCCTTCGGCTACAACGCGGCGACCGACGTCTACGAGGACCTGGTCAAGGCCGGCGTCATCGATCCGACCAAGGTCACTCGCACCGCGCTGCAGAACGCGGCCTCCATCGCCGGCCTGCTGCTGACCACCGAGTGCGTGGTGGTCGAGCGGAAGGAAGAGAAGTCGGCTCCGGCGGCTCCGGGCGGCGGCATGGGTGGGATGTACTAGAGGGTAAGCGGGGTGGCCGAGGCATGCCTCGGCCGCACCAATCTCGATTCCATACCGTGGCCCCGGGGGAACTCCCCGGGGCCATGGTATTTCAGCTATTTTGGCTGCCGGGCTGGTACGCAACCTGCTTCAGGTACCGCCGCGACCGCGTGATGGACGCGGTTCTGTCCTCTGGAGGAGACACCGTGCGGAAGATCCTGTACACCTTCACACTCCTTGGCCTCGCGATGACCGCGCGGCCGATCGCGGCCCAGTCGGCACCGCCGCTTCTGGGCACCTGGCAGGCCGACATCAAGGACCAGCAGCGGAAGGATGCCCCGCGGGTCGTCATCGTCCGGCAGGATTCCAGTGCCAGCTACGGCACTGAGACGGTGCGCTGGCGGCTCAAGCCCGACAGCATCATGCTGGCGCTCGGAGGGGAGTGGGTCACCTACCGCCTGCAGATCAAGGGGCCCAAGCTCACCCTTTCCGGCGGCGACCTGGCGAAGCCGATCACGTTGACCAGGGTCGGGCCGCCGACGCCGCGCCCGGACAGCGTCCTGGTGCCCCCCGATCCGGACCTGCCGTGAGCGGGTGATACGATCAGAACAGAGAGGAGAGAGGCGGCCGGACGGCCGCCTCTATGCGTTGGTGGGAACGCTGAGCGGGTGTAGCACGACCGGCGCCATCGGTACATGCTGTGGAGCGAGGTGCAGTGCGACTCCGTAGGGCAGGAGAATCGGATCCACCTCCGCCCGGGCGTGGGCGGCGGTATTACAGCGTTCGCTCATGTGCGCGAGCACCACGGCCGCAAGTCCCGCATGCACGACCGAGCCCAGGATCTCCGCCGCCGCCCGGTTCGAGAGGTGCCCGCCGGATCCCGCGATACGCTCCTGAACCGACGCAGGGTAGTCGCTGGTCCTGAGCATCACCTCGTCGTGGTTGGCCTCGAGGACGATTGCGTGCGAGTCGCGCAGGAGATAGCGCACGGCGGCCGTCGGCCGGCCCAGGTCGTAGGCGATGCCGATGCGGTGACCGGCCGCGGTCCTTATAGACAGCGCGATCGGCTCCGCCGCGTCGTGACTGGTGGGGCAGGCCTCGATGTGAAAGCCGCCGTGCCGCAGGCCGCCCATGATGGCGAGCGGGACGAAGGCTGCCTTGGGCATCCGCGCACGAAGCCGGTCCCAGGTGCCCTGCGACGTGAGAATCGGGATCCGAAGTGTCGCCGCCAGCCGGGCGGCCCCGGTGGTGTGATCGCCATGTTCGTGGGTGATCACGATCCCCGTGACGCGACGCATGTTGAGTCCCGCGAGCACGGCTCGGCGGTGCACCTCACGCGCACTGAAGCCGGCATCGATCAGCAGGACCTCGTCTCCGGAGGCGACGGCCAGCGCGTTGCCCGCCGAACCGGAGCCGAGCACGAAGATCGTCGTCATGGGCGGGAAAGCCGGCGGTACGTCGCGGCGAGCGACGCGCGCCGTTCCGGTGTGAACGCGACGTCCCGGCGCGGCAGCACCCGCTCCGCGACCTTGAGGAACCCCTCTTCGGTCATCCGCACCCGGCCATCGCTGCCCCAGGCCATCGGCGGCACGTACTTGGGGACCCCCCCCGGGCCGAACACATTCGCGCCCGCGCCCACCACGGTCCCGGTCGACAGCATGGTGCCGATGGCGGTCTTGGCGTGATCACCGAAGAGTGTGCCGAGGAGTTGCCGCTGGGTCGCGATCCGTTGCCCGGCGATTTCGAGAGAGACCTCGCCGTAGGTGTTCTTGAGGTTCGAGGTGGTGGTGCCGGCGCCGAGGTTGACCCAGTGTCCGACCACGCTGTGCCCGACGAACCCGTCGTGGCTCTTGTTGGAATAGCCGAGGAAGACGCTGGAAGAGATCTCGCCCTTGACGCTGCAGCGCGGCCCGAACGCCGAGGCGCGGATGTGGCCACCGAGGAGCCGGGATTTCTCGCCGACGTAGAGCGGGCCTTCGAGGCGCGAGCCGTGGCGCACCTCGACCCCGGCCTCGAGGACGACCGCGCCACCGCGGGTGTCGAAGACCACGCCCGGTTCGACCAGCGCCCCGCGACAGAACACGAGAGCCGGATCACCCAGCACGATGCTGCCGGAGGGGACTGGGTCGCTCTCGCCCGCGGCAAACCCGAGACAGTCGGAGGCGAGGAACTGTTCCAGGGCGGAGACCAGGTCGTGGGTGCCGTGCAGGAGGCGGCCCTCGACCTCATGCCCCGGTCCCTCCTCGGTGGGACCGCGCCAGGGATCGCCCGGGGGAAGAACCCACCCGACGGTCGCACCGTCCTGTGTCAGGCGCCTGGTCTCCGGGACAAGTTGCACCGGTGCTCCACTCGGCGCGAAGCAGCTGGAACCGACCACGGCGGGGCCCGTAATCGCGTCAGCGAGGACTATCGGTGGCTCGAAGCCTTCGTGGAAATCCGGCGCGGGGCCACCGGCGATGGCGGTGGTATCGAGGTCGAACGCCGCCTCCCAGCGTTCGCGGACCTTCCAGATACCAGCCCGGAGCTCGGCGAGCGGACGCACTGCGGAGAACGGCGCCCAGGCCGCGCCGGGAGTGGCGGGCTCGAGCAGGAACAGCCTCACGGCAGCTCTCTGACTTCGCGGGGGAGTCGATCGAGGAGCAGTTTGAGATCGGCGGCCTGCGGACGAGGCATGATGAGGATCCGGCCGTTGGCGTGGACGATGACCAGGTCTTTCACGCCGCTCACCACGATCGGATCGCCCGCGGACCAGACGACGCAGTCTTCGGTGTCCAGGAGATGTACCGGGCCGACGGCGACGTTGCCGGCGCCGTCCCGGCGCCGAATCCGGGGCAGGGCATCCCAGGTTCCGACGTCGTCCCAGGTGAACCGGCCGTGAACCACCGCAACCGCCTTGCTTCGCTCCAGCACCCCGACATCAATGGAGACCGCGGTCACCTCGCGGAAGAAGCCGGCGACGTCGCCCTGCTGCAGCCGGACCAGTGCCGGGGCGATCTCGGGCGTAACCTTGCGGACTTCGTCCAGGAGCAGGTCCGCCGGCCAGGCGAAGAGGCCGCTGTTCCAGAGGGCGCCGGAGGCCATGAGGTCGAGCGCCGTTGCGGCACTCGGCTTCTCGGCGAAGCGCGAAACGGTCCGTGCCAGGTCGTCGAGTGAGTTGCCGGGCACGATGTAGCCGAATCCGGTATCGGGTCGGGACGGTACGATGCCCACCGTGACCAGCCGCCGGTGGCGCACGGCGGTGGCGAGGGCCTGGGCGGCCGTATGCCGGAAAGCTTCGCTCTCGCGAATGGTCCAGTCGGCGTGCAGCGAAAGGACTTCGGCTTCAGGGTCGCGCCGGAGCGCCTCGGCGCTGGCCCAGACCAGCGCGGGGCCGGTAGAGGCTGCCCGCGGCTCGATGAGAACGTTCTCCGGCGCCAGCTTGAGCGCCGCCTGCAACGTCGCCGCGATGGCGGCGCCGGTCACGACCAGTATCCGCTCCCGCGGCACCAGGCCCTCGAGCCGGGCAACCGCCTGCTCCGCGGTCGACTCGGCACCCGCCAGCGGGAGCAGCTGTTTGGGCATCGAGGGGGTGCTGAGCGGCCAGAAACGGCTGCCGGACCCGCCCGCCAGGATTACGGCCCAGCGCATGTCAGTGTCTTGCGGTCAGAGAAGCGTGGCGAGCTCAGGCGCGGCGCGCCGGAGGTCGTGGAGAAGGGGGCCGATGTTCGTGGCTCGGGTCGCGAGAATGAACAGATGCCCCTCGGTCCCCAGTGGGCGCAGGAGTGCCAGACGGTCGTCGAACTCGAGCACGGTCGCGGTCAGTGCCTCACACTCCGCCGCCTGCCCGAGTCGGCGCGCTCCGTTGGCGAAGGTTGCAGCCAGCGCCGCGACGGCTTCCCCGTCGAGCAGCGCGCGCCCAGCGGAATCGATGGTCAATCCGTCGCTACTGACCACCACCACCGCATCCACGTCCGCCCGGGCCGCGAGGCCCTGGACCACGTCGCGCAAACCAGCCATAGCAGTTCTCCGGGGTGGGGAAGCGAACTGTGCGGATTGTATTGGGGCGAGTAGGGCGAAGTCAAGCAATGACTGCGGGTTGACCACCTTTTTCCACTCCCCTAGGTTCCCTCCATGCTACGCTCCCTCCGCCTGCCCGCACTGCTCGCGTTCGCGCTCGCCGCCGCCTGCAGTGATCCGAACGCGATTCCCAACGCAAGTCTCAGGAACGAACTCGATACGCTGACCCTCTGGTCGCTCGAAAATGGCCCGCTGAACAAGCCGACGGCCTATTCCCTGAATGCCAGGAGTGGGGTGCGGACGTGGGAGGTGGGCACCAACTTCGAGTTCCTCTTCTCGGTGGGTCAGACGGGCCAGGCGCGGTTCATTCCGCTGGGCGCACTGGGGCTCGCCAGTGCGGGCTCGGTGAAGCCGGGGCTGATCAAGAGCTCGCTGGCGTTTGATTCGATGACCAAAGCGCCGCAGAATGGCTACCTGACGACGGACACCATTCTGATTGCCGAGGGCGATCGTTTCTATGTGCGGACGGCGGTGAGCACCTGTGCCCTGCTCGGAGTGCCGCTCTACGGCCGGATCGAGATCCTCGACATCGACACTGCCGCCTCGACCGTGCAATTCCGCGTGGTCGGTGACCAGAACTGTGGTTACCGCGGCCTGAAGCTTGGCATTCCTTCTTCCTGACCTGCTGTGATTGACGTCAAGCTGCTCCGTCAGGATGCCGAGGGGGTTCGTGCCGCCCTCGCCCGCCGGCTCGATCCCGCGCTCGATGCGTCTCTCGACCGGCTCGCTGGCCTCGACCGGCAGCGGCGCGACACAGTGACCGCCGTGGAGGATCTGAAGGCGAAGCGCAACGCGGCCACCGAGGAGGTGGCGCGCCGGAAGAAAGCCGGGGAACCCGCCGAGGAGCTGATGGCCGAGCTCAAGCGGTCGGGGGAAGCGGTGAAGCTGCAGGACGCCGAGATCCGCGAGATCGAGGCCCGGCTGGACGCGCTGCTGATGACGATCCCGAACCTCCCGTTGCCGCGGGTGCCGAGCGGGGATGCGTCCTCGAACCTGGTCCTGAAGGAAGTGGGCGTCAGGCCAGTGTTCGACTTTGCGCCGCGCCCGCACTGGGAGATCGGGGAGGCGCTGGGGCTGTTCGACCTGGCGCGCGGCGCCAAGATCAGCGGCTCCGGGTTTCCGCTGTTTACCGGCCCGGGCGCGCGGCTGGTCCGGGCCCTCAAGAACTTCATGCTCGACCTACACACCGCCGAGCACGGCTACCTCGAAGTGGCCCCTCCGTTCGTGGTGAACCGGGCCTCGATGACCGGCACCGGGCAGCTGCCGAAGTTCGAGGAGGATCTCTACCTCACCGCGACAGATGACCTCTTCCTGATCCCGACGGCCGAAGTCCCCGTGACCAACATCTACCGGGACGAGATCCTCGACGGGGCGACCCTGCCGATCGCGATGTGCGCCTACACGCCCTGCTTCCGCCGGGAGGCCGGCTCGGCAGGCAAGGACACGCGCGGTCTGATCCGTATTCACCAGTTCGACAAAGTCGAGCTAGTGCGGCTCTGCCGGCCGGAGGAGAGCGAGGCGGAGCATGAGCGCCTGACTCGGCATGCCGAGGCGGTGCTCGAGCGACTGGAGATCCCCTACCGCCGGCTGGCGCTCGCCGCCGGGGATACCGGATTCGCCAGCGCCTGCACGGTCGATCTCGAGGTCTGGGCCGCGGGCGTCGGCACCTGGCTCGAGGCCTCGAGCGCCAGCACCTTCACCGACTTCCAGGCGCGGCGGGCGAACATCCGGTTCCGGCGGGAGCCGGGTGCCAAGCCGGAGTTCGTGCATACCCTCAACGCCTCGGGGGTAGCCTTCCCGCGCACGATCATCGCCCTGCTGGAAAACAACCAGCGGGAGGACGGCTCCGTCCTGATCCCGGAGGCGCTGGCGCCGTACCTCGGTACCGACCGGCTCGTGCCGCGTGCGTAGGCGCGGCCTGCGCCGGTTCGCCCCGGCGCTGGTGGTGCTGCTCGTCGCCCTTCTGGCGGGGTTGTCGGTCGGATCCGGATGGATCGTCGTCCGGCACTTCCGCACCGACGCCTATTCCATCAGCCGGCTCTACGCCGGCGTCTTCGCGGGACTCAACGACGATCGCGAAGGCGCGGCGACCAACGCGCTGCTTCGCCTGGGCGAGCAGGTCCGTCAGGTGGGGATCCCGCTGGTGGTCACCGACAGCGCCGGGCGGGTCACCGCGATGGCCAATCTGCCGTTCGACGCGCCGCTCGACGATCCCCGCGTACGATCCTACGCCGCGAAGCTCGATCTGGAGAACCCGCCGATCACGGCGCCGGCCCTCGGCACGCTGCATTACGGGCCGGTCCCTGCCAAGCGGCAGCTCACCGCGCTGACCATCCTGCAGAGCCTGATCCTCGCGACGATCATCGGGGTGGGCTTCGCCGCCTGGCGGAGCGGCATGGCGGCGCAGCGGGACCGGCTCTGGGTGGCGATGGC
>DAINRP010000136.1:0-3621 GCA_036741755.1 Gemmatimonadales bacterium
CGAAGCACGTCGCCGGCGGTGAGCAGCCGGTGCAGACCGGCCACCCCGACATCCGTCAGCCGCTCCACCGTACACCCCATGACATGCGCGGTCACCGCCGCCTCCTCGGCGACCGGGAGATCACTGGTGCCGGCGCAGACCACGAGCACGCTGCCTCGGCAGACGGCGGGCGCCCCATGCGCTTCGCTCCGGAGCACCACTGTCCGGCCCAACGGATTCCACTCCAGTCGATCGAACCGCGTCGCCAGCGCGTGCGCCTGCTCCGCAGTGGCCCGAGTCCCGAGAAAGCCGCCACCGGCCTGGGCCAGCCGCTCACAGATGGCCACCACCTGATCGGTCGTCTTGCCGGCGCAGAAGACCACCTCGGGATGGCCTTGCCTCAGCGTCCGGTGATGATCGATCTGCGCGAAAGTGAGCTGCTCGGTGGGGAAGTGGCGCAGACGCTCCAGCGCCTGGGCCGGTTCGAGCGTACCCGCGGCAACCTCCGCCAGCAGGCCCTCGATTTGTTCGGGCTTCACGCCACCTCGGCGACGGACCGCGTTGCGGACAGATACCCCGTGAAGATCGCCTCCGCCTCGGCCATGGTCTCCACCTGGAAGAGCCGGGCCCGAAGCTCGCTCGCTCCATGCAATCCCTTGGTGTACCAGCCGAAATGCTTGCGGAACTCGATCACCGTCTTGCGACCGTCACCCTGCAGACGGATCGCTAGCCGCGCATGCTCGAGGGCGACCCGGAAGCGCTCCGTGGCACCGGGGGGCACGGGACGCTCCGCCCCCGCCAGCAGCGCCTGCGCGTCCCGGAACAGCCATGGATTGCCGAAGGCGCCGCGGCCGATCATAACCGCCGCACAACCGGTGTGGCGGACCATCCGGACGACATCATCTGCCGTCTGGATGTCGCCGTTGCCGATGACGGGGATCTCGAGCGCCTCGACCACCCGGGCGATCTCGTCCCAGTTCGCCTTGCCGCTGAACATCTGGGTGCGAGTCCGAGCGTGCAGGGTGAAGGCCTTGGCACCGGCATCCTGCATCCGTCGGGCGATGCCGACGGGATCGCGAAGTTCATCGTTCCAGCCGCTGCGGGTCTTCACGGTCACCGGAAGGTGGGTCGCGGCGACGCAGCTGCGAATGATCTGCTCCACGAGCGACATGTCGCGGAGACAGCCCGAGCCACCATTGCGCTGCACCACCTTCTTCACCGGGCAGCCGAAGTTGATGTCGATGAACTCCGGCTGATAATGCGCCGTGATGAGCGCGGTCGCCTCGGCCATTGCCCGTGGATCGGCTCCGTAGATCTGGATGCCGATCGGACGCTCGTGCTCCTCGAACTCCGCCCCCTCGAGGGTGTTCCTGATCCGCCGACGAATCGCCTCGGAGCTCAGGAACTCCGACACGACGACGTCCGCGCCCATGCTCCGGCAGACTTGCCGGAACGGGGCTTCCGAGACGCCCGCCATCGGGGCAAGCAGGAGCGGGATGTTCGAGCCGGAGTGATACGGTAACCGCATGGCAACAAAATACTTGCGAGTGGGGACGACCACAAGTAATCTTCCCTCGTCATGTCCCTTCGCGATTTCTTCGAGGCAGAGTCCCTCGCGCTTCCGCTCCGCGCCACCACCACCGAGCAGGTCCTGCCGGAGCTGGTGGGCCTGCTGCGACTGGACGAGCGCTCGAGCGCCACACTCCTGAAAGTGCTCGCTCGTCGAGAGGAACTCGGCTCGACGGGCGTCGGCCGCGGCATCGCGATTCCGCACTCCCGCTCACTCGTGGTCCATCGGGTCCGCCTGGCCTACGCCCACTCGCCCGCTGGCATCAGCTGGCGGGCGCTGGACGACCGCCCGGTGCACCACTTCTTCCTGATCGCGGCTCCTCCGATCGAAGTCAGCAATCAGTACCTGCCGGTTCTTGGCAAGATTGCGACATTCGCGAAGGACGCCGACGTGCCGGAGCGCCTCTCCCGGGTGCAGTCGCCGGAGGAATTCTTCGCGCTGCTCGACGAAAAGGGCGTCTGACTGCCGCGGCACTCCAGAATGAAAAGAAACCGGGGCCCATCGGGGCCCCGGCTGCTATTCCCACTCGATCGTCGCCGGGGGTTTCGAGCTGACGTCATAGACCACCCGATTGACGCCTACCACTTCGTTAGCGATCCGGTTCGAGATCCGCGCGAGCACCTCGGGCGGGAACGGATACCAGTCCGCGGTCATGCCGTCGCGGCTGGTCACGGCCCGGAGCCCGATCACCTGGTCGTAGCTTCGCTCATCGCCCTGCACGCCCACTGAGCGGATGGGGAGCAGCACGGCGAAGGCCTGCCAGATATCGTCGTACAATCCCGCCGCGCGGATCTCCTCGATATAGATGTGGTCGGCCTTCCGCAGCACATCGAGCTGGCTCCGGTTGACGTCGCCGAGAATGCGGATCGCGAGGCCCGGGCCCGGGAAGGGGTGTCGCCCGACCATCTCCTCGGGGAGGCCCAGTTCGCGCCCGACCTGCCGGACCTCGTCCTTGAACAGCTCGCGCAGCGGCTCGATGAGCTTGAACGGCAGTTTCTCCGGCAACCCGCCGACGTTGTGGTGGGTCTTGATGGTCACCGAGGGGCCGCCGAGGGGCGACATCGACTCGATCACATCGGGATAGAGCGTTCCCTGGACGAGGTAGCCGATGTCATCCCCGACCTTGCGGGCCTCCTGCTCGAAGACGTCGATGAAGGCGTGCCCGATCCGCTTCCGCTTGGTCTCGGGATCGGAAACGTCCTGGAGGTCGGCGAGAAACCGCTCGCTCGCGTCCACGACCCGGAGGTCGATGCCGTAGTGTCGCCGGAAGGTGTGCTCGACCTGCTCCCGCTCGTGCAGACGCAGCAGACCGTGGTCAACGAAGATGCAGGTGAGGCGGTCGCCGACGGCGCGGTGCACCAGGACGGCGGCCACCGAGCTGTCTACGCCGCCTGACAACCCGCAGATCACCCGCGTCCGGGAACCGACGAGCTCCTGGATCCGGGCGATCTCTCCATCAATGAAATGCCCCGGGGTCCAGTCCGGAGCGCAGCCGCAGATCTCGAACAGGAAGTTGTGCAGCATCTCGGCGCCGCGCGGTGTGTGGGCGACCTCCGGATGGAACTGCACCCCGAAGAGCGGGCGGCTGGTGTGCTCGAAAGCGGCGACGGGTGCGTTCACGCTCGAAGCCGTCACGGTGTAGCCCGGCGGCGCGGTGTCGACATGGTCACCGTGGCTCATCCAGACCGGGGTCTCCTCGCCGGCACCGAAGCCATGAAACAGCTTGCCACCGTGGGTCTGGACCATCGCCCGGCCATACTCCCGGCGGTCGGCGCGCTCCACCTTGCCACCGGACATCTGCGCCAGGAGTTGCATGCCGTAGCAGAGACCGAGGACCGGCGTGCCCAGATCGAGCAGGGCTGGCTCGGCGGTGGGCACGTTCTCCCCGTAGACCGAGTTCGGGCCGCCGGAGAGGATGATCCCCTTCGGTTGCCACTCGCGGATCCACTCCACCGTCCGAGAGGGGGGATGGATCTCGCAGTAGACATGAGCCTCACGCACCCGGCGTGCAATCAGCTGCGTGTACTGCGAACCGAAGTCGATGATCAGGATGCCGTCGTGGTGGTGGGTCA
>DAINRP010000136.1:3721-8459 GCA_036741755.1 Gemmatimonadales bacterium
AGATCCTCGACTCGCTCGCGCGGCCGGACCACCGCCCAGCGGCCCTCGTCCACCAGCACCTCGGCGGGCCGCGGCCTCCCGTTGTACGTCGAGGCCATCACGAAGCCGTAGGCGCCGGCGCCGAGCACCGCGAGCTGGTCCCCGGCGGCGACTCCCGGCAGAATCCGGTCGCGAGCAAGGAAGTCGCCGGTTTCACACACCGGCCCGACGATGTCGACGACGGTCTCGGGTCGGTGCCCGGCTTCGAGTTCCACGATTTCGTGATAGGCCATGTAGTGGCTGGGCCGGACCAGGTCGTTCATTCCCGCGTCCACCAGGACCAGTTCCTTGCCGCCGGAGTGCTTTCTCGAGAAGACGGTGGTGAGCAGCACTCCGGCGCTGCCGACGAGATAGCGTCCCGGTTCCAGCACCAGCGTGAGGCCGGTCTCGCGCGCGAGCGGCAGTACCGCCTCCGCGAAGCGCGCCGGCGAGAGTGGCTGCTCGTCGCGATACCGGATGCCCAGCCCCCCACCGATGTCGAGGTTCTCGAGCGTATCCACACCGGCGGTTCGCACCCGCTGCACCAGACCGATCAGCTTGGTCACGCCCTCACGGTACGGAGCCGTGTCGAGAATCTGGCTGCCGATGTGCATGGCGATGCTGTCGAGTCGGAGCCGCGGATGCCGATGAACGGCGAGGGCCAGATCGATGACCTGGTCGAACGGGACCCCGAACTTGATCCCGCCCTGCCCCGTCGCGATGTAGGGATGGGTCTCTGCCGTCACGTCCGGATTCACCCGAATCCCTATCGAAACCTGCCGGCCCAGCCGGTCGGCGATGGCGCCGAGCTTCGCGAGTTCGTCCGCCGACTCGAGGTGGATGTGTCCCACGCCGGCGACGAGCGCGGCCTCGAGTTCGGCGGGAGACTTCCCCACCCCGCTGAAGACAATCCGGCCCGCCGGGTAGCCGGCGGCGAGCACCCGGCGCATCTCCCCGCCAGAGACGATATCCGCCCCGGCGCCGAGGTCGCGAAACACCCGGAGCACGGCGAGGTTGCTGTTGGCCTTGACCGCGAAGCAGATCTTGTGCGGGACCGCGCCCAGCGCGGCGTCGAGCTCCCGGTACTGCCGGCGGATCGTATCCGCGTTGTAGACGTAGGTCGGCGTCCCCGCGACGGCCGCCACCGCCGACAGCCGTACCCCGCCGAAGAAGAGCCCGCCGTCGCGCCGTTCCAGTCCGGCGTCCGCGAACAGCAGACCCTGGTTGGCGACGCGCCCGCCGGTCAGTAGGCCCTGGCCCACACGGCCTCCGCGACAGCCGGACGCCCGCACCACATGCAGGTCGTCGGAGTCTCCGGTGAGCGGAACTCCTCGTCCGGCAAGCAGCGGATCGTGGCCTTCGTCTCCTCCTTGATGTCCGCCTCACACTTGGCGTCGCCGCACCAGCCACCGTAGGCGAACCCGCCGTCCCGTTCGAGGAAATCGAGGAACGACGCCTTGGTGATGCCGCGGATGCTGTTGCGATCCCGGCGGGCCCGTGCCGCCTCGAGCAGCTCGAGCTGCATGGCATCCATCTCGATGCGCAGCGAGTGTACCAGTCCCTGCGTGGGGAACGGTGTCTTCTTGCCGCCGGTACGGCGCGCCAGCATGACGGTGCCCGACGCGACGTCCCGGGGACCGATCTCCAGCCGGAAGGGGACGCCGCGTCCCTCCCATTCGTAGTACTTGGCCCCCGGCTTGATGCCATCCCGCGCGTCCAGGTGGGCGCGGATGCCCCCGTTCTTGAGCTCGCGGAGCACATGGCCCGCCGCCTCCAGCACCGTCGCGCGCTCCGCGTCGCTCTTGTAGATCGGGACGATGACGCACTGGTACTGCGCCAGCCGCGGCGGGGTGATGATGCCGCTGTCGTCGCCGTGCATCATGACCAGCGCGCCGACCAGGCGGGTGGACACACCCCAGGAAGTGTTCCACACGTACTCCAGCGTGCCTTCGGCGCTCTGGAAATTGACCTGGAACGCCTTGGCGAAGTTCTGGCCGAGGTTGTGACTCGTGCCCGCCTGCAGCGCCTTGTTGTCCTGCATCAGCGCTTCGATGCAGTACGTCCGGAGCGCGCCGGCGAAGCGCTCGCTGTCGGTCTTCCGCCCTGTGAGCACCGGCATTGCCATCCATTCCTCGGCGAAGGTCCGGTAGGTCTGCAGGATCTTGAGCGTGAATGCCTCGGCGTCCGCCTCGTCGACGTGAGCCGTATGGCCTTCCTGCCAGAGGAACTCCGCCGTGCGCAGGAAGAGCCGGGTGCGCATCTCCCAGCGGAGCACGTTGCACCACTGGTTCATGAGCAGCGGCAGGTCGCGATAGCTCTGGATCCACTTGGCGTACATCGAGTAGATGATCGTCTCCGACGTGGGACGAATCACCAGCGGCTCCTCGAGCACCTTGCCGCCGCCGATGGTGACCACCGCCAGCTCCGGCGCGAAGCCCTCGACGTGTTCCGCCTCCTTGGCGAGGAAGCTCTGCGGAATGAGCAGGGGGAAGTAGGCGTTCTGGACGCCGTGCTCCTTGAACATGTCGTCGAGCGCGCGCTGCATCTGCTCCCAGATGGCGTACCCGTTGGGACGGATGACCATGCAGCCGCGCACCGGGCTGTAGTCGGCCAGTTCCGCACGCATGATGACTTCGTTGTACCAAGCGCTGAAGTCCTGGGCGCGGGTCGTAAGAGCCTTGTCGTCAGCCATCGGATGCCAGTCGGTCAGAGGTCATGAAGCGAGCGCCGCCTTCAGCTCGGCCCCGAGCGCCGCAGCCGCGACGGCACGCTGAGTCTTGGCGCGGAGATCCTTCAACTGCACTTCGCCGCGAGCCCGGTCGTCCGGACCGATGACGATGGCGAATGCCGCCTTCCGGGCGTCTGCCAGCTTGAGCTGCTTGCCGACCCCATCGGCACGCAGCGCGAATTCCACCCGGATACCCGCGTCGCGCAGATCATGCGCGACATGCAGCACGTATGGCAGGTCGTCATCGGTGACGCCGGCCACGAAAGCATCAATGGAGGACTCGGCCACCGGGGCGAGGCCCCGCTCCCTGAGCAACTCCCCGAGCACCACATCGCCGATCGCAAAGCCAACCGCCGGGAGGTCGATGCCACCGAGCAGCTCGAGGAGTCCGTCGTAGCGGCCGCCACCGGCAATCGCGCGGAGGCTGCGGCCCGCATCGAAAAGCTCGAACACCGTGCCGGTGTAGTAGGCGAGTCCGCGGACGATGGTCATGTCGACGTCGAGGTACTCGCCAAGCCCCATGGCCTCGAGCGCATCGAGCGTGGCGCGGAAGGGCGCCCCCGCCTCGGGCCCGCCGGGCAGCGCTGCCAGAGCTGCCGCCACCGCCGGCCAGCCTCGGAGCGAGGCCACCTCGATGATTTGTCCGCCGATCCCGGCCGCGAACCGGGGATCGGCGCCCTCGCGCAGTTCGGCCAGCTGCTCCGGTTTCATCCGTTCGAGCTTGTCGATGACCCCGTAGGCCGCCGGCAACTGCTCGACGGTCACGCCGGCACCCTGAAGCAGTGCCTGGAGGACGCGACGGTCCGAGAGCCGGACCCGGACCGCGTCCGGCCCCAGACCAAACCCTCGCATCATGTCGATCGCCAGCGCGATCATCTCGGCATCGGCCAGCGGACCGGACTCACCGATCAGGTCGCAGTTGAGCTGGTAGAACTCCTTGAGACGACCCTTCTGCTGCCGTTCGTAGCGGAACATCTGCCCGATCGAAAACCACCGGATCGGCTTCTTCATTCCCCCAGCGCGAGCCGCCACCATCCGGGCCACGGTCGGCGTCAGCTCCGGCCGAAGCGTCACCGCCCGCCCCCCCTTGTCGGAGAAGTTGTACAGCTGGCCGACGATCTCATCCCCGCTTTTCGCGGTATAGAGTTCCAGCGGCTCGAGAGGGGGACCGTCGAATTCCTCGAAGCCGTAACGGCCCGCGACCCGGCGCCAGGCTTCGAAGATGTAGTTCCGGAACGCGAGTTCGGCGGGATAGAAGTCCCGAAAGCCCGGCAGGGGCTGGGTGTTCATGGGGGGGGAAAATAGCCGTCGCGGGCTGTCTATCAAAGCTCGGGGTGAGCGGAAGCCAGTTCCGAGTTCCGGGTTCCGAGCTCGTGTGCCGAGAGATCGCTTTCGAACCGAGAACCCGGCGTCCGGGATCGCAACTCGGAACGCGGTACTTCTACGGCTCCATCCCGAGGGCCGACATGACATCGCCAACAGTGTGAAATGATCCGGTGACCAGCACCGTCCCCGCGCCCTCCTGTACCTCACGAAGCGCCGCCTCGAAGTCGGGGGTGAGGGTCCAGTGGGCGCGGGCGGGGGTACGGTTCGGATTCCGGAGCCATCTATGCAGCCAGGTCATATCCCATTTCCGGCCGGCGGCCGTCGGTGCCACGGTGAGAACGCCACGGTCCACGGCAGCATCGAGGCGCACCAGCATTTCGGGCCAGGCCTTGTCGCCCAGGATCGAGACAAGCGCATGGATCGGGCGGGGGACGTTCGCGGCCTCGAGCGCCTCACCGAGGGCCGTCATTCCGTCAGGGTTGTGCGCCACATCGAAGAGCCATTTGCCCCGGCGATCGAAGCGCCCCGCAATTCTGGCCCGCTCGAACCCTCGCTCGATGCTCGCGCGGTCGGGCCGGTATCGGGCGGGTAGCGCCATCAGAATTCCGTGCGCGACGGCCGCATTGCGGCGCTGGAACGGGCCCCGTAGGCCGAGCGGACCGGGCC
>DAINRP010000137.1:0-8431 GCA_036741755.1 Gemmatimonadales bacterium
CGCTGAAGCTTCCCCGCGTAAATCCCGCACCACTCATCACCGAGGCGGTGCGTGGCGCCGGTGGCATTCTGGTGGACAAGGATGGACGCCGTTTCGCCTTTGATGCCGATCCGCGTGGCGAACTGGCCCCGCGCGATGTCGTCGCTCGCGCCGTCGCCGCCGCGGACGCGACCGGGGGCGCCTGGCTGGATGCGCGGGAGATCGCCGACTTCGAAGAGCGATTCCCCGGTGTCACCAAGATCCTGCACGATTACGGCCTCGATCCGGCCCGCGACCTGATCCCGGTTGCCCCCGCGCTCCACTACGCCATGGGCGGCATCCGCACCGACCTCGATGGCCGCTCCACCCGCGAAGGGCTGTGGGCGGTGGGTGAGGTCGCGTGCACCGGAGTCCACGGCGCGAACCGGCTCGCCTCCAACTCCCTGCTCGAGGGCATGGTCTTCGCCGACCGGGTGGCGCGGGCGCTTGCCGCACGCAATCGGGCCGGCGAGGCCACCGGGGCCGTGCAGGACTGGATGGATGGCGTGCGCAGCCGCCCGGTGCCGCGCGGACGGGGCGAGGCCTTCACCGCCCGCTGGCGCCATGCTACGCCGGTGCAGTATCCGGTGCCGGCCTTCCCGCCCTCCTCCGGCGATGAATTCGCCGGCCGCTCCGCCGACGACGCGGCGACCCCGGCGCTGGCGGAGATGCGGCAGATCATGACGACGGACGTCGGCCTGGTCCGCACCGAGGCGGGGCTCCGCCGGGCCCGG
Organism: Gemmatimonadales bacterium; assembly: GCA_036741755.1. GTDB lineage: Bacteria > Gemmatimonadota > Gemmatimonadetes > Gemmatimonadales > GWC2-71-9 > JADJOM01. The sequence continues at coordinate 753 of DAINRP010000137.1, forward strand.
CGCGCACTGGGCCGCCTGACAAAGATCGTCCCGCCGGAAGCCTGGCGCACCCACAATCAGCTGCTGGTCGCCCGACTGATCACCCATGCCGCCCTCCGCCGTCGCGAAAGCCGCGGCGGCCATCGGCGACTCGACTATCCGCCGGTGGCTTCCCCCGGCGGGATTCCGGCCCCATGACCGTGACGCTTCCCGTCATTCAGCCGACCACGCTGAGCCCGTCGCAGATCTCGGCATTACAGCAGGAGATCAGGGACCTCGCCCGCGCGCGGAAGGCCGTGATCCTGGCGCACAACTACCAGCGGCCCGAGGTGCAGGACGTCGCCGACTACGTGGGCGACTCGCTGGGGCTTTCCCGCAAGGCCGCCGCGACGGACGCGGAGGTGATCGTCTTCTGCGGCGTGCATTTCATGGCCGAGACCGCCGCCATCCTCGCGCCAGGGAAGCGGGTGCTGCTGCCCGACCTGGCCGCGGGGTGCTCGCTCGCCGCCACGATCACCGCCGATGACGTCCGTGCCTGGAAGGCGAAATTCCCGGGCTACATCGCGGTCGGCTACGTGAACACCACCGCCGACGTGAAGGCCGAACTCGACTACTGCTGCACCAGTGGCAACGTGCTCGAGGTGATCGACGCGATCCCGGAGGACAAGGGCATCCTCTTCTGCCCCGACTTCTTCCTGGGCGCCCACGTCAAGCGGATGCGGCCGCACCGGAAGGTCGAGGTGTGGATGGGCGAGTGTCACGTGCACAAGGACATCAATCCGCACACTCTCGAACGGATGCGCCACGAGCACCCGCGGGCCGAGGTGCTGGTACACCCCGAGTGCGGCTGCGCGGGACAGCTGATCTACGCCATGGGGCATGGCGACATTCCGTCGGAGGGGGTGCATATCGCGTCGACGGAGCGGATGATCCAGCTGGTGAAGGAGCGGCCGGCAACGGAATTCATCATCGCGACCGAGACGGGCATCATGCATCGCATGGAGCAGCTCGCGCCGGAGAAGCATTTCTTCGCCGCCGACCGGGCGGCGGTCTGCGCCTACATGAAGACGATCACCCTCGAGGGCACCCGCGACGCCCTGGTGAAGGACCAGTTCCATGTGACCGTCGCACCCGAGATCGCCGCCCGTGCGCGGGCCTCACTCGACCGCATGGTGGCGCTGGGACCGAGCATCACGAAGAAACCGGGCGACTAGGGGCCGGCCGGCCATGCGCAATCAGCAGGTCTTTGGCGGGCCTGTGCCCTTCGACTCGCTCTGGCGCCCCGGGGCCAACACTCCACCAAACTGTCCACCAACCGGGCGATCACCCGCGTGACACTTTCCATCAAGGCGGCCCCATGATCATCGAGCGTGACCTCAGAGTGCGCATCGGCGCCGACGCCCGCCGAATCGCGGAGCTGGCCCTGATGGAGGACGGCATCCGGGACGTCACGACGGAGGCCTGCGTGGCGCCGGGACAGTTCGCGACGGGCAGCCTGCTCTTCAAGAGCGGCGGGGTTCTCGCGGGCACCTCCTACGCCGACGCGGTCACGATCATCTGCGGCCTCGACCCCGTCGTCTGGTACCAGCCAACCGGGTCGGCGCTCGAGGCCGGCAGCGTCGCCGGTGTGGTGCAGGGTGACCTTGCTTCCATCCTGCGGGCCGAGCGTCCGATCCTCAACCTGCTGCAGCGTGCAGTCGGCATCGCCACCGCCACACGCACCTACGTCGATGCCGTCGCTGGCACCCAGGCCCAGATCCTCCACACCAGGAAGACCGCCCCGGGCCTCCGCCTTCTGGATGTGACGGCGGTGCTGGCCGGCGGTGGCGCGATGCACCGGCTGGATCTCTCCACGACGCTCATGGTGAAGGACAACCACTGGCGGGCCCTTGCGCGGAGCGGGCGCACGCTTGCCGATGCGCTGAGCGCGGCGGGGACACGCGGGGTGAGTGACTGCTTCGTTGAAGTGGAGACGCCAGAACAACTCGAAGAGGCGTGCCGGGCGGGGGCGACGCGCCTGCTGATCGACAACCAGACGCCGGCGACCGTCGCAGCCTGGTGTCAGCGGGCCAGGGCGGCGCGCCCCGACATCACGATCGAGGCAACCGGCGGGATCACGCTGGACAACGTCCGGGGCTATGCCGAGGCGGGGGCGGACTTCATTTCGATCGGCGCGCTGACCCACAGCGTGAAGGCCGCGGACATCTCCCTCGAAATCACCGAGGGGTAAGCCTGGGATCCCGCCGGGAGCGGCCCGGTCAGCGGCTCCACCGCTTCCAGCCGTAGTAGACGGGCACGCCGCTCAGGATCACGACGATGTCCACCGCGAACGCCTTCGTCTCCGAGACCAGGTAGTTCCCAAGCAGAAACAGCGACGCTCCCAGGAACAGCAGCGGCACCACCGGATAGCCGAAGGTCCGGTAGGGCCGCGGCAGGTCGGGCTGGGTCCGCCGGAGCACGAAGACGCCCGCCACGGCGAGCGCGTAGAACGGCCAGATGCCGATGACGAACTGGTCCGCGAGTTCGGTGAAGGTCTTGATGAGCACAAAGATCACGCCCATGACCGCCGCCAGGAGGATGGCCGCAGTTGGCGCGCCGGTCTTCGGATCGACCCGGGCGATGGCTTTCGGGAAGAGGCCGTCATCCGCCATGGCGAAGAAGATCCGGGGCGCGGTCATCATCGACCCATTCAGGGTGCCGAAGGTGCTCACCGCGACCGCGGCGGAGACCGCCACGATCCCCGCCGGCCCGATCAGCAGCTGAGCGACGTCGGCGGCGACCAGCTCGGCCTGCTTCATCTGCGCGATGGGGATCAGGTAGAGATAGATCAGGTTGGCGCTGAGATAGAGCAGCACGACGACCGAAGTGCCGATGATCAGCGCCCGGGGCAGCGTGCGCTGGGGGTCCTTCACCTCCCCGCCAACGAAGGCGAGGTCCGCCCAGCCGTCGTAGGCCCAGAGGATCGACACCATCGCGAGCAGGAACGGCGAGACCGCCACCTCGGCGCGCTGGGCCAGCATCGGCGCCATCCCCTGCCCCTTGCCCATCGCGAAACCGAGAATCACCAGTGCCGCCAGCGCGCCAACCTTGAATACCGTGCTCACATTCTGAATCACGGCACCGCGTCTGATGCCGAAGTAGTTCACCGCCCCGACGAGGATGATGAACCCGGCGCCCAGGAGCTGGTCGCCGCGGAACGGTAGCCCGGCGAGTTCCGCCGCGGGATTCAGCCCGACGGTACGCAGCGCGTATGCGGAGGCCGTGATGCCGATGGCGCCGTAGGCGCCGGGCCGGATGATGAGCAGCTCCGCCCAGCCGAACAGGAAGGCCGGCAGGGGGCCGAACGCCTGACGGAGGAAGACGTAGATCCCCCCGCTCCGCGGAAAGGCAGCCGCGAGTTCGGCGTAGGTCAGCGCCCCGCAGACGGCGACCGCCCCCCCGATGACCCAGGCGAGCAGAAAGAGCGGCACATCGTCCACCCGCTGCGCCACCGAGGCCGGGGTGCGGAAGATGCCGCTGCCGATGGTCGATCCGATCAGGACCGCGACGGCGCTCCAGAGGCCCAGGCGGCGGGGCAGCCGCTCACCCCATTGGTCGGGGGCGTTGGTCATGGAATGGAATGGCTCCGGGGGAGGGGTCAGGGAGGGGTAAGTTGCCCCCCCAAACTCAACTTGACAACCCGCTCCCCCGATCCGTTCTTTACCCCCGTTCGGCCCCCCAAAGGGCGCTTTCCCCAGACGGTTCGGAGTTTCCAGCATGCATTCAGAGGCTGACACGGGCGCCCAGCTCTACCGCCGGGGCGCCATGATCGCGGCCGGGTTGGCCGTCGGCCTGATCACGCTGGGTGGCGTGGTCCGGATCACCGGCTCCGGCATGGGGTGCGGCGATCATTGGCCACTCTGCAACGGCCGGATCCTGCCGAACCTCAGTGACACCCTCGAAGTCATCGAGTGGAGTCACCGCTGGGTCGCGCTGCTGGTCAGCTTCGCGGTCGCGGCACTGGCCGCCATCGCCCTGCGGCGGCATCGGGATCAGCCGGCCCTCAGAAACCCTGCTCTCCTCGCCCTGGCCGTCCTGCTGCTCCAGATCGTGCTCGGCGCGGTCACGGTGAAGCTCTGGAACGCCGCCCCCACCGTCGTCGTCCATCTGACCAACGCCATGGTGCTGCTCGGCCTCCTGGTCGTGGCGGCGCTCCGGGCCGGGGAGCAGCTGCGCGGCGAACAGGTCATTCCGGGCCGGGGACCGACCGGGGCACTCCTGGCGCCGGGGCTCGCTTTCCTGGTCGTCGTCTTCGGGGCCTTCGTCGCCAACTACAACGCCGGCCTGTACTGCCTTGGCTTCCCGCTCTGCGCCGGCGGCGTCCTGCCGCCGGCCGAGGCACTAGGCAAGCTCCAGTGGGTGCACCGGGTGCTGGCCTTCCTCTTTCTCGGGCACACCATCGGCCTCGCCTTGGGCTCGCGCCGGCTGACCGGTGAGGGCGCGGCAGCCTATCGCCGCGCCGCGTGGATGCTGGCCGCCATCGTCGTGCTTCAGGTGACGGTCGGCGCGGCCATGATGCTCAGCCTGCTCCCGACCTCGCTTCGGGCCGCCCATCTCTTCGTCGGCTCGCTCGTGTGGACCTCGGCCATCGTGCTGGCGTTCCGCTCGCGCCGGATGCTCACCGCCCGGAGTCCGGCGCATGAGGACCCGGCTCACGCATCCGCGACGTCCGAGGGGATCGTCGGCCCGGTCTCCGCGCTGGATGCGGAGGCAGTGGCAACCCCGTCACTGATGGCCGACCTGGTGACGCTCACCAAGCCACGGATCATCTCCCTGCTGCTGCTCACCACCGTCGCGCCGATGTACATCACCGGGCACGGGGTTCCACCGATCTCCCTGGTCCTCTGGGTCATCGTCGGCGGCTATCTGATGGCCGGCGGCGCGAATACCGTGAACATGTGGTTCGACCGGGACATCGACATGCTGATGTCCCGGACCAGACTGCGGCCGATCCCTTCGGGCCGGATCTCCGCGCTCGCCGCGCTCGCCTTCGGGCTGGCGCAGGGTGCCATCGCGTTCTGGATCTTCTGGCACTTCGTCAATCCGCTGAGTGCCTGGCTGGCCTTCAGCGGGTACCTGTTCTACATCTTCGTCTACACCGTCTGGCTCAAGCGGATTTCCGCGCAGAACATCGTCATCGGCGGAGCGGCCGGCGCGTTTCCGCCGCTGGTCGGCTGGACTGCGATGACCGGAACGCTCGATCTGCCGGCCATCTACCTGTTCGCGATCATCTTCTTCTGGACCCCACCCCACTTCTGGGCGCTGGCGCTGATCAAGAAGCAGGACTATGCCCGCGCCGGCATCCCGATGATGCCGGTCGTGCAGGGCGATCAGTGGACCAAGATCCAGATGCTCGCTTACACCCTGATGCTGATTCCGCTGACGGTGATGCCCTCGATCTTTGGCGCGCTCGGGCTCTTCTACGCCGTCGCGGCCCTCGCGCTCGGTGGGCGGCTGCTCTGGTACAGCATCAAGGTACTGCGTGAGGCGGGCGTCACGCCGACCGCGTGGAAGATGTACAAGTACTCACTCCTCTACCTGGCCCTGCTGTTCGTGGCCATGGGCGTCGATCGCGCGGTGCCCTTCGGACATGGCTATGAACGGGCCCCGCTCCTGATTCTCGACCATCCGGAAACGGAAGCGATGGCCCCGGGTTCCACGGCGCTGCCGGCCGCGCACCACGCGCCCTGAGCGCTCCCTCACAGAGCAGCGAGGCAGGCCCCGACCGCCCCCGGATCGCTCCTCCGGGGGTTTAGTTTTCCCACCCATGACCGCACCTGATGCAGCCCGTAAACGGCGCCTCCCTCCCCCCACAGCCCTCAAGCGCCTGCTGCCCCTCATCCGGCCGCACCGGCTGGCGCTCGGCACGGCAATCGTCTGCCTGGTGGCGAGCACCGCGGCCAGCCTCGCCTTTCCCCGGCTCACCGGCTGGCTGCTCGACGCGGCCTTCCTCAAAGGCGGCCGAGCGAACCTCGATCAGAAGGCACTCCAACTGGTCGGCGTCGTCATCGCCCAGGCGCTGCTCAACTACGCCCAAGCCTATCTCCTGACCGCCACGGGCGAGCGCGCCGTGGCCGGCCTCAGGGAAACGCTCTTTGCGCGGCTGCTCGACATGCCTCCCGGGTTCTTCGCCGACCGCCGCACCGGCGAGCTGATCAGCCGGCTCACCACCGACATCGGGCAGCTCCAGGGCACGCTCAGTCATCAACTCGCCGAGTTTTTCAGACAGCTGCTCACCCTGGCCGGCGGGATCACGATGCTGATCATCGTGCAGCCCAAACTGACGCTAACCGCGCTGGCCGCGGTGCCGGTGGCCGTCGGTGCGATCTTCTTCTTCGGCCGCCGGCTCAGGAAGATGAGCACCAGCGTGCAGGACAAGATTGCCGAGGCGACGGCATTGGCCGAAGAGGCGATCAGTCAGATTCGGACGGTGCAGAGCTTCGTGCAGGAGGGACAGGAGCGGGAGCGCTACGGGATCCGCATCCGGCAGGCGGTGACGGCGGCCATCACCCGGGCGCAGGTGCGCGGCGTCTTCTTCGGCGTGATCACCTTTGCCACCTTCTCCGCCATCGTCATCGTGCTCTGGCAGGGGGGCCGGCTGGTGCTCGACGGTCAGCTGACGCCGGGCACGCTCTTCACCTTCATGATCTACACCATCATGATCGCCGGGGCGGTGGCGTCGCTCATTTCATTCTTCAGTTCCTATCAGGAGTCGGTCGGGGCGGCGGAGCGGGTGTTCCAGCTCGTCGAGATGGTCAGCCCGATCAAGGACCCGGCTTCTCCCGCCACGCTTCCGGTGCCGGTGCGCGGCCGGGTGACCTTCGACCGGGTCTCCTTCCATTACGGCGACGCCGCTGATGGCCCCTGGGCTCTGCGAGAGGTCTCGCTCGAGGTGGCACCGGGCGAGACCGTGGCCCTCGTCGGGCCGTCGGGTGCCGGGAAGACGACGCTCGCCTCTCTGTTGCCACGATTCTGGGATGTGACCGAAGGGAGCATCGCGCTCGATGGCTGCGATGTCCGCCAGCTCCGGCTGGCCGACCTTCGACATGCCATCGGCATCGTTCCCCAGGAGCCGGCGCTGTTCAGCGGGTCGATCCGGGAGAACATCGCCTACGCGAGACCCGGCGCTTCCCTGGCCGACATCGAATCGGCGGGGCGCGCGGCGCACGCCCATGAGTTCGTCGAACGCCTGCCCAGCGGCTATGACACCCTCGTCGGCGAGCGCGGGGTCCGGCTCTCCGGGGGCCAGCGGCAGCGGATCGCGATCGCCCGAGCCATCCTCAAGGATCCACGGGTGCTAATCCTGGACGAGGCGACCAGCAGCCTCGACACGGAGAGCGAGCGACTGATCGAGGATGCCCTGGAGAAGCTCCTGGTGGGCCGCAGCACCCTGATCATCGCCCACCGCCTGTCCACGGTCCGCCGGGCGGACCGGCTCATCGTGCTGGATCATGGGCGCATCGTGGAGCAGGGAACCCACAACGAACTGCTCACCCGTGGCGGCCTCTATGCTCGGCTCTATCAGCGGCAATTTCGGGAGGGAGACGCCGAGTTCGAGGGCTGAATCGGGCCCGATCTGGGACAGGAAAAGAGAACGGCCCCCGGCGACTTGCCGGGGGCCGTTCGTCTATGTCCTCGGGGACGGCTTACTGACCGGTGAG
>DAINRP010000138.1:0-8421 GCA_036741755.1 Gemmatimonadales bacterium
ACCCACCGTCACTTTGGAGCGGCCTGCAGGCGCTCCGGGGCGGGGCCGAGTCACTACGGGGTGCAGCCCCGTCGCTCTAGAGGGAGCGATCGGCGCTCTAGAGGGAGCGATCGGCGCTCTAGAGGGAGCAATCGGCGCTCTAGAGGGAGCAATCGGCGCTTTAGAGAGAGCAATCGGCGCTCTAGAGGGAGCAATCGGCGCTTTAGAGGGAGTTCCCGGTGCTCCAGAGGGAGCATTGGGTCCTCTATAGGGAGCACTTGGTGCTCTATAGGGAGCAATTGGTGCTCTAGAGGGAGCACTTGGTGCTTTAGAGAGAGCACTCGGTGCTCTAGAGGGGGCCCTCGGCGCCATAGGGAGGAGCTGCGCCGCTCTGGGGAGCTGCCCCATCGCGCCGGCGGGACCTCCCGCCGCTCGACCCGCAGGCACACGAACAAGAAGCGAGGGGTCCCCGCCACTGGCGAGGACCCCTCGTTGCACTGGGCCCGTCAGGAAGAGCCTAGAACAGCTTCTTCAGCATCCCCATCGCACCGCCCAGCAGATCCCCCTGCGGCATCTGGCCATTGGGCGTGAGCCCATCGACCAGGTGCGGCAGCACCTGCGCGAGCTGGCCGGTCACCGCCTCCGGAGACATGCCCAGCTTGCTGGCGAGGGCCTGCAACTGGCCGCTGCCCATTGCCTGCTGCAGCTGCGCCGGCGAAATGGGAGGATTGGGGCCGGTCGAGATCCACGACTGCATCATCTTGCCGAGGCCAGCCTGCTCGAACTGCTGTACCAGCGCACTGAGGCCGCCGCTACTGCCGAGCATCTGAACGACGGTCGAGACGAGATCGGGGTGGGCGGCACCCGCCGCAGGACCGAGCTGGGACTTTACATGGCCGAGCACATCATCGAGAAGACCCACGGAAGCTCCAATCTGGGGGAGGCGGAAACGTAGCCCCGCTCGCGGCGCCTTGCATGAAGGCGGCTACGCCGGCCGGTAGACGCCCCATGCCTCCCGAAGCGCATCGCTGATCTCACCCAGCGTGGCGCGGGAGCGCACCGCATCGAGGATCGGCGGCATGAGCGGTGCCGTGCCCCGGGCGGCGACGGCGATGGCGCCCAGCCTGGCCTGGACGGCGGACGCGTCGCGGGTCCGCTTCACATCGGCAAGCCGGGCCTGCTGCCGGATCGCGAGCGCGGAGTAATCGGGGCGCGACATCGGAGCCAGCGTCGAGTCATCGGTGAAGCGGTTGACACCAACGACGACCTGCCCGCCCGACTCCTGCGCCTTCTGCAGCTCCCAGGCACTCCGGGCGATCGCCTCCTGGAAGTAGCCGCGATTGATCGCCGCCGCCGATCCGCCGAGCGCATCGACCTCGGCGATGAGCGCGAGCGCCTCGGCCTCGATTCGGTCGGTGAGCGCCTCGACGTACCAGCTCCCGGCCAGCGGATCCACCACCTTTGAAAGTCCGCTCTCGTACCCGAGGATCTGCTGGGTCCGGAGGGCCAGCGTCGCCGACTCCGCGGTGGGCAGCGCCAGCGCCTCATCGTAGCCGTTGGTATGCAGCGACTGGGTCCCGCCGAGCGCCGCCGCGAGCCCCTGCACCGTCACCCGGACGACGTTGTTCATCGGCTGCTGCGCCTGCAGGGTGACCCCGCCCGTCTGGGTGTGGAATCGGAGCCGGCAGGTCTGATCGTCGGCGCCGAATCGTTCCCGGGCGAGGCGGGCCCAGAGCCGGCGCGCCGCGCGGAACTTGGCGACCTCCTCGAAGAGGTCGTTATGGGCGGCGAAGAAGAAGGAGAGCCGAGGCCCGAAGCGGGTGACGTCGAGCCCGGCCTCCACCGCGCGGCGCATGTATTCCAGCGCATTCGCGAGGGTGAAGCCGACCTCCTGCGCTGCCGTGGCTCCCGCCTCCCGCATATGGTAGCCGCTGATGGAGATGGGGTTGAAGTTCATCCCTTCGTCGGCCACGAAGCGGAAGAGATCGGTGACCAGCCGGAGCGAGGGCTCCGCCGGGTAGATGTACGTCCCGCGGGCGATGTACTCCTTGAGCACATCGTTCTGGACCGTCCCCTGCAGCCTGGTCCGCGGGACGCCGTGCTCTTCACCGACCACGACGTACATCGCCAGCAGAATCGCGGCGGTGGCGTTGATGGTCATCGAGGTGGACACGCGGTCGAGCGGGATGTCCCGGAAGAGGTCGTGCAGATCTTCGACGGTGTCGATGGCGACACCCACCCGGCCCACCTCACCCTCCGCCATCGGATGGTCGGAGTCGTAACCCATCTGGGTCGGCAGGTCGAACGCGGTGGAGAGCCCGCTCTGCCCCGCCTGGAGCAGGTGCCGGAATCGCGCGTTGGTCTCCTCCGCGGTGCCGAACCCGGCATACTGCCGCATGGTCCAGAGCCGCTCGGTGTACATCGCGGGATAGACGCCCCGGGTGAAGGGGAATGCTCCAGGCTGAGTCAGCGCGCCGGTCCAGTCCTCCGGGCCGTAGACAATCTTCTTGGTGTCAGACATGTGCGATTAGTTCCGAGTTCCGAGTTCCGAGTACCGAGTGCTTCGGGCACAACCATGTTCCAGGACCCTGGGTTCGAAGTATCGAACCCGGAACTCGGAACTCGGAACTCGGAACTCTCTCATCCCTCTCCCATCCGGTGGAGCGTGTCAGACACGTAGCCCACATCCTCCCGGGAGCCGATGACCAGCGGGGTGCGCTCGTGCAGGTTCTCCGGCACGATGTCGAGAATGCGGCGGGTACCGTCCGTGGCCGAACCGCCGGCCTGCTCGGCGATGAACGCCATCGGGGAGGCCTCGTACAGGAGCCGGAGCTTCCCCTTGGTGTTCTTGATGTCGGCGGGATACATGAAGATGCCGCCGGCCAGCAGATTCCGGTGGAAGTCCGCGACCAGGGATCCGATGTACCGGAAGTTCTTCCCCTTGATCTCGTCGGGACGATCGCCGTGGAAGCCGCGCACCGCCCACTGCGTCGCCTTGCTCCAGCGAGCGAAGTTCGACTCGTTCACGCTGTAGTACTTGCCCACGCGCGGCGTCACCATCTTCGGATGGGAGAGCAGGAACTCGCCGATCGAAGGGTCGAGCGTGAAGCCGGCCACGCCCTGTCCGGTGCTGTAGATGAGCATGGTGCTCGAGCCGTAGATCACGTAGCCGGCGGCGACCTGCTTGCAGCCGGGCTGCAGCACGTCGGCGAGGCTGCCCTTGCCCTCGACGCTGATTCGCCGGTAGACGCTGAAAATCGTTCCAACCGGGCCGTTGACGTCGATGTTCGAGGAGCCATCGAGCGGATCGTAGAGGACCGCGTACTTGCCGGGGGCGTACTGATCGGGAACCGGAATGATCGTTTCGTCTTCCTCCGAGGCCATGACACAGACGCGGCCGGTGTGGTTCAGCGCGTTGGTCATGGTCTCGTTGGCGAAGACGTCGAGCTTCTGCTGCTCCTCTCCCTGCACATTGGTCGCGCCCGCCGTGCCGAGAATGTTCACCAGGCCGGCGCGCCGAATGCTGGCCCCGATGATCTTGGCCGCCAGCGCGATGTCGTAGAGCAGATTCGACAGCTCGCCCGTGGCTTCCGGGTACTTCTCCTCCTGATCGAGAATCCAGCGCTCGATCGTGATCACGCGGCTATTGGGGAGCACCAGGGAGTCCTCTCGTCTCAAACGTCTCGTGGCGACCCCGACCCTCGACCCTGAAGGTCAGGCCATCGGTCGTCACCGTGATGGTACCCAGTTGGTCGGTCCGCCATATGCCAATCCCGTGCCGAGTCAGGCGGTCGATCACCTCGGCGTGAGGGTGGCCATACCGGTTGCCCCGGCCCAGGCTGATGACCGCCGCGCGCGGCCCCAGTTCCGCGAGCCACGCCTCGCCCGTCGCAGAGCGGGAACCGTGGTGCCCGACCTTGAGCACGTCCACCGGGCCCACCCGCCCGATCACCCGCGACTCGGCATGCAACCCGCCGTCCCCCGGAAAGAGGGCCCGGAATCCCCGGTATTCCACCAGGAGCATCACCGAGTCCTCGTTCAGATCCACGCGCCACTCGGCCCAGGCCGTGTCAGGGTGGAGGACCGTGAAGCGCACGCTGTCGAGTTCCATCTGCAGCCCGTCCCGGGCCGGGCGCCACGGCACGCCGAGCGCGTCGAGCTGATCGAGAAACCGGGTGTACAGCGAGTCGGCCACCAGCTCCGCCGGCTCGAGAACCGCGGCCACCGGAACGCGGTCGAGGACGGCGGGCAGCCCGCCCAGGTGATCGGCGTGGGCGTGCGAGACGACCGCGAGGGCCAGCCCGCCGGCGCGGTGCCGAGCGAGAAAGGGGGCTACGACTCTCCGCCCGGCGTCAGCCCGATCGTTCTTCGGGCCTGCATCGATCAGCACCCAGTGCCCGCCGGGGGTGCGGAGCAGTGCAGCGTCTCCCTGACCGATATCGAGAAAATGTAACGTCAGCCCCGACTCCGCGTCATGGACGAAGCCGATCCCGTCCGCGAAGAGGAGCACCCAGGTCGCGACACAGGCGCCCAGCGCGAGGCGCCGGGCAGTTTCCCACGCCGGAGAGCGGTCGCCGATGCTCCACGCCGCGAGCAGCAGAACGCCGAGCCACGGAAGCGCAGAGGCCGGTTCCGCGGGCTGGATGATCACGGCGGCATCGGACTGGCCGCCCCACCAGGCGAGTTGATCGAGCAGCCCGAGCAGCGCGCCGGAGCCGGCGGCGAGCGGCGCGGCGAGTGGAGGGACGAGCGCCGCCGCGATCAGACTTACCAGCAGACCGGGCACCGCGAGTGCCGCGAGGGGAATCGCGGCGAAGTTGAGCAGGATGCCCGCGACCGACACCATGCCGAAGAGTACGGCCGTGATCGGTGCCGTCGCCACAGTAGCCCCAAGGGAGGCCGCGAGCATTCGCCACCACCAGGCGGCGCCCAGAGCGCGGTCGCTCCAGCGGGTCGCGACGAGCGCGCCGAGCAGGGCGCTGGCAGAGAGCCATGCCCCGGCGTCCAGCACCGCCCACGGATCCAGCAGCACGACCAGCAGGCAGGTCACGGCGAGCAGCGCGGCCGGCTGCGGATTCCGCTGGCGCAGGTGCGACTGGGCCGCGAGCCCCGCGAGCAGGGCGGCCCGTGCCGCGGGTGGTGGCCAGGCGAGAAACAGGACGTAGACAAATGCGAGCCCGGCCGCGATCAGGGCACTGCGGGTCCGGGGCACGCCCAGCATTCGCCCAAGCAGCACCACCCAGGCGATGATGACGCCGACGTGGAATCCGGAGATCGAGAGAATGTGGACGAGCCCGGCGCGCCCGTAGCGATCGCGCAGTTCGGGCTGCATGCCACCCCGCCGATTGACGACGAGCGCCTCCACGGTCCCCGTCCGGGTGCCGTAGAGCCGTCGAACGGTGGCGGAGAGCCAGTTACGGAGCCGTTCGACTGCCGTGGGAGAAAACTGCTGCGTCGTGAAGCCCTGGACGAGCAGCATCCCATCGGCCCGCCCGCCACGCTCGGGCCGGCGAATCCATCGCGCCTCGGCGCGGCCGAGTGTGCCGGCGGCGACTTCGAGCTGGTCGGGCCAGCGCGCGTCTACCGTACCGTGGCAATCGAGCGACTCGATGGAGACCCTGGCGATGCGCGCGTCGGGCGTGACCGGCTCCCGGACCCTGAGGTCGACACGCATCGCCCCTTCTTCGAGGCGCACCCGACACGCAGCGGCGTCCAGCCGCAGCGCGACGAGCGCACTGCCGCGACCGAGCAGGGCGGCGACGCACCAGACCACGAGCGTGCTGCGCCACCACCAGACGGCAGCGATCAGCACGACCATGGCGACGATGGCGGTATCCCCAAAACGCAAGAGGCCGGTCGCGAGACCGGCCCCATAGGACAGCAGCAGCAGTACTGCAGGCTTCAGCGGGGGCCCCACTCGGCCTCCCCGACGGCCCCGGCCGAGGGTGCGGTCGCTACTTCGGCGGGCCCTTCCGGTCGCAGCGCGGCGCGAGGTTGATCTTGCGGATGCCTTCCATGACCGCCACCTCGATCGAGGCCCGATTCTGGTCCTTGTCGAGATTCACGTCCGTCACGACCGATCCCTCCAGCCCGACGACGTAGCGGGGCGGCAGCCGGTTGAGGGCGTAGACCATCGCGTCCAGCCGGCAGGTGTCGCAGCCGCAGAAGTCGGGGAAGTGCTGGACCAGGCGGCCGTAGGCTTCGGCCACGTGATGCTCGATGGCGTTGTGCAGGACGTTCCGGTTCATGCGAGCACCGCAAGCTGGGGACGCACCACCTGGCCCGTGAAGGTGGAGCCGGTGGTACCAGTGAGTTGGACCTGGTGGTATTCGCCGATGGCCGTGGCAGGCAGGTCCACCAGTACAAGGAGATTGGTGCGAGTTCGCCCCAGGAGCAAGCCTCCCCGTCTGGCCGGGCGCTCCAGCAGCACCTCGGCGACCGTGCCGACGCGGGCCATGTTCCTCCGGCGGGCCTGGTCGCGCACCAGGGCGATGAGCCGCTCGAGCCGCGCCCCCGCCAGCTCCTCGTCCACATGGTCCTTGAGCCGCACCGCGGGTGTGCCGTCCCGCACCGAATACTTGAAGGTGTAGGCGTCGTCGAAACCGGCTTCCTCGACGAGCGAAAGGGTCTCCCCGAACTGTTCCTCGGTCTCGCCCGGGAAGCCGACGATGATGTCCGTCGAGAAGGTGATGCCGGGCATGGCCGCCCGGAGTCTGGCGACGACGCCGAGGTACTCCTCCCGGCTGTAGCGGCGGAGCATGCGGCGCAGGACGGCATTACTCCCGCTCTGCACCGGGAGGTGGACGTGCTCGCAGACCGGCGCCACCGTGGCCATGGCCTCGATGACCCGGTCGGTGAAATCGGTGGGATAGGGGCTGGTGAAGCGGACCCGGCGTATCCCATCCACCGCGCCCACCGCCCGAAGGAGATCGGCGAAGTCGTGGGTGCCGTCGTGGTAGCTGTTGACCGTCTGCCCAAGGAGTGTCACCTCCGTGGTGCCCTGCTCCGCGAGCGTGCGGACCTCGCGCACCACATCCTCGAGCTTACGGCTCCGCTCCGGTCCACGGGTAAACGGAACGATGCAGAAGGTGCACTTATAATCGCAGCCGCGCTGGACCGTCACGAAGGCGGTCGCCGCGGTTTCCCTGACCGGTGGCACATCCTCGTAGTGCTCCCACGACCGGAATTCGGTGTCCGAGAGCCGCTGCCCCGCCTGCGCCTGGGCGACCAGTTCGGCCAGGTTCCGGTAGGCATCGGGGCCCGCGACGATGTCGACCCTGGGCACTCGCTCGAGCAGAATCGGGCCCAGCCGCTGGGCCATGCAGCCCACGACACCCAGCACCGTACCCGGCCGCTTGTGGTGCTGCAGTTCGCCGAGCCGGCCGATGACCCGCTGCTCCGCGTTGTCGCGGACGGCGCAGGTGTTCACCAGCATCACATCGGCCTCTTCGGGATGCTCCGTCTGCACATAGCCATCGCGACCGAAGACACCGAGCATGAGTTCGGTGTCCGCCACGTTCATCTGGCAGCCGTAGGTCTCGATGTACAGGCGCTTCATCGGCGGCTACCGCTGCGGCTCGCCGTAGGGGCGGATCGACAGCCCGAAGGTGAAGATCAGCGCGCGCTCTTTGTAGGCACTGCCCTCACTCCGCCAGGCATGCTCGAGGGCGAGGTCGATCCCCGCGCGATCCTGGGCGAAGCGAAGCCCGGTGCCCGTCGAAATGCTGAACTCCTTCGGCTTCTGCCCCACGACGATCGGGAACGGAAGATCGGCGTAGCGGACCCCGAGACGGATCGGGAGATTGGCGGACCGGCGCGGATTCCTCGCGAATTCGCCCCCCAACGACAGTTCGAGCGTATTCCGGGCACCGACGCCGCCCTGAGCGATCAGGTCGTTGCTCGCCCCGCCCCAGGTCCGATAGCTCCCCGAGGCCGCGACGCTGAGCCGGGGGGACGCCTTGAGCAGCGCGCCGGCACTGAGGGTGTACGGCAGGTCGACGTTATAGGCGCGGGTCGAGTCGCGATCGACGCTGACGTGGGCGTCGGAGCGGACGGTCGCGGCGAGTTGCAGCGCGGGGGTCAGCCGGTGGGTGACGCCGAGTGCGAATCCCACGCCCTGATACGAGAGTTCCGCGGTCTGACGGAAGGGGATGAAGGAGGTATCGCTGAAGGCACGACGGGCCTCGAGCCGGCTCGACCCGGTGATCCAGTAGACGGCGCCACCGACGCTGGTCCGGGCGCCAAGCTGATAGCCGACGGCGAAGCGGATTTCGTTCAGCCCTCCGAGCGACTTGAGCGTGTCGAACACCACGGTCTGCACCCCGCGCACGAGGATCGTGTCTCTCGAAGCCAGCCGGAAGTCGCGATCGGAGTAGCTGCCGAGCGAAACGCCGAGCGCCAGCTTCCGCCCCGGAATAGGCCCTCCGACGAACACCAGCGGGA
>DAINRP010000139.1:0-8383 GCA_036741755.1 Gemmatimonadales bacterium
GTGCTCGGACCCCGCAAGGACTACGGCCGCCAGGCGATCCTCCCGCACAGTGTGCCGTTCGTCCTCCTCGGCACCGGTCTGCTCTGGTTCGGCTGGTTCGGCTTCAATGGAGGTAGCGCCCTCGCGGCGAACGGCTCCGCCGCGCTGGCGTTCACCAACACCTTCCTCGCGCCGATGGCGACGCTGGTCGTCTGGGCGGCGCTGGATGTGTGGCGCACCGGGCATATCACGGCGGTCGGCGGCGCCACCGGCATCGTGATCGGCCTGGTCGCCATCACTCCGGCCGCCGGCTTCATAAGTCCGGCGTCCGCCCTCGCGCTCGGGGGGCTCGCGGCCCTGCCGAGCTACTTCGCCATGGTCTACCGCTCACGGACCCGCCTCGACGATTCGCTCGATGTGTTCGCGGGACACGGCATGGGCGGCCTGACCGGCGCGCTGCTCACCGGGGTATTCGCCCAGAAGGCCTGGGGCGGGACCGATGGCCTCCTCGCTGGCAACCCGGCGCAATTCGGCCTGCAGGCGATCGGCGCCGGAGCCTCCGCGGTCTACGCCGGCCTCATGACGTTCGCGATTCTCAAGCTGCTGGGGCTGGTGGCCGAGCTGCGTGCCGATCGCAAGGCGGAAGGGCTGGGCATGGATGTCAGTCAGCATGGCGAGGAGGCGTACACCAGCGGGGAGGGCTCGGTGCTCGTCCTGACCGACCTCGAGATCGGTTCCTCTCCCTCCCCGGTGCTGGCCCAGCAGGCCGCCGCCCTCTGATCATTCAGGAGACAGACGCATGAAACTCATCGTGGCGGTGGTACGGCCCGACAAGCTGAACGACGTGCTCGAGGCGCTGTACCGGGCGGAAGTTCGAGGGCTCACCGTGTCCCGGGTGATGGGGCACGGCGGAGAGACGGAGCAGGTGGAGAATTACCGGGGCACGACGGTCAAGATGGGACTGCACGAGAAGATGCGGCTGGAGATCGGGGTTTCCGAGTCGTTCGTGGCGCCGACCGTGCAAGCGATCCTCGCCGCCGCGCGCACGGGCGATGTGGGGGACGGCAAAGTCTTTGTCCTGGATGTCGACCAGGTGCACCGGATTCGCACCGGGGAGCGGGATGAGGCGGCGGTGACGCCCGCGATGCTCGCATCGCGGTAGTGATTGCAGGTGTCGCAAGCGATCGGCTTGCGCCGCGCGACACCAGAGACTAGTCTGACTCTGCGCCCCTGACGCGGTCATGGGCGCAGCAAACGAGAGCTGGACCTTGCCGACGGAGAGCAGGTCTCCGGAGTCGAAGGCGCCATCGGACCATCGGTCCGCGGCGCCTTTGTCGTTTTCGCCCCTGGCCCGAGGATCAGATGATGAAGACTCCGCCTGCGCCGTCAGCCATGTCCTCGGCGCTCGATGCGACGCTCACTGCACTGCCGCCACCGCTGCAATCGGAGTCGTGAGTGCCACGATGCCGGCTTCGAGGCGCACCGCCTCGAGTTCGTCGAGCTGCGCCGCGGCCTGGCGCGCCAGCCTGGCGAAGTCGATCGTATCCGGCAGCGGCGCCTCCTGGCGGACGCGGTCCAGAGTCCGCCAGAGCGTTCCCCGGCCCCAGAAGCCGAGTGCGAGCGCTTCCAGCGCCTCGAAGAGCTTGAGTCCGGAGCTGTCGTGCTCGCCGGTTCCGATCTTCAGACGGGACAGCTTCTCCCCCGCCCATGCCACTGCTCGCGCGGCGGCGCTCTCGGTTCCCCCCACTTCCTGCACAAGGGTGCGGAGGGTCTCCTGCTCGACCGACACCTCGCCCTGGAGGCGGGCGATGGTGTTCCCCAGCGGGGTGCTCGCGTGCGCGTTGGCGATCCTGCCCATGAGGTCGAGTGCGGCCACCGAGGCGGCCAGGTGATCGTTGAGATAGGTGTGCAGCGAGTCGCGGTCGATGGCAGTCATTGTCGGGTGCCCGTGGTGCGAGAGGGGTGAGTGGCCTGGCCCGGGCGGCCGCGGTCTCCATCCGAGGATGGGGACCTGCCTAACGGATGACCGTGCCTGGGCAGCTCGGTCGTCAGTTGTGGCACACGATACAGCCGGGGAGGGCACGCCGCATCGCTCGAAGGGACGGGGCGAACTCAACCATCCGCACCATCCGCGAGCGATTGTCCCCCGCGGCTCCGACACCTACCTTGGCTCCACCAGTCGGATGTCGATGGCAGAACCACCTTGACGAACGAGCGCTCGGCTCGGCTGTCGAAGGCCGGACGAGGATCGGTGAGCCAATCCCGCGCGCCTTCTTCTTTTGGTTGCTGCAGGCTGAGGGCAGGACCATGGCATCGCCGCATGGGCAACCGACGCAGCGCCATGTTATGCAGGTACTTGAGACGTCACTACCGCAAAGGAGTTGCTATGAGCAAGGATATGAAGTTCCCGGACGCCAATCGCGATCCCATCACCAATGCTCCCGGTGCCCATCCGGTCGGGGTTGGTGCTGGTGCCGCCGGTGGCGCGGCGGCAGGTGCGGCGATCGGTGCCGCGGTGGGTGGTCCGGTCGGTGCCGTCGTCGGTGGCAGCGTCGGCGCGGTGGCCGGCGGTCTCGGCGGCAAGGGCGCGGCCGAGGCGGTGAATCCCACCGTCGAGGACGCCTATTGGCGCACGAACTACAGCGCCACCCAGTCCGTCGTTGCGGGCGAGCCCTACGAGATGTATCAGCCCGCGTATCGTCACGGCTGGGAAGCGCCGTCACGCTATCCGGGGCAGAGCTTCGACGCGGCGGAGCCGAAGCTGCGCGAGGAATGGGAGGGGAAGACGGATGCCAAGGAAATGTCGTGGGACCGCGCCAAGAATTCGGTGCGGGAGGCGTGGCACCGGGTCGAACGGAGCCTCGGCGGCCATCCTGCTGGGAAGTAGTCGCAACTGAATCGGTACGTCCGCCGTTCCGGGGCATCGGAGCGGCGGGCGTCGCCGGAGTCGCTCAGGGCTCCGGCGCGAGTGTCTGCCTGCGTGACCGCCCCAGACTCCACTTGAGCGCGGGCGGCGTCAGCACCGTGGTGACGAGCACCATCAGCACGATCGTGGAATACATCGCCGGATCCACGATCCGTTCGCCATGCACCATCATGGTCAGTCCCAGGCTGGCGAAGATCAGTCCCACTTCGCCGCGCGGGATCATGCCGATACCGATCGACAGCTTGTCGAGCGTCGTCCCGAGGCCGCCCAGCGCGCACGCCTGCTTGCCGAGAATCGCGGCGACAATGAGCGCCATCGCCAGCCCGAGCTGACTGCCGTCCAGCATTCCCGCCAGCTCGACCCGCAATCCCATCATCACAAAGAAGATCGGGACCAGGAAGCCGGAGATCGGGCGGACCAGCTCCTCGAGATGCTGCTCGCCCCGGTCGGAGAAGCTCTGGTAGTGGACTCGCTCGAGAATCAGGCCCGCGGCGTAGGCCCCGACGATCGGCGCCAGCCCCATCAGGCCGGCTCCCGCCGCGAGCAGGAAGCAGAACACGAGCGCTGTCACCAGGAGGAGGCTGCTCCCCCGCAGCCGGGCCGTGAGGCCGAAGAGCCTGGGGGAGATGATGGTCCCGAGCCAGAGTGCGCCGAAGAGGAATCCCACGGCCTTGACCACCAGGAGCGACACGGCCCCGAGGGAGAGCTCTGTGCCGCTGTTTGCCGCGAGGATGAGATTCCCGACTACGGCGAGGATCACCAGGCCCAGCACGTCGTCGATGACGGCAGCGCCGAGAATGATGCGCGCTTCCGGCGTCTGGGAGCGGCCGAGGTCGCGGAGCACCCGGGCGGTGATGCCGACGCTGGTGGCCGTGAGGGTCGCGCCGAGGAAGAGGTAGACGTATGGGCTGTGATTGGGGAGGAGAAGCACGCCGACACCGTACCCAAGGATCCACGGCGTGATGACACCGAGGACGGCGACGATCAGCGAGCGCCAGCCGACCTGGCGCATGTCATGGATGGTCGATTCCAGCCCGACTTCGAAGAGCAGCAGCACCACACCGACGTCTGCGAGGCCGACGAGCGTGGTATTGGCGGTCAGTCCGCGAAACCACCCGAGGCCGGCCAGGTCGAGGTTGCCGAGCAGCACGCCGGCGAGCAGCTCGCCGAGCACCGCTGGCTGGCCGAGCCGTTCCGAGAGATCGCCGCCCAGTTTGGCCGCGGCCAGGATGATGGCGAGGGCCAGTACCAGCTGGGCGCCGCCGTCATGGGCGGCCGGAGCGGCGGCGTCAAGGAATGGGAGCATGGGCGTCAAAGATAGCGATGACTGAGGCGGCAACGGAAAAGACAGGGGGCCACTCGGCCCCCTGTCTGGTTTCGCGGGATCCGGCGCCGATCAACCGATGGCGACCGTCTCCTGCAGGGCCTGGCGCTGTACCGCATCGGCGGTGACCGGGGTCAGCGCCGCGTTGTCGCGTTCTCCGGTGCGGATCCGGATGACCTGCTCGATCGGCTGCACGAAG
Organism: Gemmatimonadales bacterium; assembly: GCA_036741755.1. Lineage (GTDB taxonomy): Bacteria > Gemmatimonadota > Gemmatimonadetes > Gemmatimonadales > GWC2-71-9 > JADJOM01. The sequence continues at coordinate 4,429 of DAINRP010000139.1, forward strand.
ATCTTGCCGTCGCCGACTTCGCCGGTGCGGGCCGAGGCGAGGATCGCGCGGATGGTGGGCTCGACGAATGGCTCCGAGACTGCCATCTCGATCTTGACCTTCTCGCGGAACTCGAGGACCACGCTCGTCGCGCGGTACATCTCGACCAGTTCCTTCTCGCCGCCGTGACCGCTGACGCGCGAGATGGTGATGCCGGTAACACCGGCCCGGAAGAGCGCGGCCTTCACCTCGGACAGCTTCTCCGGGCGGATGACGGTGCTGATGAGCTTCATGGCTTACTCCAGCGGAGGAAAGAGAGTGAAGAGGCGCTGCCAGACGCCCGTCCCCGGTTGTCGTCCTCCCGCAACCCTGGCCAGTCCGCGCCCCGGGGAGGGGGCGGCAGGATCCCAGAAGTCCGGCAGCTGACGGCGAACGGCTGGCAGCACCTCGGTTCAGACATGATCAGGCCGCGGCCTTCTTCTTGGTCGGCGCGGTGGACGAGTGCGGCGACGACGTGGCCAGGACCACCGCGGAGGAGATGTCGCTGCTGTCCGGGTAGGCCAGCGCGCCCATCTCGGGAATGTCGAGACCCAGTTCTTCGGCCTCGGCGGAGACACGGTGCCCGCCGACGATCACACCGATGACCTTCCAGAAGGCAAAGGCCAGGGTGCCCACGACGACCACGTTGGTCACGATGCCGATCATCTGGGCGCCGAGCTGCCCGGCATCGCCATAGAACAAGCCCTTCACCGGGCCAGCCACGCCGTTCCAGCCGTCGCCGTAGGTGCCGTCCGCGAAGAGTCCGAGCGAGAGCACGCCCCACGCGCCGTTCACGCCGTGCACTGCGATGGCGCCGACGGGGTCATCGATGCGCAGGGTGCGCTCCACGAAGTACACCGCCCAGCAGACCAGTACACCGGCGATACCACCGATCAGCACCGCCACCGGAGCCGTCACGAAGGCGCAGGGAGCCGTGATGGCCACCAGGCCCGCGAGGACGCCGTTGACCAGCATCGAGGGGTCCGGCTTTCCGTACCGCGCCCACATGTAGATCATCGCCGTGATGCTACCAGCCGCCCCAGCCAGCATCGTATTGGTGGCCACGACCCCGATGCGGAGGTCGGTGCCGGCAAGGGTGCTGCCGGCGTTGAAGCCAAACCAGCCAAAGCAGAGCACGAAGGTGCCGAAGACCGCCATCGGGATGTTGTGCCCGGGGATCGCGTTCACTCGGCCGTCGGGACCGTACTTGCCGCGGCGTGCGCCCAGCAGCTTGGCGGTCACCAGGGCGATCACGCCGCCGGTCATATGCACCACCGAGGAGCCCGCGAAGTCGACGTGGCCGTGGCCGAGGCCGGTGTTGCTGCCCAGCTGCGAGAGCCAGCCGCCGCCCCAGACCCAGTTGGCGTAGAGCGGATAGATGAAGCCGCCGATCGCCAGGCTCAGGCCGATGAAGGAAGTGAACTTCCAGCGTTCCGCGAGTGCGCCGGTGGGAATCGTCGCGGTGGTGTCCATGAACACCATCTGGAACAGGAAATAGGCGAAGATCGGCGCGGTGTAGTTGACCCCCGTCAGGAAGAAGCCGGTGAGGCCCATCAGGTTCCAGGTATGCCCGCCGAGGCTGACACTGAGCGCCTTGGTGAGGGTCGCGGTCTCCGCGGTCTGGCCCAGGGTGAGGATCGGTCCGAGGCCGCCGGCCTGAATGGCGAAGCCGCAGGCCCAGTAGGCGAGCATCGCGATGGCGTAGACCATGAAGTTCATGGTCACGGTGTGCGCGGCGTTCTTGGCGCGGGTGAAGCCGGTCTCGACCATCGCGAAGCCGAGCTGCATGAGCATGACCAGGAAGCCGGCCACCAGGGTCCAGACGAAGTTGATCGCGACTCCATTCGCGGCCGCGGCCGTGGTGGCGGCGTTGGCAATCGAATCCGCGGAGGAGGCAACGGCGGCCACGGCCGGTGCGGTGAGGGCGGAGTCGGCCGGCGCGGCTTGCGCGGCGAGCGCTGCGGGCACGGCGAGCGCGGCCAGCACGAGGAGGTGTCGGAATCGAGGCATCGCTGGGTCCAGGTCGAGGTGGAGGTCGAGGGCGGCGCGGGGGCCGTGTGCTTGTCCGGTGCAACCCGACTGGTTCGGGGAGCCGGTCGACGGAGGTCAGTATACCGCGATATTGGACGAGTGTCAAGTTGTTTCTGCATCTTTTGCAGATATTTAGCGACAGTTATTCAGAAATGATGACACCAAATGGCTTTTTTGGCTCCTGAAAATGCAAAACCGCACGAAACATCCGTGCGGTTTGTTAATCTAATGCCCTGGCGCCACCCCGGCCACTCCAAACAGTCCAACCCTCTGCCCAGAAACGGGTTGCCCCTACACCCCGGTGTCCTTGAGCCCCTCCTCGTTCCGGTCCCAGTGGTATTCCATATAGGAGGCGGCTTCTTCCGCCAGCTCGGGTCCGAGCAGCCGCTCGACGATATGGAGCGACATGTCGATGCCGGCTGCGACTCCGGCCGCGACCACGATGCGTCCGTTGTCGATGAATCGCTCCAGCTCCCGGATCCGCGCTTTTGGCGCGACCTCCCGCAGCAGAGCGATGGCCCCGCGGTGGGTGGTCACGTCGAGTCCGTCGAGCATCCCGGCCGTGCCAAGGAGGAGGGCTCCGGAGCAGACGGAGAGCACCAGGTCGGCGGCGGTACCGGTCCGCCGGATCCACTCGATGAGCGCCGGGTTATGCAGCTCCCGCCGAGTGCCGAAGCCGCCAGGCACGATCAGGATGTCGGCGCGCGGGGCGTCCTGAAAGGTGAAGTGGGGCTGGACCACGAAGCGGTTTCGGAGGGTGACCGGTCCAGGTCGTTCCGCGACCAGGGAAACGTGGAAGGGTTCGAGGCCGTGCCGCTGGCCAGCGATCGAGAAGACCTCATACGGTCCGGCGACGTCCAGCACCTCCGCATCGTCGAAGACCAGCAGGGAGATCTGCAGCGTACGAGCGGGCTCAGCCATTGGCGGGCTCTTCCGCGGGCTGTTGGTCCAGCCAGCTGAGCCGCTCTTCTATTTCCTTGTCGAGGCTCTTGCGCAGCTCGTTCAGGCGCAGCGCGTGCTCTTCGAGCGCGCGCTCAACCGCCGTCCGCGGTGTCCACCTGGGTACCGGGATCGGCTTTCCACTGGGATCGATGGATACGAAAACCACCACGCAATGGCAGGAGCGGTGGCGGGTGGTGGTCTTGGGGTCGCCGGCGTAGATGTCCACCGAGACGTGCAGACTGGTCCGCCCGGTGTGTATGACCTGGGCGCGGACATCCACCAGCTCGCCCACGCTGATGGGATGGAGGAAGCGAATCCCGCCGACGTAGGCGGTGACACAGTATTCGCCGGTCCACCCCGCCGCGCAGGTGTATCCGGCCTGGTCGATCCACTTCATGACCGCGCCACCGTGGACCTTGCCCCCGAAGTTGACGTGGGTGGGCTCGGCGAGGAAGCGCAGCGTGACAGCGAATGGTCTTGTCATCGGCTTGTCTGGGAGAGAAGGCGTCATAAGGTACGGCGAACCGGGAGCCGGCAACAGGGAACGGCGCCAGTCGCTCCTGATTTCGCCGCTGGTTCCCTGTTCATGCTTTTCCCATAGATTCTTGCCATGGCCGAAACCCCCTGTCCCACCTGCAAGACGCCCCTGCCTGACGCCGCGCTGTTCTGCCCCAGTTGCGGCAGTCGCACGGGCACCGGCGACTCGCGGCTCGCGGGGGAGCCGGAGGTGGATGTGCCAGGCCGGCTGGCGCGCGCGCTCGGGCCCAAGTTCGAGGTCCGTCGGCTGCTCGGCGAGGGCGGCTTCGCGCAGGTGTTCGAGGTCTTCGACACCGATCTGCAGCGGCGCCTCGCCGTGAAGGTGCTCAAGCCGGACATCGCCTGGTCGTCGGGCATGCTCGACCGCTTCCGGCAGGAATGCCGCTCCATCGCCCGGCTGAGTCACCCCAACATCCTGGCCATCCAC
>DAINRP010000140.1:0-8283 GCA_036741755.1 Gemmatimonadales bacterium
AGTTCATCCGCGCCGCTCGGCGTCTGGTACTCCGTGCCACCCGAGGACGACAGCGCCAGTTCCGAGGAGGCGTCCGGCACCTGGAATTCGGAGCCGCTGGGCGCCAGATCGAGCAGGGCCGCGCTGTCGTCCGGGGTCTGAAATTCCGTCGCGCTGGAGGGCCGCAGGTCGATCGGCGCCGACTCCTCGTGGCCGAAGGCGTACAGCTCGCCGACCTCGATCTTGTCGAGAATCGGCTCTGGAGCGGCCGAGTGGGGTAACACCACTCCGGTCGGCTCGACGATCGGCTCCGGCTCCACCAGGTCGAGTGGGGCGAGCTCGATGAACTCGGGGGTCCCCAGCACCGGCGCGGGCGGTGTGGCGGGCGGGGGCGGCTCGCGGGTCGACAGCGAGGGCAGCCCGATCGGGACGGTCTTGTCCGGGGAGTCGTCGAAGAGGCTGAAGCGCGCGTCGAGCAGCGAGTCAGCGTCTTCGCTGATCTGGCCGGTCGCGACCTCAACGGTGGGCACCTCCGGAAGTGGCGGAGGCGATGGTGGCGCGTGGCGCGCGACGAGCGGCAGTGCCTCCGTGATATCCTCGGCGCGGGTCGGCTCGGGCGCCTGCCCCGCCGACTGGGTCAGCGGCGCGGTCATGGCGGCGGCCGCGGCTTCCCGGGCCCCCTCGACCCGGCCAAGCTGATCCCGGGCTTCGTCGTTGCTGGGGTCGACCGAAATCAGGCGGGTGAGCCAGTTGGCAGCCTCCATCAGGCGCCCCTGGCGCTCGGTGATGTCGGCGAGTGCCTTCAGCGCGATGACATTTTCCTGATCGAGATCGAGCACGTGGTTGAATGCAGCTTCGGCGGGGCCGTCTTCACGGAGATCGAGGCAGCAGCGCCCCAGCACGATGTTCCCGGGGATGTGATCGGGATGCAGCTCGAGCCCCTGACGCAGAACGTCACGAGCGAGCAGGTGATCCCCATGCTTGCGCAGCACTTCGGCGTACGGCGCAAATACGGTCCCCTTGGGATTCTCCTTCCAACGGCGCTCGAGCTTCTCGATCTCGCTGTTTGGTGGCATCCCCGGCCCTGTGCGTAAGTTGTTGTGGCGATTGAATAAACATTAGAGGCACCAGGGTATCGTGTCAACCGGTCGGGGACCGGATCGGCTTGAGATTCTGCGTTGCCGGGCTTAGACTTACGCCTCTTTTTCCGCCGCCCCCTCAGCCGCAGGGCCGTTCCCATATGATGCAAGTCTTCCGCAGCATCGCCGGCAAGGTCGCCGCCGCGGTTTTCGCCGTCCTGATGCTCGTCTTTCTCTGGACCAGCGTTGACTGGAGCCAGGTCACAAGTGGGTCCCGCACGACCGTGGGCGAGATCAACGGCCAGAAGATTCCGCTCCGCAACTACCAGCAGATGGTACAGGGGGCGATCGAGCAGCGTCAGCGGCAAGTCGGCCACTCGCTCAGCGCCGAGGAGGTGGAGGAAGTCCGGAACACCGTCTGGACGGAGTTGATCCAGCAGCAGAGCCTGGAGACCGAGTACGCGAGCCGCGGGATCGAGGTCACCACCGACGAGATCGCCGCCGCGATCCAGGACAACCCGCCGCCGGAGTTCATCCAGCAGCCGGAGTTCCAGACGGACGGCAAGTTCGACATCAGCAAGTACCAGCGGTGGCTCCGGTCCAGCGCGGCCGCCCAGGTCGTGCCGCTGCTTGAGTCGCAGTACTCGGATCAGATCCGGCAATCCAAGCTCTTCCGCGTCGTCACCGGCGACGTCTACCTCTCCGACGCTGCCCTCTGGCAAACCTGGCGCGACAACAACGAGAAGGTCTCGGTCGAACTGGCGGCCATCCTGCCACGCGCGGTCGTGCCCGACTCGGCCGTCCCGCTCACCGACGCCGAGATCCGGAAGTATTACGACGACCATCGGGACGAGTTCAAGCGCCCCGCGACAGCCTATCTCAGCTATGTGGAGATCGTCCGCGCCGCCGATGCCAGCGACACCGCGACAGCCTTGCGCCGTGCGCAGGACCTCCGCAAGGAGATTCTGGCTGGCTCGCCGTTCGCCGAGGTCGCCAAGCGCGAGTCTGCGGACTCGGCCTCGGCCGAGAAAGGCGGCGACTTGGGAGAGTTCGGGAAGGGCACGATGGACCCGGCCTTCGAACGGGCCGCGTACAGCCTCCCGATCGGCGCGGTTTCCCAGCCGGTGCTGTCCGCCTTCGGCTATCACCTGATTCAGGTGGACAAGCGGGCTGGCGGCAAGGTGCAGGCGCATCACATCCTGATCCCCATCGAGATCGCCGGGGCCCATCGCGACCAGCTCGACGCCCGGGCCGACAGCCTCGAATCGCTGGGCGCCGAGAAGCTCGACCCCAGCGCCCTGGACTCAGCCGCGAAGACCCTCGGGCTGCGCGTCGGCAAGGCCAATCCCATCCAGAAGGGCAGCCGCGCGCAGGTCGGGCTGCAGGTGATTCCCGACGCCGGCATCTGGGCCTTCCAGGCCAAGGTGGGAGAGACCGGCCGGATCGTCGAAGTCTCTTACGCCTACTTCCTGTTCCGGCTCGACAGCCTACACGCCGAGGGCGTGCCGGCCTTCGAGGCGATCAAGGGCGCAGCCACCATCGCCGCGCGGGACGCCAAGAAGTGGGACGGGGCCCGGGCCGTGGCGACCGATCTCGAGAAGCGTATCCGCGAGGGCAGCACGCTCGCGCAGGCCGCGACGGCGCTCAAGCTGCCCCACCAGGAGTTCCCGCCGTTCACCCGCACCAACCCGCCCTTCCCCAGCCCACGGGTGGTGGGTACGGCGTTCGGACTGGCGGCCGGAAAGACCAGCGGGATCATCGACACTGACGAGGGCCTGTACCTGCTCCGCGTGATCAAGCACGAGCCGCCGGACTCCGCGGAGTTCGTCAAGCAGATTGACGACTTCCGCGCCAAGCAGATCCGGCTCGCGCGGCAGGACCGGGTCCGCAGTTACCTCGACGCACTCCGTACGGCCGAAGGTTGAGGACCGACGCACCCAGATCTTCCGGACCGAGGCTCAGGCCCAGCAGGATCAGAGCCGCCAGCGCAGCTGACCGCGCAAGCGCATGGGCAGAAAAAACCCTCCGGTCGATGACCGGAGGGTTCTTCTTTGGCGGCCCAGCCTGCTACTGCGACAGCCGCTTCGGCTCGCCCCCCGCGGGGGGCGTCGGACCCGTGCGGTTGTCGATCTGCCGCGAGGTGGGTGCCGAACTGCTATCGCCGCCACTCACCGCGTCACCCGCGTCGGTGAGACTGCGCTTGAATTCCCGGATGCCCTTGCCGAAGGAGGCGCCGATTTCGGGCAGCCGCTTGGAGCCGAACAGCAGAAGGCAGATGACCAGAATCCCTACGATTTCGCCGAAACCGAGATTGCCGAACATGGCGGCCCTGCCTTAGAAAAGTGAGCGAGCGATCAGGTAGGCGATGATGACGCCCAGTATCGCGAGCGGCGAGACGTTCACCGCGAACGGCCCCATGGTGAAGCTGAACACCAGCAGGTTGAGCGACACGGGGCCGAGGCTCGCGCTGGCGGTAAAGGTAAACACCTGCTTCGCGACACTGTCTGGCATGACCGTCTTGACCAGCGCGTTCAGGAAGCCGCCGAGAATGAACCCGGCGACCAGCACGCCAAGGTGGAACATGGGACGACGAGGTCCACTGGCCATCAGCGCCGCCGGTCGAGGACGTAGGTGATGCTGTCCCGGAGCACATCACGGGCACGACTGGGAGACAGCGCGTCGAGTTCGTGGTCCGCCTGCTCGGCCAGACGATGGGCGCGCTGCCGGGCATATTCAAGCCCCCCGGCGTCGGCCACCAGCCCGACCACCGCGCCGATCTGGGTGTCGGTGGGCTCCGGGGTGGCCATCAACGCGGTGACCTCCCTCCGGGCCGCCGGTGACAGCCGGTCCAGGGAATAGATCAATGGAAGGGTCACCTTGTGCTCCCGGAGATCGTTCCCGGAGGGTTTCCCGGTAACGGCCTCCTCCTCGGTGTAGTCCAGCAGGTCATCCACGATCTGGAAGGCCATTCCAAGGTACTCACCAAAGCGCCGGAGCGCTTCGCGTTCGCGCGGGCCGGCCCGGAGCGCCCCGACTTCACAGGCGCCGGAGAGGAGCGAGGCGGTCTTCGCGACGATGAGCAGATCGTACTCTTCTTCGGTGAAGGCGAGCGGCTCGTGCGCCATCAGCTGGCGCATCTCCCCCACCGTCATCTCATTGGTCACCCGCGACAGGACGCGTAGCGGCTCGATGTCGCCAAGACGGGTCAGCTCAACGACCGCACGGGAATAGAGATAGTCCCCCATGATCACGCTGACCTGGTGACTGAACAGGGCGTTGATCGTGGGCATGCCGCGGCGCAGCACGGAATGGTCGACGGAGTCGTCGTGGACCAGAGTCGCGAGGTGGATCAGCTCGACCACGGCCGCCAGCGTCTCGGCCCGTGGATCGTGGGCGCCGGAGGCCTCCTCGCTGAGGAGCAGCAGCGTGGGCCGGAACATCTTGCCCTGCATCTGGAGCAGGTGCCCGTTCACCTCGCTGATCAGCCCGAAATCGCTCTCGATCGCCCGGCGCAACTCCCGCTGCACGGCCTCGAGTCGCGGCTTGAGGCTGGACTGCAGACCGGCCAGGGTGATGCCCGCCGCCGAGGACGTCACTGCGGCCGTCCCTGGGCCAGCTTCGACATGCGTGCCCCGGCGTCCTTAAAGCCGATATCGACCGCCAGCACCCGTTCGAAGGTGGTGATGGCCTGCTCCACCTTGCCTTGCGCCTCCTGAGACCGGCCCAGCCAGTAGATCACGCCGATCTGCTCGTCGTCCGTCGCCCCGAGGCTCTCGACCGCCCGCTTGAGAATCGCCTCGGCGATCGCATACTGGCGCTTCTCGAAGAAGGCGCTGCCGAGCGACTCCGTGGTCTTGAGCCGGACCTCCGGCGAGCGGAGCGCCTTCTGGAATTCCGCAATCGCTTCGTCCAGCAGGCCCATCTCCTTGAACGCGACCCCCAGGTCGTAGTGAGCCTGGAAGTCCTCGGCATCGATGTTCGCATCGATGCCGCGCTTGAACTGCTGCAGCATGTCCTGGAAGTCCTTCTGTTCGTCGCCGGTAGGCTCCTCATCCTCCACCCGCATCCGGGTGTCCTTCACGGCCTCGTCGTCCATGACGAGCGCACCGAAGTCGATGAAGTCACCCGTCGGCTGGGGCTCCGGCACCTTCGGAGCCGGCACCGACTTCCGCGACTTCCGTCCCGTGGGGACCGCCGGAGCGGCCGGCGGCACCTCGGCGATCGCATCGAAAGCCGCGTCGGCCTCATCCGCCATTTCGGCCAGCGGTTCAGACGGTGGCTCCGGCTCCGCGGTGGTCCGGGCCTCGGTCGGCGCCGGCGGAATGGGCGGGAGGGTGTCTTCGACCGACGAAAGCGCATCCAGGGCAGACAGCGCCCGGGAATTGCCCGGGTCATGCTCCGACACGCGCCGATAGACCGCGAGCGCCTTGTCGAGTGCGCCCACTCTCAGGAGCGCATCGGCCAATTCCAGGTAGGCCTCGATCAGCTTCGGCCGCTCCCCACTTCGAAAAGCGATCTCGACGCGCTTCTGATGATAGCGGACGCCATTGGGATCGAGGCGGATCAACTCGTGGATCAGGTCGGTGGCGTGCGCCCAGTCTTCGCGTCCTTCGTAGCCCGCCAGCGCCAGCTCCAGTTCCTCCTGCCCCCGTAACTGTTCGCCGGTGGCCAGCAGGGCCTCGCCGAGGGCCCGATGCGCCTCGGGATCATCCGGATCCTCGAGGACGCGGTCCTCGAGATCGGTGATCGAAAGCTCCGCCGGGGCGTCCACGTCGAGGAAGGTCACCGTCTCCTCCCCGGACTCGTACTCTGGGCCGACCGGATCGAGCAGCGGCATGGCATCGCCCGGATTGACGAGGTCCATCCCCAGCTCCGCTGACGGCCGCTCGATGAGCGCCAGCGGTTCCGGCTCACCCAGCCCGGTCGTCAGGTCGGCCGCGAGTTCCGGGGACATGTCGAGCGGCTCCGGCACCAGGAAGCGCTCCGCCTCGATCGGCTGGATGTCGGTGTCCGGCGATTCGCTGACACGCTCGAGATCGAGCCCGTCCATCGACACGTGCAGCTCGACCGACTCCGCCGCCGCCTGGTCCAGTTCGAGGCCATCGAGCGGCGCCACCGCCCCGGTGTCGAGCCCCTCGGCGAACGTGGGCTCGAAGCCCAGCGCTTTCGCCACCTCGCCCGAGGCGGTTGCCTCGAGATGCGCTTCGTCGGAGACGAGCTGGACCGACTCGAGCTCGAGCGGGGTGTTCACCAGGCTCGCTGTTTCGATTTCGAGCGGCGGCACTTGAGGCACTGGCGCCTCGACTGTCGCGGCGCCCGGCCCCACCTCGATCAGGGGCAGCCCCGGCGGCGGCTTCAGCTCCGCGGCGGGCGGGATCGTCACCGCCCGGGTCTTCCGGGAAGGTGGCCCAGCGGGCTTCGCCACCGGCCGCTCGCTGGTCGCGCCGGTATCAAGAAAGACCAGATCACCCGACCGGCCCCCCTTGGCCGCCGGCTTGGCCGATTCTCCCGGAACCTCCTCGGCGTCGAGGGCCTGCAGCCGCATCAGCGTCTTGCGCGCCCCGATGGTGTCGCCCTTGGCCTCGAGGTCGCTCGCGAGCTTCTCCAGCTGCTCCCGTGCCTCCGCGTTGCGCGAAGAGGCCCGGAGCAGCTCCGAGAGCATCAGCCGAATTTCCTTGTTCCCCGGAAACTGGTCCGCGAAATCCTTGACGGACTTGAACGCATCATCGAGCTGATTGAGGGTGTTCATCCGCTCGAGGTACTCGAGCAGGTTCTTCTTGGCTTCGATGACGACGTTCTTGCGGGCGTGCAGGTGTGCGAGCTTCAGGTAGGTCTGGATCCGTCCCGGATTCACCCGCAGGATCTTGCCGCACAGGGCGATGGCGTTGTTGTAGAAGCCCTGCTCGCCGTACAGATCTGCGGCACGCTCATAGGCTTGGACCGCCGCCCCAGGCTCGTTGGCTTTGAGGTAGAGGTCCCCCACCCGGTTGTAGACCGAAAGATCCGGAACGGGATCGTTGCCGGCCTCGAACTCCCGGATTGCCTGAAGATAGACCTCGATGGCCCGCCGCCACTCCTCCTTCTGCTCGTACTTCCGGGCGGTCTCTTTGAGCTTTTCGAAGTTCATCCAGCGGGTGGGTGAAAGGGTGAATGCCTATGAAATACCGGAAGTTAGAAGATACCGGCCCCTCCAACCCCTAGCAAGGCAAACCGGGGGCTGGATCAAGCTCCCCCCGCGCCACCAGGCTGACCAGACGGGCCAGGTCGGGGGCCGGCGGCCGATCCACGGTCAGCGTGGCCACACCGTCCATGGAGGACCGCACCCGCTGATACAGGGCCTCCACACCCTTCCCCGGCCGGAGCGGACGCAGAAAATCCAGCCCCTGCGCGCCACAGAGGAACTCGGCCGCAATGACCTTCTGCGCGTTGGCGAGGATCCGACGGGCCTTGTACGCCGCCGCCATCCCCATCGGCACGAAGTCCTCCTGGTTCGCATCGGTCGGAATCGACCCGATACTTGCGGGCATGGCGATCGAGCGCGACTCGGCCACGAGCGAGGCCGCGGTGATCTGGACCATCATGAAGCCGGAGGAGAGCCCAGGATCGGGCGTCAGGAATGCGGGCAGCCCCTGCGAGAGGTCCGGATTGACCAGCCGCTCCACTCGCCGCTCGGCGATCGCCTGGAGGGTCGTGAGCGCCACGCTGAGAAAGTCGAGTGCCTGGGCGACCGGCTGGCCGTGAAAGTTTCCGCCCGAGAGCACATCACCGTTGGGAAAGACGAGCGGATTGTCGGTCGAGGCGTTCAGCTCCACCGCCGCGACCTCCCGGGCAAACCGGATGGCGTCGGCGACCGCACCGAGCACCTGCGGCGTGCAGCGAAGGCTGTAGGCATCCTGCACCCGCGGGTCGTTCTCCCGGTGGGACTCTCGAATCTGGCTCTCCGCCAGCAGCGACCGCATCAACGACGCCGCGCGCAGCTGCCCCGGATGGGGCCGAGCCTCGTGAATGCGCGGGTCGAGCGGCGTCGGCGTGCCCTGCAGCGCCTCCAGACTCATCGCCGCGGCGCCGACGGCTGAGCGCCAGAGCGACTCCGCGTCATACACCGTGAGCGAGAGCAGCGCGGTCTGCGCCTGGGTTCCGTTGATGAAGCTGATGCCTTCCTTGGGGGCGAACCGGAATGGCGCGAGCCCCGCACGTTCCAGCGCCAGGGCGGCGGGGCGCAGGC
>DAINRP010000141.1:0-8212 GCA_036741755.1 Gemmatimonadales bacterium
CCGATCACGCCGCGATGGTGCCGGGCTTCGTTCGTTCAGGGCCACGTTCCGTCGCGTTCAGTCACGACGACTATCGCGAAGTCTTCCGCGCGTTTCGGACGATGTTCAATCTCGGCGGGCTGGCGTAGGCGCTGTGGAGGGGGAGTTCAATCCGCTCCCATCAACTGAAAAGCAGCCCAGAAGTAGGGTGCGCGGAAGCGCGGCATGCGCCGCAGGTCGGCCCGGGTTCGGCGCAGCGCTTCCGACTTCCCCGGATGATCGGGGTCGTCCAGCCAGTGACGGTAGAACCCCTCCATGAACAGCCTGGTCGCCTCGTCCGAGACGCTCCAGAGCGAGTAGATCACGCTCCGGGCGCCCCGCATGAGAAACGCCCGCTGCAGCCCGTTCATTCCCTCGTCCCCGGGCTTCCCGAGTCCAGTCTGACAGGCACTCAGGACGACAAGGTCCGCCTGCAGTCGGAGGTCCGGGTCATCGAGCATCTCCCGTACCGTCAGCAACCCGTCGTTCACGCTGTCCGGCGCGAGCGCGACGAACGGCGCCCTCGGCTCGACCAGCGACTTGAACGCCAGGCCGTGGGTCGCGAGGTGTACGATCGAGGCCGAGGGAATCCGCTGCCGCACTTCGGTCTCGGTTGCGCCATCAGCAGTAAGCGGCGGAGCGCCGAGTTTCCTGCCCACCCAGTCAGCCTCCTCACGCGCACCGGCCAGTGGCGGAAGCTGGGTCTCGCCACCCCCCGGCTGGTGAACACTCGGCATCCTGGGATTGCCGACGATCAATGGGGTGCCCCCCACCGGGGCGCGCGCCGCGTCGCCCGCGAGCGCCAGAGAAATCGTGAATCGAATCGGGTAGCGGATGCCGAACGGCTCCCCATGCCGACCCAGCGGCGCGGCGGCGAAGAGCGCGAGCGACGTCAATACCTCTGGTTCGATCACGACTTCTCGTGCTCCACGCAGCCGGGCGAGCACTCGAGGGGTCAGTATTGTGCGGGAAAGCCGGGCGAGACTTCCACGCGGGTCGCGACGCCGGGCTGCGGGGGGGACAGCCAGGCCCGCCACGCCAGAGCGGGAGCTGTCGGTGACTCCCGTGCAGCAGCCCTCCCGGAAGCTGTCGAGGATTCCATACAGCGAGTCGCGTGGCAGCGCCAGCACGTGGCCATCGACGGAACCCGCCGGATCCACCACCAGCGTGATCAACGAGTCGACGACCACTACCCCCGCCGGTCTGATGTCCAGCTCGCGCATGACGAAGATCAGGGCAGCTGCTCTCTGGCGTCGGAACCCATCGAGCACCGCGTCCATCGCCGGAAGTGGCGCGGCCCGCGACCGGGCACTGCGCACCACCATCCCCCGCCGCCGCTCGACCGCGAGGAGCGCCCCTCGCGCCGCGCGCGCCCGTCCGATGGTGGGGGCGAGTCCCAGCCATGCCATGGCGACATTGAACTCGCCGGAGTACCCCCCGCTGAACGCGATCGACTGCGCGGGCTCGAAGGTGGTCGAGGCAACCTTCTCCTCCACCAGGCTGGTGGCCGAATCGTAGTACGCGATCGAGCGGCGCAGCGCGGCCGGAGTCTTCAGCGCGCGGTAGAAGCCCGCGAGGAACCCCAGGCCATTAACCTCGTTCTTGAAGTCGTGCCGTTGGCGGGCGAGCGCCAGGGATCGCTTTCCGTAGGCTAACGCGCTGTCGCGCTGGCCCAGTTCAAGCCATCCGGATGCGACGCCACCGAGCGCGAGCAATTCATCGGAGTTCCCGGTGCCGCCGAGTATCGCGAGAGCGCGCCGGAAGATCACCCGGCCGGAGTCGGACTGGCCGAAAGTATTGTAAGCGGCCGCTTCGAGGATGCGGATCTTGCCTTGCAGCAGCGAATCGCCGCTGATGCCGGCCAGGCTGTCCGCGTTCCTGAGCGTCGCGATCATGCCCGGAAGGCTGTCGACCAGATCACCAATCCCGGCCAGCCAGTAGAGGCTCACCGCGGCGGCCCGCGGGTGGCCGAGTGCGGTTTGCGAATCGGCATCTGCGCGGAGGAAGCGGCGCGTCTCCCGCAGAAGCCCCGTGAGTTTGCCGAGTGCCATGACGGAGCGCGTCGCCTCATCCGCGAGCGAATCCAGCCCCGCCGCGCGCGCCATTTCGAGCGCCCGTCGGAAGTTCCCGAGCGCCTCGGCCGGGGAATCGAGCGTGACCGCCAGCTCCGCTCCCTCTCCCTGGAGTCCCTCCACCCAGACAGCAGTGTCCGACCGCTCCTCCGCACGACGCGCCAGTTCAGCGTATGCGGCACGTGCGCCACCGTGATCGCCGAGGTCGGAATAGGCCGTGACCTGCAGGCGGAGAATCCACTGGAGGCCCTCCCAGTCATCGGATGCGATGGCGAGCCGTGATGCATCCACCAGATGGGGCAAGGCATCCCGGGGGCGTTCCGCGCGGGTGAGAGTTTGACCGAGGTAGGCCTCGACTCGCGCACGCATCACCGTGTCATGGTCGACCGGGGTCAGGGAGAGGGCCTGCGTGAGTGCATGCAGCGCCGAGTCACGGGTACTCGCTCTGCCGCGCTGCAGCAGGCCGACCCGAAGCCAGACGGTGGCAAGCGGGACGCTATCAGCCCACGGCGACCGATCGATGCCGGCCCGGTACAGCCGCAGCGCGAGGACGGTATCGGGGCGCTCCTCAGCGGCGGCGCCTCCATTGCTGTAGACCCCGAAGGCGTTCCCCGAATCCCCCGCAAGCAGGAACGCGTCGCTCGCGTTCTCAACCAGTTGAACGGCGGCTTCGCCCTCCTCATGCGCCACCGCATCGAGGGCCAGATCGGCGAGGGCCCAGGCACGCTCCGAGCGGAGCCCTGTGGCCTCCGCCACAGCCGCCGCGCGGCGCCACGCTCCCCGGGCGGCCACGAGTTGGTTGGACTCCTGATAGAGATTGCCGAGGTCGATGAGCGCCGAATCGGCCAGGCCGCTGTCGCCGGCGGCCAGCAACCTCTCGATCGCCTGCGGCATGACTTCGAAGTAGCGGTCGCGGTCGCTGCCTCTGTAGCTGGCCCGGGCGGAGCGGAACAGGTACCGGCCGGCGAGCCGGGGCTGACCACCCTCCTCGGCGAGCGGCGCCGCGCTCAACCACATGTCAGCAGCCTGCTGAAACGCGGGCACACTGTTCACAGCCCAGCTCACGGCGGCGAGGCTGTCGAGCACATGCGCGCTGTCGGCCGGCGCCCGCGGCTGCTGGCCCGCGACGAGCGTGGGCGAGAGAGACAGGAAAAGCAGAATGGCTGGGTTCGGAAAGGAACGAAGGGTCACGCAAATATTCTGAAGACACTTGGCGGCAAGGGCAAGTGTGCCCCTGCCTGGCCGGGATTGGCGGCGGCACTCCCGAATCCGTATTCTTGTCATCTCTGCGTGAATCCCTGGACCAAGCTCCTCGTACGGCTCCCGACCCTCCACCGGACGACCGATGCTGATCTCTGCGCTGGCCCTCGTCACCGCCCTGCACTCCGATACCACCAAGAAGAAGAGCGACAGCCTCCCCCTCGTCACGACCCGCACCGTGGCCTTCGAGACCAGCGAAGGGACCTGGATGTCCCTCGACGTCTCCCCTGACGGCCGCACGATCGTCTTCGAACTGGTGGGTGACATCTACACCATGCCGATCACCGGTGGCCAGGCGGCCCCCATCACTCATGGGCCGCCCTTCGATTCCCAGCCGAGGTGGTCACCCGACGGGACGCGGATCGTCTTCCTGAGCGATCGGGATGGCGGCGAGAACGTCTGGACCATGGACCCCGATGGCTCGAAGCCCAAGGCGGTGAGCAAGGGCGACAACAACCTGTACGCCTCGCCGGAGTGGACGCCGGACGGCCAGTACATCGCTGTCTCCCGCACCAATGCCCCGCTCGGCAGCAGCTATCAGCTCTGGCTGTTCCACAAGGACGGCGGCCCCGGTGTAAGCCTGACCAAGGACGACAAGGGCCAGGGCGCCCTCGGCACCGGCCGGGGCACCAATATCAATAGCCTGGGCGCGGCGTTCGGGCCGGACGGGCGGTACCTCTGGTATGCCCGCAAGCGGGGCGGCTTCGGCTACAACATCGATATCACCCAATGGCAGCTCGCGATCTTCGACCGATCGAACGGGAAGATCTTCCCGCAGACCGATGTCTACGGCAGCGCGATGCGGCCGATCCTCTCTCCCGATGGACACTGGCTGGTCTACGCCGTGCGCCACGATGCGGAGACGGGACTCCGGCTCCGCGACCTGACCAACGGTGACGAGCGCTGGCTCCGCTATCCGGTGCAGCGGGACGATCAGGAATCCCGCTTCACCCGCGACCTCATGCCCGGCTCCTCCTTCACCCCGGACAGCAGGGCTCTCGTGACAACCTGGGGCGGCCGGTTCTGGAAGGTTTGGCTCGCCGACACGACCGCCACCGAGATCCCGTTCACCGCGCCGGTGAATCTCGACCTCGGGCCGCTGGTCCAGTTCCCCTACCCCGCCGACACCGGGGACATCCTGCTCAAGCAGGTTCGTGACGTCACACTTTCCCCGGACGGAAACAGCCTCATCTTCACCGCACTCGACCGGCTGTACCGGATGGACCTTCCCAACGGCAAGCCGAGGCGCCTGACTAGCGACACCGTCCACGAGCAGCACCCCGCCTGGTCACCGGACGGCAAGTCGATCGCGTATATCACCTGGGGCATTGAGGGCGGGTACGTCCAGTCGGTGAATGCGTCCGGCGGCAAACCCCAGCGCCTCGCCACCACGCCGGCCTTCTACATGTACCCGGCCTGGTCCCCGGACGGGCAGCGTATCGTCGCGCTTCGGGGCCCGAGGGAGGCCCGCGTCCGCGAGGGGTTCGGTCCCGGCTATGATCTCATCTGGCTGCCGGCGAAGGGTGGCGCGGTCCAGCGAATCGCGCCAATCAATCCCAACGGCCGGCCCCACTTCTCCCGCGACCCCAACCGCATCTACCTGTACGATGCGGGCGAGGGGCTCCTCTCGATGCGCTTCGACGGCACCGACCGGAAGGCCATCATCAAGATCACCGGCTTCACCGTCAATTCGCCGGGCGCCGAACCAAACGCCGCGGACGAGATCCTCATCGCTCCGGACAGCCAGCAGGTCCTCGCGCTGGTGAACAACTACGTCTACCTCGTCACGCTGCCGATGACCGGCCAGCTCCCGCTGTCCATCAGCATTGCCGATCCGTCGGCCTCCGCCTTCCCGGCCAAGCGGCTGACCAGAGTGGGTGGAGACTTCATCGGCTGGGCCGCCGATGGCAAGAGCGTCACCTGGGCTCTCGGACGCAGCGTCTTCCGCTACGAGATGGCCCGCGCCGACTCGCTCGGCAAGATCAAGGCGACCGCCGACTCGCTGCGCGCCGATTCGCTCAAGACTCTCGGCACCAAGGCCGACTCCGTCACCAAGGCCCGGCACGATTCGCTGGCGAAGGCCCCGGCGTACGAAGCCAGGCGTCTGGATATTGCAGTCACGGTGCCGCGCGACGTGCCCCGCGGCACGATGGTGCTCGCCGGCGCCCGCATCATCAGCATGAAGGGCGACGAACTCATCGAGCGGGGCGACGTCGTGGTCACCGACAACCGGATCGTCTGCGTCGCCGCCAGCGGCTGCGCCCACCCGGCCGGGGCGAAGCTCCTCGACGTCAGCGGCAAGACCATCATGCCCGGCATCGTGGACATCCACGCGCATCCGTGGCCGACCTTCGGGGTGCATGCCACGCAGGTGTGGAAGTATCTCGCCAACCTGGCGTACGGAGTGACCACCACTCGCGATCCGCAGACCTCCAGCACCGATGTCCTCACCTACGCCGACCAGGTGGAGGCCGGCGCGCTGATCGGTCCGCGCATCTACCACACCGGCCCGGGGGTGTTCGGACCCTACATCGAGGAGCCGTTCGCGAGTCTCGACGACGTGCGCAACGCCCTCAAGCGCTACAGCGAGTTCTACCACACCAACACGATCAAGCAGTACATGGCGGGCAACCGCAAGCAGCGGCAGTGGGTGATCATGGCGGCAAAGGAGCAGAGCCTGATGCCCACCACCGAAGGCGGGCTCGACTTCAAGATGAATCTCACTTTCGCCCTCGATGGCTACCCGGGCCACGAGCATGCGCTCCCCATCATGCCGCTCTACAAGGACGTGGTTGAGCTGTACGCCAAGTCCGGCATCACCTGGACACCGACGCTGCTGGTCTCCTACGGCGGCCCGTTCAGCGAGAACTACTTCTACGAGCACTACGACATTCACGACATGCCGAAGGTGCGCCGGTTCTTCCCGCATTCGGAGATCGACGGGCGAGCCGAGCGGCGCCCCTGGTTCCGCGACAACCAGTACGTCTTCACCCGCATCGCCGAGGGCGCCCGCAAGGTGGTCGAGGCAGGCGGCAAGATCGGACTGGGCGGCCACGGTCAGATGGATGGTCTCGGTGACCACTGGGAACTCTGGGCCATCGCCTCCGGCGGCATGAAGCCGCACGACGCCCTGCGGGTGGCGACGATCTTCGGTGCGCAGGCCATCGGCATGGACCAGGACCTGGGCTCGCTGGAGCCCGGGAAACTCGCGGACCTGCTCGTCCTCGACCAGAATCCGCTCGACGACATCCACAACACCACGGCCATCCACTACGTGATGAAGAACGGCCGGCTCTACGACGGCGAGACGCTCGACGAGGTGTATCCGCGGATCCGCAAGCTGGAGAAGCAGTGGTGGTGGAATCGCGATACCGGCGATATCGGCGCACCCCCGGCCGCGGACGTTGACGACCCCGGAGCGGGGCTGCCCTGATGCTGGAACGGCGGTTCGGACGAGCGGCGACCGGCTGCGCGCGCCTGGCGGCCGCCCTACGCCGAATCGCCGGGGTGGTCCTCACCCTCAACGCCTGCCATCCCGTACCAGACCCGGCGCCGGGAGCGAACAGCCCGCTCGCGCCCGTCGAAGGGGCCTACCAGGTCGCCAGGTATTGGGATGACCAGCTGCGTCTGAGTCAGTCGCTGGGACAGGACACGACGCCCACTGGCGTGCCGGCGAGCCTGGCTCGGGACAGCCTGGGATTGTACGGCGCTCGCTTCAGCACTCTGCTCGACGACCGGCGGCGCGGCCTCCACTCCCCGGAGGACGAGCACGTACGCGCAATCCTGCGTGAAGCCAGGGACGCCGTACTGAAGCCGGCGGATTCGGTCGCCGCCCCGCAGCAGACCGGTGCCCGTGACTCTCTCACCCTGCTCACCGACTCGGCGCTGGCAGCGTACCAGCGGGCAGCCAACACCATCGTGGTGGACGGCGATACCCTCAACCGGTTGGCGATTCTCGGGCTCCTGCCGCGTACCGGGGATTCCGCGCAGCGCCGACGACTCTTCCTCGCGCTCGGCCCGGTCTGGCGGAGCGTCAACGGCAACGACGAATCGGCGAGTCCGTACCGCACGATGCTCCGTCTGCGCCGGAAAGCCTGGGGAGACACCGCTTCGCCGATCGAGCGGAAGGGGCCGGCACTGGGGCTCGGTACCGCCGAGGTGGAAGCGTGGATCGTGAGCGCACTCGGCGCATGGCGGGCCGCCTCGCCTGACACAATTCTCGAACCGTGGGACTGGTACTATGGCAGCGGCGAGGCCAGCCGGCGCCTCAGTCCGCGACTCCCGGCCATCACCGATCTGCGCCGGGTGAACGACGCGTACTATGAAGCGCTGGGGGCTACCCCTGCCCGGCTCAGGATCCGCTACGATCTCGAGGCACGTCCCGGAAAGTATCCCGTCGCCTTCACAGACTTCGGGATCCGCAACCGCTGGATCGGGGGACGGTTCGTGCCCGGCGAGCCGTGGGTGTTCACCAGCTATCTCGCCGGCGGCGTCGACAATCTCGCCGAGTTGCTGCACGAGAGCGGGCACGCGATCCACATCGCGGCGATCCACACCCGACCCGCTTATACCGACTGGCCCGACAACGACACCTTCACCGAGGCTCTTGCCGACCTGCCCGCCCTCGAACTGTACGAGCCGGCCTGGCAGCTCCGCTTCCTTGGTGACAGCGCCACGCTCCGGCAATCGCTGCGTGCCAAGTATGCGAGCATCGTCTTCGATCTCGCCTGGGCACTCTTCGAGATCCGGGTGCATCGGACGCCGGACGCCGATCCCAATCGGGTCTGGTCCGAGATCACCTCGCCGTCGCGCATCAAGACCTCGTCGACCCAGCCCGACCGATACCCGGCGATCACGCCGAT
>DAINRP010000142.1:0-4369 GCA_036741755.1 Gemmatimonadales bacterium
CGAGCTCACCCGACTCCGCCTCACCAAGCTCGGCTTCGTCTTCCAGCGCTTCCATCTCCTGCCGGTGCTGAGCGCGGCGGAGAATGTCGAGCTGCCGATGGCGGAGGCCGGGATCGATCGCGCGGAGCGCCGCGCGCGCGCGGCCGAGCTGCTGGGCTACGTCGGGCTCGCGGACCGGTGCGACCATCGCGCCACCCAGCTCTCGGGCGGCGAGATGCAGCGCGTCGCCCTGGCCCGCGCACTCGCCAACCGCCCCTCGGTGATCCTGGCCGATGAACCCACCGGCGAACTGGATGCCGCGACGGGGCGGGGGATCCTCGATCTCTTCCGCCGCCTCTCGCTCGATGGTGTCACCCTGGTCGTGGTCACCCATGACGAGCGCCTCGCCGCGGAGGCGGGACGGGTGATCCACATGCTCGACGGCCACATCGTGAACGACACCCTGGAAGCGCACTGAGTCCCCGCTCCCCTCTGCCCTGGTCCCAATGCTCCTGACGCTCGCCTTCCGCCACCTGCTCGTGAAGAAGGGTCGCTCCCTCTTCCTGCTGCTCGGCTACGGCCTCGGCGTGGGCGTCATGATCGTGCTGCTCTCGGTGGGCGCCGCGATGCTGGAGCAGTCGCGCGACGTGTCGCTGGTCGGCGGTGGCGAGGTGACCGTGCTGCCGCAGGGGATTGATGTCGAGGCGATGCGGACCGGCGGCGTGAGCGGGATGTTCTTCGGGATCGATCGGGCGCGTTTCCTCACCCGCCAGCTGCTCGGCGGACCGCGCCACGCCGACCTGGTGCGCAGCGTGTCTCCCGCCATCGAGAACAAGGTCGTCTATCTGGGATTCCGCGGGAAGCTCGTCGCCGCGCGCGCCGGCGGAGAGATTCCCAGCCGCGCCTCCGCGCTGGGCGCTGGGCTCAACGTGCTTCAGGGCAAATGGGACGATACCGCCGCTGACTCGGCCTGGATCGCGCCGAACGTCGGAGCGCTCTACGACGAGCTGGACCATTTCCACCTCCCGCCGGTCGCCGACTCGAGCTGGGGGGAGTGGCACTACTTCAACGTCGCAGCGGGCCCCTCGGAGTGGTGGTACGTCACCTACCTGGTCGGTGGCGAGGTGCCGCACGGCCGCTGGGGCGGCCAGCTGCTGGTGTCACACCGGAAGCCGGACGGCAGCTACGATCGCTTCACCGCGACGCTCCCGTCCGATTCGGTCGTCTTCGACACGGCGCGCGCCGATGTTACGCTGGGTGCCAGCACCGTCCGGCAGCGCGACGGACGGTACCGGCTCGCGGCGACCGCGAAGGGCCCAGCCGGAGTTTTCACCCTCGACCTCACCGTGACGCCGGAGCGCAATCGCTACTTTCCGCCCGTCGATCTCCGGGAAGGCGAGTATCTCTCCGGCTACGTCGTGCCCGCGCTCTCCGGCACCGCGAGCGGCCGGGTCTGCGTCGGCCGGCGCTGCACCACCCTCGTCGGGGCGCCTGCCTACCACGATCACAACTGGGGCATCTGGCGCGATGTCACCTGGGACTGGGGCGCGGCGCGCGGCAGGAGCTACAACCTGCTGTACGGAGGCGTCTACGCGCCTGACGACTCCGCGGCACTCCATCACACCGGCACCGCGCGGCTGCTCGTGGCACTGGTGGATTCCCTTGGCGTTCGGCAGATCCTCCGCGCCGGGGAGGTCAGCTACCAGCGAGCGGTAGCCTCCGCCGCCACGGCCGGCGGCTATCCGACCGGCTTCAGCTTCGTCGCCACGCGCGACGCAGACACCGTGCGCGTCACCGCGCGGATCGCCGACGTCCAGGCCACCGGTCGCACCGCCGCGGGCATGGGCCTGAGCTTCCTGCAGATGCGCGGAGTGTTTGAGCTGGAAGGGAAAGTCGGAGGAGTCGCAGTGAAAGACGAGGGGACGGGATTCTTCGAGACGTACGTGAAATAGCCTGGCAGCCGCGCGGTCATCCCCGGCGCAATGCTTCCACCTGCTTCGCATGCCGATTGGTGTGCGCCGCCACAAACTCCAGCCATTGCAGCCCATCGAGCATTCCGAGGATCGGATGCGGGGCGCCGACGGTGCGCAGTTCCGCCGAGTGCTCCCGTGCCCAGGCAATCAGGCCCTCGGTGCTGGTGGTAAAGGCCGCGGCGAACTCCTCCTGTGTCGCCCAGCGGCCCTTCGGCTTCACCATATCGGGCGCTTCGATTGCCCGGCTCCGGTCCGCCATCAGTCGCACGATATCGGCATCGCTGATGCGGGCCGCGGCGCTGTTCGCCTCCAGCGGCATGTCGAGCAGCTTGGTGCGACAGAGCCGCTCGATCCCGCGCAGCACCACCGCCGTGTGCTCCGCCGTCTCGCCGATCGACCACTTGCCCGGCGCCGGGTGAGTGCTCCACTCTGCCGCCGTGACGCCGTCGAGTGCCGCGGTGAAGCCGCGGGTCGAGGCCGCGAGGGATTCGAGGACCTGGGTGGTGTCGGTCATGTGACTCCGGGTCAAGCCGCTGCCCGGCGCAGTCAGGCAGCCCCCCGCCGTTTCGCCAGCCACGCGTCAAGGCTGATCGGCCCGGCGCCCCACGCGGCATAGACCAGCCAGATGAACGAGTACAGCATGACCATCTCGCCATGGTTCTGCCACCACAGGATCTTGCCGCTCCCCCCGACGTGGATCCAGAAGTAGGCGATTGCCATCTCGCCCGAGGCGATGAACGCCGCCAGCCGGGTGCCCAGGCCGAGGAAGAGCAGGGTCCCGGCCACCAGCTCGATGACGCCGGCTGCGCCCCACCGGCTCATCAGCTCCGCCGTCCCCCCATCGGGCCCCGTCCCGCCGAACCAGCCGAGGGTCTTCTGGGCACCATGGGAGAAGAAGGTCAGCCCCGCGGCGATGCGCAGCGCGCTCTGAACGGTCGGCAGGTACCGACTATTGAGTGGAGCAAGCATGGGATCCTCGTGGCATGGTGAAGGCGTGCTCTGGGTGTGAATCCTGTGCGCCGCTGCGCCGACGGCGAGTCCTACAGCCCGAGCCTGAGGCTCAACGCCGCCGTGTAGTAGCGGAATGCTCCCGTCGTGCTGCTCACCGCACTGTTGGAGAATCCGCCGGACAGTGCGACTTCGTTGATCGTCGCCCACCGCCTGGCGACCCGCGCCTCGGCGTGCCACTCGGACTGCGCCCGGCCGGCCCTGCCCACCTGCTGGGCACCGA
Organism: Gemmatimonadales bacterium; assembly: GCA_036741755.1. Classification (GTDB taxonomy): domain Bacteria; phylum Gemmatimonadota; class Gemmatimonadetes; order Gemmatimonadales; family GWC2-71-9; genus JADJOM01. The sequence continues at coordinate 3,184 of DAINRP010000142.1, forward strand.
GCCCCGCCGAGAGCTTCGCCTCCCACCGCTGGATGCCATACGTATAGGAGCCGCGCGCCTCACCGACCAGGAAGCGGTCGGGGGCGAAATAGCCGATGCCCTTCTTGTCGTACCCCAGTGCACGGCCATACACACCGACCGTGAACCGCTGCGCCAGCCGCTGAGTGAGGGCGACGACGAGCGACTTGCGCTGATTGTTGTCGGAGATCCACCCGATGCCCGCGCCGACTCCCAGCGACATTGTCGGAGTGAGTTCGGCGTCACCGTCCACCGAGATCTCATCGATGTCGATCCGGTTGCCGACCAGGAACGCCGTCTCGTCGAAGCTGTAGTGCGCGTAACCGAGACCGACGCCGGCCCCCGGGCTCAGCCGGTAGCTCGCACTCGCGCGCCAGGTGCCGAGGGAGCGGTCGGTACCAAATTCGTTGCTGAGCCTCCGCGCGCCGAGCGCTCCGGTGAGGCTGAGGTTGCCCCGGCCGTAGGTCACGCCCGCCTCACCCGAGAGCCGGGTGCCATGCTGCACCGGGTCGCTCACCTCCATTACCCCGGCGCTGCCGAAGGCCCGGAGCCCCGGTGCCGCGAGGAATGACGTCCCCACGCTCTGCCACCAGGCGGTGTTCCGGTCCGAGTCGTGGCCGAAGCCGAGCACCACGTCGAGCCGCGGCCTCCGGATCGCGCGGATCTGCGCCCGTACCTCACGCGCAGAGCGGTCCTCCGGCGCCACCGCGAGTGCGAGCGTCGCGTAGTGCTCCGCCTCGTCAGTGCGGCCCTGCCACTGCTTGAGCTGTGCCAGCGCGACCAGCGCCTCGGCGTCGTCGGGGTTGGCGTCGATCAGTGCCCGGAATTCCCGATCGGCCTCCTGGTATCGCCCCGACCAGGCGCGCGCCTGCGCCCGCCCGAAGCGCGCGTCGCGGTTGTCAGGCTGTTCGGAAAGCACCGAGTCGTACCGGATGACCGCGGCGCGGTAGTCGCCCTTCCAGGCATGCATCTTTGCCTCGTACAGCCGCACGTCGGACTCGCCCGGTTCCACCTCCCGCGCATCCCGGAGCAGCGCGAGGGCCGAATCGACCTTGCCGTCCCACGAGGCCAGCACGGCGAGGCGATACAGTGCGCGGACGCTGCCAGGATCGTCATGCAGGGCCAGTTCGTAGGCGTGCTTGGCGCCGGCGAAGTTGCCCGCGGCCCA
>DAINRP010000142.1:4469-7982 GCA_036741755.1 Gemmatimonadales bacterium
CGGAACTCGGAACTCATCGCGCCCACACCGCCTTCAGAGAGTCGTACACCGGCTTCAGGCGCTGATGATAGCGGGGGACTGTCCACGTCGGCCACTCCCAGGTGCGGAAGCTCTTCGCGTTCCAGGTGTGATCAGGCCCCGGTTCCGGCAGTGCCGCGATGAGCGTCGAGTCCCGGTCTGCCACCGCGAGGCCGAGCCGGAAGCCATCGGAGTGCACCGTCCCGATCCGCTCCCCCAGCTCTTTCTCATACAGCAGCGTGCCAGTGGACGGGTCGCTCACGTTGAGCAGGTTCCAGGGCAGCCGCACCTCGAGCACACCTGCGGCGCGATCCCAGTACCAGTCCGAGAGCGTCGACTGCTTCTCCGTGCCATACCGGAGCCGGCCGCGATTGACCCCCTGCGAGGGGATGAACTCGCCATCGCGGGTGATCCGCGTCCGGTTGGTGATCACGAACATCGAATCGAACTGCCCCTCGGCGTTCCACACGGTCGTGACCGGACGCCGCGCGAAGCGGCCCCGGTCGTCGCCGTCGATGATCTGGTCCGCCCCGACATAGGGGTTGTACTCCGGAGCGATCAGCAGCTGCGCATCGCTGCTGTCGCGGAAACTTGCGAGGAATTCGAAGCCGATATTGCCATGCAGCACGTCGCCCGGCAGCCGCTGCTGTCCCAGCTCCGCGCGGTAGGTGTCCAGCGCAAGCAGCACCCGGCGCCGGCCCCACGGAAAACCGGTGCCCGCGAGCGACGGGAACTCCGCGGCGATGTAGACGTACGACTCGTCACTGCCCACCCGGAGCGCCGACGGCCGGTCGGGCATCATCGGACTGGCCGGCGTCGCGACGGGTGTGAGACTCCGCCATAGCCGGGCATCGCCGCCGAGCCGAGGCGTGGTCGCCGAATCGCCGGCGTACATGCCGAGGATGCCGTAGTTCTGTTCGGCGTCCATCACGTTGTGCCACTGCCGGGTGTTTTCCAGCGGGATCTCGTAGTCGATCACGATCCAGTTCTTCTTGAACCACTCGTCGATCCAGGCGAAGATGATCCCGCCGGCCGCGCCGCTCTCCCGGATCTCCCGCGTGAGCCGGGCATCGATGCGGGCCATCGCCACTTCGTCGTGACCGCCATGGTGCCATCCCTGCGGCTGCAGGTGCGCGAGGCCCCGGCTCGAGGGCACGCCATACTCCGAGAGCAGCAGGGGCACGCCCGCATGATGCTGCTTGAGTTCCCGCAGATACCCGAAGTAGTTCGAGCGTCCTTCGCTGGAGCTGGCCGCCCCATACCCGGGATCATACAGGATGAAGTCGGGATAGTATGGATAGGCATGGTAGCTCGCGAACCATCCGGCCGGGTTCGCCGGCGTGGCCCGCACCAGCATCGCATCGAGACCGATCGCGTCGTTCTCGTACTCCTTCGGGGCCCGCGACGCGGGGCGCCGGAGCCGGAGACGCCAGTCGGCTTCCTCGTCGGCGTTGGACTCGGTGATGTGCCGGAGCGGATCGAGCGTGGGCCAGTTGGTGTAGGCGATTGGCCGGATCGTGTTGTACCGCCCTACCTCGTAATCCACCAGATAGTCGCACTCCTCGGCCATCCAGCTGTCCATCGCCGGCGCCGCGCCGCGGGTCGAGAGGTAGCGACCCTGGAACGGCTTCGCCGGATGCTTGGCGTCGAAATCCTTCACCGCGTACGGTTCCCACTCCCGCCCCAGGATGTAGCCGAGCGTCCACTGGGAGACGTCCGCCGCGTAGCGGCCGCCCGCATGGCCGGGCCGCACCGGGATCTCCGCCCGGCCATGCACCAGGTCGACCACCCGGCGCATCTCCTGCCGGAACTCCCCCTTCCACGCTGCGTCGTCGAAGTGGTGGTCCGGCGGCAACTCGGTCCACACTCCATGGATCAGCCACAGCACCTTGTCCCGGTGCGCCAGATTCCACGCCCTGAGCGCCCGGTAGAAACTCGGCGGCAGAATCGTGTACAGCCGGAGCGTGTTCGCGTGCATCCCGGCAATCAGGCGGAACCACTCGGCGTAGGTCGCCGAGTCAGGCGGGAACTCCGAGGGGAACTTGCCCGGAAGCGCCACACCCATGTTGACGCCATTCACGTAGAATCGTTGCCACCTTCCCTTTGCGCCGGGGATCTCGAAGAAGTCACCGCGCACCCGGGCATCGATCCGGAGGGTGGCGCGGCGGGCCGGCGGCTGCAGGGCGGGGCGGTCCCAGTCGGGATCGATCTGGGCCAGGATGCCGCGGGTGATTTCGTTCTTCGGATGCAGCGCAAGGGCGCGCCGCCCCGCCGCGAGCGCGCCGGCCCGGTCGCCCATGCGCCAGCGGGTCAGGGTGAGCCCGTCCCACGCATCGCCGTTGGTACTCTCCGCCCGGGTCACCAGCCGGAACAGCGAATCGGCCTCGGGCACGTTGTGCTGTCTGAGCCGGACGTAGCCCAGGCCGACCTTGGCGTCGAAGTTGTTGGTGCAGAGCCGGTCGGCCCGCGCAAAGCGCTCGCCGGCGACCGCGATCGCCTCACTGCGGTACGCGGTCCAGGCAGAGTCAACCAGCGCGGCCGCCTCGGGCGGGCAGGGAGCAGCGCAGGCGAGGGCAAGGAGAATTAGATTCGTCGCCATGGCAGGTGCCGAATCTTAGCGACGGAGTGATCACATCGCATGACGGAAACAACGGAGCAGTCGATCCGCACGCTGGGTCGGACACTGGTGGACGAGTTCGGCCGCGGCTGGTCGCGCGGCAAGGTGGAGGTCATGATGAGCGTCTTCGCCCCCGAAGCCGTCTTCACCGCGGGACCCTTCGACGAGCCGCTTCGCGGCATCGAGGCGGTCCGCGGCTACTGGGCCGACGTGCCGCTCTATCAGTCGGAGATCACCTTCACGGCCGGCGAGATCTTCACTGTCGGGCCCTGGTTCGCGACGGAGTTCAAGTGCACCTTCCGCCGCCGCCGGACCGGGGAGTGGGTGGATGCCCGGGGCTCGATCTTCTGCGAGAGCAACGGGGTGCTCATCACGGAGATGCGGATGTACTGGGAGCGCCGTTAACTGCCGCACAATACAGCAGGGGCGGACGTCCCCGTCCGCCCCCACACCTCGCTTGAACAGCGATCAGCCCTCAGTTCGCCGGCAGGTGCCGCCGCGTATAGTCCAGCGCCCACTGCAGCAGCTCGGGGCTCCTGAGTCCCACCCGGGTCGCGATCTCGATCGCATCCTCCTCATCCATCCCCTCATCGATCATCAGGAACGGAATCAGCGCGCCGCCGACCCGGTTGGCGCTGGCGCAGTGAAAGAACACTGTGCGCTCGCGATTCGCGGCCAGCACCTCGCGCACCCGGTCGAGCGTCGCGTCATTGAGGTCGCGCGCTCCCACAGGTACGTTCACGTACTCCATGCCGAGGGCCTGCACCGCCGCCGGTTCATCCATGGGGTGCGGCTCCGAGGCTGGCCGGATATTCAGGATCACCGCGGTGCCTGCCGCCTTGAGTGCCTCGAGGTGTGACTGGACCGGCTGGCCGCCA
>DAINRP010000143.1:0-7941 GCA_036741755.1 Gemmatimonadales bacterium
GGCGGTGATCTCAGTAGGCCACGGCGAACCGGGTGAAGCCGGGGACCTGGGCCCCGACCTGGTCCAGCACGGGAATCGGTACACTCACCAGCGGCGTGAAGGGATCTGCGACCGACTCCTGGCGCCAGATGGCAAATGTGGTTTCGATCGCGAGATCCGCGGCATTCACAGCACCGTCGCCGTTGAAGTCGTGATTCGCATAGCGGTACCAGATCGCGAGTCTCCCGGGATCCCGGGGGTTGAACAGCAGTCCCGCCGGTTGAAGCTCGAAGATCTGGTGCTGGACATCGACCACGGTCATCGTGATCAGCACCGAATCACCGACCGGCACCCCGTTCAGCGTGGCACCGTCAAGTGACCGCTTCCGAACCCGGATGCGCGCCGCGCGATCGGACCCGGTGGGCGGACCGCCGCCCGGGTGCTGGAAGAAGATCGACGCCTCGCGATCCTCATACCTGACGGCGTAGAAGCTGACCGAGGCAGACACGAGCGGCGGCGCGCCGAACAGTTCGAGGAAGATGGGAGACGTGGTGGAATACGCTCGTGGAGCGGCCACCGCGCGTGGAGCGGTGCCCTCGCCGGCGCAGGCGGCGAGGAGGAGGGGCACGCTGCAGAGGACAGTCCAGAGGGTCCGGCGCATACTCGTTACACTCCCTTCAGGGGGGTCATCAGTACGCCACGGCGAACCGGGTGAAGCCGGCGATGTCCGCCTCAACCTCGAGCGAGACCATGTTGATCGTGCTCGAAACGAGCTGCCAGTGCGTGTCGGTCGGATGCTCCTGCTTCCAGATGCTCAGGCTTGCGATCAGCGCCGTGTCCGCCGCCGTGACGACGCCATCCTGATTCAGGTCGGGGTCCGCCTCCCCGAACTTGAGCCACAGCCGGGCCGGCCGCGACGGGCTGAAGACCAGCCCCGACGGCTGGAACTCGGTGACAAGGTGGAGCGAATCAACGATGCTGAGCGTGATGCGCAGGGAATCGCCCTGCGCAATCGGCTGACCCGCCGAGTCGGTGACGAGCGTCCTGTCGCCAACGCGGAAGCGGGCGAATTCCACCGAGTCGGGCTGTCCGGCCGCCGGCCGGTACATCAGGCGGATTTCGCGGGTCTGCCCCCGGACGGCCCAGAAGCTGACCTGACGGTCGGCGAGCGGCGGCGCGCTGACTGAGGCACGCAGGAAGCGAAGGCTGTCCTGGGCGACGGTGGAGTCCGTCGCGCCGGTGCCGGGATTCCCGCCGGCGCCAGGATCGGTGCTGCAGCCCAGGAGAGCCGCCAGGAAAAGCAGCACGCAGGAACGGAGACGCATCAGACTTCCTCCTTCAGGGTCGCGGTACCGCGGCCGCGGGCCGCGAGCAGGCGCAGCAGACGAGTACGGGAGATGCCCAGCCGTCGGGCGGCTTCGCTCTTGTTGCCGTCGCAGAGACGAGTCATCGAGTGTGCAGCGGCGCGGGTGATGTCGGACATCGACGCGGGAAAGGGCACGCCGTCGCCGGACTGCATCGGGCGGTGAGTATCGAGCCCGAGATCGGCCGCTTCGAGACGCTGCCCGGTCGCGAGCAGGATGGCGCGCTCCAGGACGTTGCGGAGTTCGCGGATGTTGCCGCTCCAGGGATGGGCCTGGAGCCGGCGCTCGGCGTCGCTCGAGAGCGCGGGAACCGGAAGGCCGTACTCGCCGGCAAACCGAGTGAGGAAACTCGCCGCCAGCGGAAGCAGATCTCCGGTGCGTTCCCGGAGGGCCGGCAGCCGCAGACCGACCACGTTCAGCCGGTAGTAAAGGTCTTCACGGAACTGGCCCTGCCTGGACGCCTCGGCGAGATCCACGTGGGTCGCGGCGATGACCCGTACGTCGACCGCCAGATTCGCGGTCCCGCCCACCCGGCGGATCTCCCGCTGCTCCAGCACCCGCAGCAGCTTGCCCTGCAGGGAGAGTGATAGGTGCCCGATCTCGTCGAGAAAGATCGTCCCGCCGTTGGCGATCTCGAACAGACCGGGCTTGGCGGCGCCGGCATCGGTGAAGGCGCCCTTCTCGTGCCCGAAGAGCTCGCTCTCCAGCAGGTTCTCGGGGATCGCCGCGCAGTTGACGTCGACGAACGGCGCCTTCTTCCTGGGTCCGTTGTAGTGGATGGCCCGCGCGAGGAGTTCCTTGCCGGTTCCCGTCTCTCCGTTGATCAGCACCGTCACGGCGCCATGGGGAATGATCCGCGCTGCCCGCTCAAGCGACTCGCGCAGGGCGGGACTCTGTCCCAGGATTCCCTCGAACTGATACTTGGCGGCCTCCCGTGAGGCGAAGCTCGCCGTGCTCCGGGCGGTGAACGCCCGATCCGCCTGCTCCCGGAGCCAGCTCTTCAGGAGCGGCAGGTCCTGGGGCAGTGCGAAGTATTCCGAGGCGCCTGCCCGCACCGCGGCGATGGCGATCCGGTAATCAGCCGCGGCGGCGATGACTGCGGTCGCTGATGTGCCGGCTGGGAGCTGCGCCAGGATGCTGCCGATCGAGTCCTCCACCCCGGCGGCGACCACCGCCACGATGCTGCCCTGCACCGCCGATGGCTGGGGGCTCACCACCAGCTCCAGTCCACACTCCGCCGCGAGACCCGGCCAGATGGTGGAGAACGAATCGCTCATCGGTACGACTGTGAGCGCGGCAGCGGGTGCGGACACAAAACCTCGGGGCTGAGCTGAAGGGTGGAGGGTGACTCCCCTCTCCTGAGCAGGAACCAGACCCGGCTCGACCCGCGACGTCACGTTTGATAAGCCATTCATCCGCTGCACCTTACGCGATTTGCTCGGGGCAGACCCCATCCCCGTCGACGAAATGATTCGTGCCACCTGTACCAAATCGATAGGGCCCCAAGAGCGACAATTCAGGCTGCCGGAACCGCTGAAGCGCGTAGACGGGTTGGATCCGTTCCGCACCCGTCGAGCATCCCATAGGGAATGACCCCACCAGTTCGATCCCGGGCATCAGACTCACTGGGGTTCAGAAGCAAGAGCCGTTCTTCCCTGTCGCGGACCCCGGAATCCTGGCTATCCGCGCTGGCCGTATGAACTTCGGTCCGGTCCAGAGGATGTGGAGCAGCGTTGGGCGACGTGCCGATTCGATCCAGACTATGACGCCACGGTACAGTGCCCCCGGGTCTGCCCCGAGGCCGCGAATCCGATTGATGGGCTACTCTTATAGAATTGGCGCGCACCCCCGAGGAACGGGCCGGGGCTGCAGGCGGCGACATCCCCAGCCGGTGTAGACGGCCTGCACTGAGCACGGACGGCCGTCGTCGGCGAGGCGGTGGAAAGAGTGCGTGTGCTGGTGAACCGCGCAGAAGACTGGTGACTCGTCCATGATGCGAGCCGACTCGAAGCACAGGGGCCGAAGCCTCCGGGATCCGGGCGCTCAACGAATCCGCGGCCGGGCGCGTACTAGCCTGTGACCGAGGGAGAACTGATACAGAGGGCCCGCGATGGCGACACCGAGGCCTTCGGGGCGTTGATCGAGGCACACGCCGGGTTCGTCCGGCGGCTGGCGCGCGCGGTCCTTCACAATCGGGATGACGCCGATGACGCCGCCCAGGATGCGTTCTTCTCGGCGTGGCGGGCTCGGGAGCGGTTCGACCCGACCCGGCCGTTTCAGCCCTGGCTCGGCCAAATCGCCATCAACGCCGCGAGGGATCTCCACCGGCGCCGGCTCATCCGCCGGACCGAGGTGATTCCGGAGAGTCTTCCCGGCTCAGGCTCATCGCCAGCGGCAGTCGCGGAGCAGGCCGATCTCCGGCAGCGGCTGAACGGCGCCCTCGCGGGACTGCCGGAGCGACAGCGGCTCGCGCTCGTGCTGTTCGAAGTCGAAGGGTACGCCCACGCGGAGATCGGTCTGGTGCTGGGAATTCCGGAAGGCACGGCGCGGTCGGAGGTCTTCCACGCACGGCGCAAGCTGCGGACGGCCCTGGGCGAATCAAAGGAGCAGCCATGACCAGCATCGATCCATTCGATACCCGGCCGGACCCGGTCCTCGGTGCCCGTCTTCGTGAGTGCCTGGACGCCGAGGACAACGCGGCGTTCGCTGCGCGGGTGCGCGCCCGGCTGCCGCGCGCAGGCAGTGGATGGGAGATACTCGCCCAGTGGGCGAGGCCCGGTATTGCTGCCGGGCTGATGCTCGCGGCCGCGCTGGGTTACTGGATGGTGCTGCAGGAGGCGCGGACGGCATCGGCCGGTGAGGCCACCGAAATCGCCTCCGGGGATCGGCCGACCAGCAGCGACGGGCTCATGTCCGTTGTGCTCGGCGGAGCCAGGTAACGGGAGCGTCGTCTCATGATGAGCAGCACCTGGAAAGCCGCCCTCCTGCTGGGCCTCGCCGCGGTCGCGGGCGGCGCCGTCGGCAGCGCCCTGACCGTCCGGGCGATGCACGAGCGGCATGGGCCGGGCAGCGGGCGGCGCGGCGGTGACTGGTACGTCGAGCTTCTCGACCGCGAGCTCAAGCTGAACGACACCCAGCGGGACAGCGTGCGGGCGATCCTCCGCCGGCACCGCGGCGACATGGATTCCATCTGGGGAGAACTCAACACCCGACTGAATCTGATGCGGGACACGATTCGGGCCGAGGTCCGGATTCAGCTTACCCCCGAGCAACTGACGCGTTACTCCGAAGTCACCGCCCGGCTCGACGCCGAGCGGCGTGAAATGAAAAAGGATTCGACCGACCGATGACCGTCTTCCGGCATTTCCCCCCAGGCCTGCTCGCGCTCCTATTGTGCCTCGCCCCGGCGGGGACGACGGCTCAGACTCCGGCCGTCACGCTCGATGAGGCCATCCGGCTCGCGCAACTGGCCCAGCCATCGGTCGTGCAGGCGCGCGGTTCGGCCCAGAACGCCCGGGCCCAGGTCCGCTCGGCCAAGGGCGCTTACCTCCCCAGCCTGAACGCGACCACCTCGGGGAGCCGGGACTACTCCGAGCGCCCGACGACCAACACTTCGTCAGGCAGCGTCCAGTCGGGCACCACCAACAACGTGAACTTCGGGCTGAATGCGAGCGTGGACCTGTTCACCGGTTTCCGCCGCGGCGCCGACAGCCGCGCCGCCAGGGCCACCAGGACGGCGGCGGACGCCTCGCTCACGGATGCCGAGTCGCAGGCCGCCCTCACCGCGACCCAGCAGTTCTTCGATGTGCTCGCGGCGCAGCAGCTGGTGCGGGTGCGGGAGGCGAGTGTGACCCAGGCCGAGGAGCAGCTCAAGCTGTCGATCGCGAAGCTGCACGTCGGCTCGGCGACCCGGTCGGACTCGCTCCGCTCCCTGGTAAACCTGGGGACGGCGCAGCTCGCGCTCGTCTCGGCGCAGAGCAGTGTCGCCGCGACCCAGGCGACGCTCGGGCGCACGCTCGGGCTCGACGGCCGCGTCGCCGCGACCGATGACTCCGTCTACTACAGCTTTGCGGTCACCGTGGATACCGCCGAGCTGCAGCAGGAGGCGCTGGCCAACTCTCCCGCGGTGCAGGCGACCGCCGCGTCCGCCGCCGCGGCGCGGGCTCAGGTTACCTCGGCCAAGGCCGCGTACTGGCCGACGCTGGCCCTTTCCGGATCGGCCAACTGGAGCGGGTCCAACTCGACGGTCAACGACTACCAGCTCTTTGCCCGGCGCTCGCTGGCGCTGGGCCTCACCTGGCCGATCTTCAACAAGTTCCAGCGGGAGCAGACCATCGTCACCCGGTCCTCGAGTGCGGATGCCGCCGACGCGACGGCCGCCGACACCCGGCGCCAGGTGCAGGCCGCGGTGACAACGCAGGCCGCGGCACTGGAAGCGGCGCGGGTACGTATCAATATCACCCGCACCAGCGTCGAGGCCGCGGGCGAGGACCTGCGGGTGGTGCAGGAGCGGTACCGTGTCGGGGCCGCGACCATCCTCGACGTGCTGACCTCCCAGTCGGCGCTGGCACAGGCCCAGGTCGACGCGGTGAATGCCCGGTTCGACTATCTCAAGGCGAAAGCCCAAATCGAAGCCCTCATCGGACGCCATCTATGAGCTCACTGTCGACGACTGAAGAACGGATGGCCCAGCTTCCCGCCGATGTGCCGCGGGATGCCATCATCGTGACCCGCAACATCGAACGCGAGTACGACATGGGCGGCGAAATCGTGCGGGCGCTGCGCGGGGTGGATGTGACCATCCGGCGCAACGAGTTCGTCGCGATCATGGGCCCGTCGGGATCGGGCAAATCGACCCTGATGAACCTGATCGGCTGCCTCGACACCCCGAGCAAGGGCGAGTACTGGCTGAACGGGTTCCGGGTCTCGGAACTCAGCGACGACGAACTGGCCCGGATCCGCAACCGGGAGATCGGCTTCGTGTTCCAGACCTTCAACCTGCTGCCCCGCGCCGACGCGCTGCACAATGTGGAGCTGCCGCTGGTCTACGCCGGCGTGGGGAGCAAGGAACGGCGCACACGGGCCCTTGAGGCGCTCAAGCAAGTCGGCCTGGCGGACCGGGTCGACCACCGGCCCAACGAACTCTCCGGCGGCCAGCGGCAGCGCGTCGCCATCGCGCGGGCGCTGGTGAACCGCCCGAGCATCCTGCTGGCCGACGAACCGACCGGCAATCTCGACTCGACGACCAGCAGCGAGATCATGGCGCTGTTCCGGGAATTGCACGACCAGAACCAGACCATCGTGCTGGTCACCCACGAACACGATATCGCCGCCCATGCCGACCGGCAGGTCCACCTGCTCGACGGCAAGGTCGAGCGTGACTTCCTGACTCCGAGGAACTAAGTGCCGAAGAAGCTGCCTTTGCTGGTCCTGTGTCTCGCCGCCTGCAGCAAGCCGGCTGCCCCCAAGCTGCAGGTCTACCAGTCGGTCCCGGTCGAACGGCGGGACATCGTGGTGTCGGCCCGCGCCAACGGGACCATCCAGCCGGACACGCTCGTCGAAGTGAAATCGCAGGCCTCGGGTGAGGTGCTGCAGGTCAGGGTGGAGACCGGCCAGGTGGTGCGCGCCGGCGATCTGATGGTGCGGATCGACCCGCGGATTCCGAAGAACAACGTCGACCAGGCCCTGTCCCAGCTCGAGGTGGCCAAGGCCCGGCTGGTCAACGCCCAGACCCAGAAGGACCGCTCGGAGGCGCTGCTCAAGTCGCAGTCGATCACCCAGACGGAGTACGATCAGTCGGTGCTCGACTACGCCACCGCCAAGGCCGGCGTGGTCACCGCGCAGGTCAATCTGCAGAATGCGCAGATCACCCTGGATCAGACCGATGTTCGCGCGCCGATCACCGGGACGATCGTCGAGCTCGATGTGGAGCGGGGCCAGGTCATCTCCTCGCCGATCAGCACGGTCGGCGGCGGTACGGTGCTGCTCAAGATGGCGGACCTCAACCGGGTGCAGGTCAGCACACTGGTCGACGAGACCGACATCGGCAAGATCCAGCCCGGGCTCCGGGCCACCGTCACGGTGAACGCCTACCCGAATCGTCCCTTCGATGGCCAGGTGCTGAAGATCGAGCCGCAGGCGACGATCCAGCAGAACGTCACCATGTTCCCCGTGCTGGTGCGGATCGAGAACCGGGAGGGGCTGCTCAAGCCCGGCATGAACTCCGACGTCGAAGTGCACGTGGGGCGGCGCGACAGCGTGCTGGCGATTCCGGTGGGCGCGCTCCGCACCCAGCGGGACGTGAACAGCGCAGCCGGGCTCATGGGCCTCACCGAGGCCGAGGTCAAGACCCAGCTGGCCGCGAGTGAGCCCAAGCCGGCCGGCGACACCGCGGTGAAGTCCCGCGTCGCCGCGACCGCGGCGAAGCCGGCGGGCACTACAATGTCACTGCCTGATGGCCGGACGGTTGCGTTGCCGCCTGGCGTCACCGAGGACCAGGTGAAGGCGATCTTCCGCAAGCGCATGAGCGGAGAGGACCCCACGCCAGCCGAGCGCGCGATCCTCCGCCAGGTCTTCCAGGGAATGGGTGGCAGCGGGG
>DAINRP010000144.1:0-7919 GCA_036741755.1 Gemmatimonadales bacterium
GGTTCCGCGAGGCGATGACCGCGCTGGCGGCTGAGGGCCAGTTCTCGGCGTGGGACTGAGGGCCTTCCAGCGTGGAGGGAGTTCGGAGGAGTTGTGGAGTTCTTTCGGCTTGTGAGGCCCCGCGGACTCAAAACTCTCCAGCTGGATGGTAGCATCTCAGCTGAGTGGAAGCTCTTCAACTATGTGGGGGCTCCTCGGCCAGGTGGGATCTCTCCAGCTAGGTGGGGGCTTTCCAGGTTGGTGGGGCTTTCCAGGTTGGTGGGGCCGCGATTAATCGCGGCCCCACAATTATTTCCAGGTTTTGCGAAGTTTGAGGCTCGGTTGAGCCGACCGAATCAGATTGGGGCGACTCATCCACCGACAAGACCATGGGCCGACTCCCCCGATTGCCTGGCTGGGACTATTCCACGCCGGCGGCGTATTTCATCACTTTCAAGGTCCACGAACGCCGGCGAGTACTCAGCAGGGTCTCCCACGGCAACGTGCACCTCTCAGCCCCAGGCCGCATTGTCCTGACGACTGCCCGCCTGCTCCCTGAGCGCTTTTCAGGGCTCACCATCGATCGTCTTGTGATCATGCCTGATCACATCCATGCGATTCTCGTGCTGGAAGGCGGGTGTGAAACCTCGGTGCCATGCCCGACGATACATCAGCGCAGTTCCACTGTGCCAGCCTCGTTCATGGGAACCTCGAAGACGGCGATCGGCAAGGTCGTACGGCATTGGAAGGCGAGGTCAACCAGGCTGATCCGGCTCCATCTTCTCCCGGAATTCCGCTGGCAATCGAGACACTGGGATCGGGTTATCCGGGACGGTGCCGAACTCTGGCACACCCGCCGCTACATCGAGCTGAATCCGCTCCGATGGCAGGAGTAGGGGCCGCGATGAATCGCGGCCCCACAATGGCTCTATTCACCCGCCGATCCGGAAGAGATAGCTCCCCTTGAGGAAGAATCCGTCCTGCTGCCGCCTGAGCGAGCGGAACTTGAAGGCGTCGGGATCGGTGAGCGTGCTGCCGTACCCCGCGAACAGCACCGTGCCCGGCACCGGCGTGAAGGAGACCAGGACATCGCCCCGGAAGGTGTTGTCGGTGAAGGCGGGGGAGCGCTCGTACTGCCCGCTGTTGTTGTTGTAGATCAGGATCGGCGCGTTGGTGCGGGTGTCGTCACGCAGACTGTCCTGCTGATAGGCGTTGTATTCGCCAACCAGGCGCACGAAGAGTGACCGCGCGATCTGGTACTCGAGCTTGAGCCGCGGGATCCGCTGCCGGCCCACGATGCTGCCGTCAGTGCGCCGATTGTACTGGTTGTGCTGGTAGCGTCCCTCGATGCGCAGCTGCCCCGTCGGGCGCCAGTTCACCCCGAAGTCGCCGAAGTAGATGTTCGCCGACGCCCACTCGAAGAAGTTCTCGTCCTGCCCCCAGATGAAGAAGCCGTTGGCCGAGAAGCCCTGGAATTCCGGGGTGGAGAGCGAGACCACCCAGTCGCGATTGGGAATCTTCGCCACGCCGGTGAATGCGACGGTATCGAGACCGGCGCCACCCGCCCGGGGCACCTCGAGCGCGTAGCCGCCATAGATCCGCGGATCGTACCCGAACTTCTCCAGCAGCACCGAGGCGCCGACGCTCCAGCCGCCATGCAGCGTCGCGTTGAGGTTGACGTGGAGCTTCTGGTCCCGAACGCCGTGCCCGGCGGTGAAGCGGTCGTAGGTCCAGGTACCGTTGAGGGTGATGTCCGGCGTGAAATTCTCGATCAGCCCTCCCGGCTTGCCGTTGACGGTCAGCAGGTTCACCAGCAGGAGGTCCACGTCACCACGGCGGCGGATGAAGCCGCTCCGTGAGCGAAAGTCGGGATCGATTCCGGAGAAGGTGTAGCGCACGCCGAAGGTGCGGCCGTTGGTGTTGAGGTTCGCGCGCCAGATCGGGCCCGCGCTGCTCACGCCGCCCTCGTGTGTCCAGCTGTCGCCTACCTGGAAGCTGAAAGTGCTCTTGCCGAAGAGGATCCGGCCATCGACGGCGCCGACCCGGTTCCAGTCCTTCCCATCAATGCGATCGGTGTACACCAGCCCAATGCGCGAGCGGGCGGCGACATCCTTCTGCAGCCGGAGCACGTTGACCAGCGGGTGCTCATCGCCGGTGCGCGAAGCCACGCGATCGTCCACTGCGGAGATCAGGCCCACCGTGGTACCGAGCGCCTTGCCGGTGAGCTTGACCGCGGCCACCGGCTGCACCACGCGCCGGGTGTACACGAGATTGTTGGGTGTCTGGAACAGCTCCAGCCCATCGAGGAAGAATGGCCGCTTCTCCGGAAAGAAGATCGCGTCCCGCGGATCGAACTGGATGCTCGAGACATCGGACTCGACCTGCGAGAAGTCCGGATTCGCGGTGCCGTTGAGGGAGAGGTTGTTGGTGATGCCCCAGCGCAGCGTGCCCCCGATGTCGGGGCCCGAGCGGTTGTAGTTCCAGCGGCCGTTCGTGTCCCGCCCGCCGTTCCAGCGCCCGGTCACCTCGGGCGTCACGTCCAGCGTCAGGCCCCGGATCAGCCCGGTGAGCCCGGCGAGCGTCCCCGCCTGACTCAGGAAGGAAGCGCTGGCCCGCTCCGCGGGCACCCAGGAGTCCTCGAAGCCGGAGTGCTGGATGCGCCGGAGCAGGTGCAGCTGCCAGCGCTGCACCTCCTTTGACTGGTAACGCAGGCTCTTGAAGGGGATCCGCACCTCCACATCGTACCCGCCCTCCACCAGCCGTCCCTTCGACTCGAACACAAAGTCCGGGCTCAGGTCGGCCTCCTCGCGGGCGGCCGCCGCGCCACCCATAAAGCCACCACCCGACGCCTGGCCCTTTTCCACCAGCGAACCGTCGCCCTGCACGCCCAGCGGGTTGACGGCAAACATGTACGCCTGCCGGCCGTCGTCGAAGGTGCCGAGCAGGATCTGCACGTAGTCATCAGCGAAGATCCGGTCCCGGTCGGCGAGGGTCGCATGCACCTCGCCATGCGGCTCGCGGGCATGGATGCCGAAGTGGATTGCCGTGGAGGAGTACCAGACCAGGACTTCGGTGGAATCCTCCGCCGGCACGCCATCGATGGGCTGAAAGTGCGAGAACCCGGCCAGCACCGCCGCCTGGCTCCACACCGGTTCATCGAGATTGCCGTCCACCGTGACCACGGCCTCGATCCTCGGCGGGGCGACCACGAGCTCGTGCTGCTGGCCGTCGAAGCGCATGACGGAATCAGCAGCGGCAAGGTGCGCGAGCGCCACGAGCGCGAGGATCATCTGGGACCTGTATTCCGGCTTGGGGGGGACGGCCTGCGTACGGTAATGAACTGTTCAGGGTTTCGGGAAAATCCTGTTCAGGGCCCGGCCGTGAGTGTAGCTTCCCCGTCTCACGTCACCACCGTAGCAGGGAGAAACATGATGCGCCGAACACTGATCACCAGCCTGCTGGCCGTCGCGCTCTTCACTGTGCGTGCCGAGGCACAGGGCAAGAAGCATAAGGAACCGGAGTTCGAGGGCCGGGGCCTTTCCGCATGGATCGCCGATCTCAAGGATGCTGCCGCCCCCTACAGCCGCAACGCCGCCGCCTACGCCATCAGTGGCATGGGGGCGGAAGCCCTCCCGGCCGTGCCGGCGCTGATCGCAGCGCTCAAGGACCCGGAGCCCACCGTCCGGTTCCCGGTCTGCATCGCGCTCCGCGAGATCGGCCCCGCGGCCAAGGATGCCGTACCGGCCCTCACCGAAGCGCTCGACGATCGCAATGATGACGTCGCCGCCATGGCGCGCAAGGCGCTCATCAAGATCACCGGAGAGGATCCGCGCCCGCTGGGGAACGAGTGAGCCTCGGGCGCTTCGGCGGGATCGCGCTCGCGATCCTCGCCGCGGCGCCGGTTGGCGCGCAGGTCCGTCCGCGCCCCGACCGCCCGCTGCAGCGACAACTCGATAGCCTGGTCGAGGGCTTCCACGGAACCATCGGCATCTATGTCCGCCACCTTCCCTCCGGGCGGACCGCCGCGATCAACGCCGACGTAGTCTTCCCGACCGCCAGCATGGTGAAGGTGCCGATTCTCATCGGGATCTTCGACCGCCTCGAGCGCAACGAACTCAGCTTTCAGCAGGAGTTGATCTACACCGACTCGCTGCTCTACGAGGGGGAGGACGTCCTGGGCGCGGCGAAGGACTCGAGCACCTTCGCGCTCAGCAAGCTCACGCTGCTCAGCATCACCATGAGCGACAACACCGCCTCGCTCTGGCTGCAGGCCCTCGCCGGCACCGGCACGACGATCAATGACTGGCTCGCCACCCACGGCTTCGAGGCCACCCGCGTCAACAGCCGCACCCCGGGACGCGAACTCGACCGGACCCGCTACGGCTGGGGACAGACGACCCCACGCGAAATGGCGCGGCTGCTGGAAGTCATCCGCGCCGGCAAGGCTGTCAGTCCTGCAGCGAGCCAGGAGATGTATCGCCACCTCACACGCAGCTACTGGACGGGTGAAGCGCTTTCCCAGCTGCCGCCGTGGGTGCAGGTCGCATCGAAGGTCGGCGCGGTGGACCATTCCCGCTCCGAAGTCGCGCTCGTGAACGCCCCCTCCGGCGACTACGTCTTCTGCATCATCACCAAGGATCAGACGGATACCAGCTGGGACCCGCCGAACGAGGGCTGGGTGCTCATCCGCAAGATCTCGGCGCTGCTGTGGCGGCACTTCGAGCCCAGGCATCCCTGGCACCCCGCGCCCGGGGCCGAGCGATTCAAACCATGACCAGACTGCTGCCCTGCCTCGCCGCAGCCTGTACCGAACAGTATGCGCCGGCCGCCGTGACATGCCTGGAACCCCTCCGCAACTGACCCGCTTCCGTATCATCGCCACCGCGCTCGATGCCCGGTGGCGCCTGCCAGGCACCTCGCTTCGGTTCGGTTGGGACACGGTGATCGGCCTGGTTCCGGGGCTGGGGGATGGCATCGCCGGCGCCATCGGGGGCTACGGACTCTACGCCGGGTGGCGATTGGGCGCGCCGCTGGTGATCCTCGCGCGGATGCTGCTCAACCTCGCCCTCGAGACGCTGGTCGGCACCATTCCCATCGCCGGCGATCTCTTCGACCTCGGCTTCAAGGGCAACCTCCGGAATCTCCGGCTGCTGGAGCACTGGCTGGAGCGGCCCGCCGCGACCCGCGCCGCGAGCCGCTGGATCTTCGCGGGGCTCGCGGCCGGGCTGCTGCTCACGCTGCTGCTCACCCTCGCGCTCATGCTGGCGCTCCTGGACCTCCTCATTCATGCGCTGAAGTAGCGATGTACTCCAGTTGCCTCTTCTGCCACCGCGACCTCGGCGCCAACGAGCAGATCGAGGCCTTTCCGGTCGGCCGGCGACTGGCATTCGATGCGACGAAGGGCCGCCTCTGGGTCGTCTGCCAGCACTGCGGGCGGTGGAACCTCGCCCCGCTCGATGAACGCTGGGAGGCGATCGAGCAGTGCGAACGGCTCTTCCGCGGCACCCGGATCCGGGTCTCGACCGACAACATCGGCCTCGCGAAGCTGCGCGACGGTACCGAACTGGTGCGGGTGGGCGAGCCGCTCAGGCCGGAGTTCGCGGCGTGGCGGTATACCGATCAGATTGTCAGGCGGAGGCGCCGGGCGCTCGTCGTTGGCGCCGTCACCACGACCGGCATCGTCGCTTCAGTGGCGGGGCTCGGCATCGGGTTCGGAGTCGGTGGCGGCGCCTGGTGGACGTACAACCTGCTCAACGGCATCCGGAAACGCGTCCGGAACCGGCGGATCGTGCACCGGATCGAACAGGCTTCAGGCCCGCTCGTGCTACGGCACGGCGATCTCTGGCGGCTCGAGTGGAGACCGCCGGACGACAGCTCGCCGGCGCGACTGATCCTGCACCCGGAAGCCCCAGGCCAGAACGCCGACCTCGGAGTGACGTACAATACACGACGGCATCTGGCGCCCGCGGCCTCCCTCGAAGGTGCGAGCGCGGTGCATCTCGCCGCGGTTGCGCTGGCCTCGCTCAATCGCACAGATGGTTCGAAGGAGGAGATTCGCGAAGCGGTCGACTGGATCGACGTCTACGGCAATCCCTTCCTGCTCGATCCGCACTCCGTCGCCCGGGATGCGGCGGAGCGGTCCGCCTATCGTGAAGGACAGGCGCGGCGGCGCCCCGGACGATACGGTGACCTCGACCCCTTCCTCCACACGGTTCCGCTGGCCAAGCTGCTTCCCTACCAGCGGCTCGCCTTCGAGATGGCGGCGCAGGAGGAGCAGGAGCGGCTCTTTCTCTCGGCTCACCTCTCCGTCCTCGAGCATGCCTGGAAGGAGGCGGAGGAGATCGCCGCGATCGCCGACGACCTGCTGCTGCCCGACTGGATCCGGCAGCGGATTCCGGGCTGACGCGCTCACGGCCCTTCCGTGGTTGACGCCAATTAATTGTTTGATTAATTACCTCACGTGGCCGAACTCCCCGAGACCCAGATCGCCCTGCTCGACGCAGCCGAAGCGCTCTTCGCCCGGCAGGGCTTCGCCGCGACCACCATCAAGGCGATCGGCACCGAGGCCGGGGTGAACCCCGCGCTCCTGTACTACTACTTCCCCGACAAGGAGCGGCTCTATCACGCGGTGCTCGAACGCCGGCTCGGCAGCTTCTCCCGGAAGCTGGCGACCGAGCTGCCCGACGGGCTGCCGCCCCTCGCGGCGATCGAACGGATCCTCCGCGGCTACGCCGGGGTGATGCAGAGCGCGCCACGGCTGCCCCGCCTCCTCGCCCGCGAGCTCGCCGATCACGAGGCGGAGCACGCGCTGCCGCTGATCCGGGAGATGGCCGCCGGCCTCTTCCGGCGGATCTGCGACCTGATCCGCGCCGCGCAGAAGAGCGGAGAGATTCGCGCCGATCTCGATCCGCGCTTCACCGCGATTTCGCTGGTCTCCCAGATGGCGTGGTTCTTCGTCGCCAAGCCGGCGGTCTCCCGCATGCTCGGCCACGAGGGCACAGTGCCGCCCGCGCAGGTCGCGCAGTATGTCGATCACGCCGTCGCCTTCAGCCTCGCGGCCCTCATGCCGGTCGCGACCCCATCCGCCGCTCCGCGTGCCCGCAAGCGAGTCCGCCGATGAATTTCCGTTCCCTGATGATCTGCAGCGCAATCCTGTCGCTCACCGGCGGTTGCCGGCGTGGCGCCGATGGCGCGCCCTCCTACCCCGGCACCATCGAGGTGGATGAATCGGACGCGGCGCCGCTGGTGGGGGGACGCATCGTCGCCATCCGGGTCCAGGAAGGCGACAGCGTGCACGCCGGTGACACCCTCGCGCTGCTCACTCAGTCCGCCATCCCGGCGACGCTCGAGGATCGGCGCGGACGGCTGGCGGCGGCGCGGGCTCGGCTGGCCGATCTGCAGCGCGGGTCCCGCGCAGCGGAGGTGAATCGCGCTGAGGCCGATCTCGCCGCCGCCGAGGCCGAGGCCGATCGCACCGCACGCGAGTTGGCGCGGTCGGAACAGCTGCTCCAGTCCCAGATCATTCCGCAGCAGGACTTCGACCGGGCGCGCGCGCTCGCCGAGTCGGCGGCACGCCGACGGGATGCTGCGCAGGCGACGCTCGAGCTGCTGAAGGAAGGGAGCCGCAGCGATCAGGTGCGTGCCGCCGCGGCCGAGGTGCGGAGCGCGGAGGCGCAGCTCGCGGGCGCGAGCGCGGACGTGAGCGAACTCGCCGTCCTCGCGGCCGTCAGTGGAGTGGTGCTCGGGAGGCACGCCGATCCGGGTGAGGTCGTCGCGGCGGGCACACCGCTGGTGACCATCGGCGTCGTGGCGAGACCGTGGGTGCGGGTCTATCTCCCGGCCAAACTCATCGTGGACCTGCCGAAGGGCAGCGTGGCGCAGGTCACCCCGGCAGGCGGGCTGGAGAAGGACGGCATGCAGGGAACCCTCGGTTCGGTCAG
>DAINRP010000145.1:0-7895 GCA_036741755.1 Gemmatimonadales bacterium
GGTGAAGGAGCGCGAATACACGATGGTGCTCACCGAGTTTGACGCCCCGTATTTCTGCAGCGAGGAGCTCCTCAAGAAGAACTACGACAAGGAGGAGCAAATCGACTACTTCACCTATTTCGGGCACAGCCCGGTGCGGGTCTGGCGGCCGAAGCCGAAGGACGAAGCGAACGCCCCGGCGCGCTGAGGATTCTCACGCCAAGCCGCCAAGCCAGGCGACTGAGGTCCTCTTTGCCTCTTGGCGACTTTGCGTTAACTGCCACTGGTTGGCCTATTCCCTTTTGCCCGTCCACTGGAAGCTCTTCCCTTTGGCGAGCTTCACCGCGCGGGTCTCCGCCCCCAGCACCGCGCGCCACGACCCCGTCTTCCAGCTCGACGCCTCCGCCGGGGACCCCGCCGCGCGCGCCCGGGGTTACGAGGAGATCCTCACCCAGCTCGGCCGCCACCCGGAACTCGGCTCAGCGAGCCTGACAAGTGCCGGCGCGATTACCGGACTCGGCACCGTCGCCCATGCGACCACCGACTGCGGTCTCTGCTCCGAGGGCGGCCTCCCGATCCGGTGGCGGAAACCGACCGTGGTCCATCAGTTCGTCAGCGCCGACAGCTTTCTGGCGCTCGGAATCCCGCTGCTCGAGGGGCGTCGTATCACCGGCGCGGACCGCTGGGGCAGCGCGAAGGTGGCGGTGGTGAGCCGGTCGCTGGCGCGAGATCACTTCCAGGCCGGCGACGCAGTGGGGCGCACCCTGCAGGTGGCGGACGACGCCAGGGACTGGTACACCGTCGTGGGCGTCGTGGACGACGTCGCCCCCGCGGGCTTCGGCGGCGGCATGCTGCCGAAATACGCGATCTACCTCAGCATCCTGCAGCACCCCGCTCGCCACGTGGATCTCCTGCTTCGGTCACCGGCGACGGGGCTTCCCGCGGCGGCAACGCGGCAGCTCGTCTCCGATGTGCTAGGCAGCCGTGCCCGCGCGACCGGCGTGGTCCCGGAATCCGCGCTGTTCGCGGCCGACCTCGCACCGCTCGCCTGGTTCGGCGATGCGCTCCAGTACCAGGGCTGGGCCATGCTCGCGATCGCGGCCACCGGGCTCTTCGCGCTGATGCGCATCTGGGTCCGGTCATCATGGCCCGAATTCGGGGTACGTCGCGCGGTCGGTGCCCGGCGGTGGCAGCTGCTCTGGATCATCCTGTTCCGCGCCGGGGCCGTCGGCCTCGGTGGCCTGGCGCTGGGGCTCTGGTTCGGGCCCGCGCTCTGGAGCGCCCTGCCGGAACTGATCACCGGGCTCGCGCCCTGGGACCGCAGCGCCGTGCTGTCATACGCCATCGCCCTGCTCACGGTCGCGCTCGCCGGCGCGGCCGGCCCCGCCTGGTCCGCAATACGCACCACCCCGCACGGCCTGCTCGGCTCGACCGGCGAGTAGCGCACATCCGCCCCCGATGACCCTCCCACGCTCCATCGTCATTCACGGCCATTTCTACCAGCCGCCCCGCGAGGATCCCTGGCTCGACGAGGTGGAGGCCGAGCCGTCTGCCGCCCCGGCGCATGACTGGAACGAACGGATCGAGCAGGAGTGCTATCGGGCGGTCGCCGCCGCACGGCTGCCGGGACCCGGCGGCCGCATCGCGCGGATCATCAACCTCTACGAGTGGGTGAGCTTCAATTTCGGACCGACCCTGCTCGAGTGGCTGGAACGCGCCGCTCCCGACACCTATCAGGCGGTGCTCGACGCCGATCGGCTGAGCCGCGCGCGACTGGGGTATGGCAACGCCGTCGCGATGCCCTACCATCACGCGATTCTGCCGCTCTCCACCCGGCGCCAGAAGGTTACCGAGGTGCGCTGGGGCATCGAGGACTTCCGCCGTCGCTTCGGCCGCGAGCCGGAAGGGATGTGGCTCCCCGAGACGGCGGTGGATGAGGAGACGCTCGACGTGCTCGCGCTCGAGGGGATCCAGTTCACCATCCTCGCGCCGCACCAGGTGGATCCAGTGCCGGCCCGCGGCCTGCCCGGGCTGGTCACCACCCTCTCCGGCCGCTCGATCGCGGTCTTCGTCTACGACGGGCCGATCAGCCATGACGTGGCCTTCGGTCCGCTGGTGCGGGATGCGCTGAGCTGGTCCTCCCGGCTCCTCGCCACACCCGACGACGACGAGCCGCCGGCGCTGATTTCGGTCGCCACCGATGGCGAGACCTACGGGCATCATCATCACTTCGGCGAGATGGCCCTGGCCATGACGCTGGAACGGGTGCGCAGCGAGCCCGGCGTGATCATCGAGAACTTCGCGTCGTTTCTTGCCAGGCACGGCGCCCAGGAGGAGGTCCGGCTGGTGGCGCCGAGCGCGTGGAGCTGCACCCACGGGGTGGAGCGGTGGCGGAGCGACTGCGGCTGCCGCATGGCCCACGACCAGCCCACCAACCAGCGCTGGCGCACCCCGCTCCGCGACGCCGTGAGCTGGCTGACCGAGTGCTGCCAGGCCCTCTTCGACCGGGATGCCCCCGCCCTGCTGCAGGATCCTGCCGCGGCGGTGGCGGGCTATGGCGGCGTGATCGGCGCGGGCTCGGAAGCGGTGCGCGCCTACGTGCTGGGCGCGGCGAAGCCGAACCTGTCGCCCGAGGCGCTGGTCCGCGCGGGTGAACTGCTGGAGATGGAGCGAGGCGCGCTGCGGACGCTCACCAGCTGCGCCTGGTTCTTCGACGACATCGGTGGGCTCGAGCCCTTGCAGGTGCTCCGCTACGCCGCGTGGGTGATCGCGCTGGGCGGGGCCGAGGCCCATATGCTCGAGGAGGGCTTCACGCGGTGGCTGGCGACCGCGGAGAGCAACGTCCGCGCGCTCGGCACTGGCCGGGACATCTATCTGCTGCGGGCCCGACCGCCTCAGCCGCCGCCGGCACGGATCGCCGCGGGACTCGCGGCTGCGCGTGCGGTGGCCCCGGAAGCCGCCACCAGCGCAACCTGGTCGCTCGAGGGCCGGGACGAGGAGCTGCGGCTGGCGAATCGGCGCACCGGGCGGCACTACAACCTCTCCGTCTCGCTGGAACGCTCCGGTCTCGCGCTGCTGGCGACGGTACGCTCGCCGCTGCTCGATTCCCCGGTGGCGCTGCCGCTCGCCGACCTGCCCGAGCGCCAGCGGCAAGCCGTGGCCGAAGTGCTGCGGGGCGAGACCCTCGCCCGGCTGCTCTCCGCCGAAGAACGGGCCGCGCTCGATCGCGGCGACCGGCTCCGGCCGGTGGTGCGGCGCGCCCTGCTGCGGCACGTCGCGGAGCTGGCGGTGGACCGGAGCGAGCGGACCCGTCAGGACGTGATCGACCTGCTCCTCATGCTGGAGCAGCTCGGGCAGGCAGTCCCCTTCGAGGCGCAGACCCTGTTCTACCGGATCTGGCGCTCGGGAGACGTCAATGATGCAGCAATGGCGGAACTGGCGGGCCGGATGGGCTTCGTGACGGAACACGCCGGCCCGGCCTGAGGCCGGGCTCAGTGACGGTGGTACTTCCGTGCGGCGGCGATGAAAGCGCGGAAGAGATGCCGGGTGTGGGGATCGGTCATCTCGAACATCTCCGGGTGCCATTGCACCCCGACCATGAAGTGATCGGCGTCGCGCTCGATCGCCTCGACCAGCCCATCTGGCGCGACCGCCGCCGGCACCAGCTCCGGCGCCAGCTGCTTGATCCCCTGATGATGCATGCTGTTGACCAGCAGCTTGGCCTTCTCCATCAGCGCCAGCAGCCGGCTTCCCTTGGCCAGCGACACCTCGTGGGCCAGGTGGTCGCGTTCGAAGCCGGCCGTCGGGAAGTAGTCGTGTTTGATCGCCTCGGGCACCTGCGCGGCGAGATCCTGATAGAGGGTGCCGCCGAGCGCCACATTCATCACCTGGATGCCGCGGCAGAGGCCCAGAATCGGCTTCCGGTCCTCGATCGCCCAGCGGGTCAGCTGCAGCTCCACCCGGTCCCGGGCGGGGTCAATGGCGCCGAGCTTGGGGTGGCGCGCCTCACCGAAGGTCGCCGGGTCCATGTCCACGCCGCCCGGGATCAGAATCCCATCCAGCCGGTCGTAGATCTCCCGCAGGGTCTCCTCATCGTCATCGAGCAGTGGGATCATCCACGGCACCCCGCCTACGATGGTGGCCGCGAGGAAGTACCGCTGATTCATCACCCAGGACTCCGGCAAGGCAGCCGGAATGCCGTCGATGGCATGGAGCGTCTGGGTGGTGATGCCGATGACAGGGCGAGTGGACATGAGTTCCGACTTCCGAGTTCCGAGTTCCGAGTTCCGGGTGCGTAGTGCTTAGTCCCTGGTGCCCAGTGCTTCGTGCCCGGTCCTGGGTTCCCGAGACGGGACTCGCTGAATTCGAGGTGCAATACTCATGCTACAAAATAGCCGGCAGGTACCGTGGCGACCTAGAGGCTAACCCTAGCGGGGACAATAAGGTTCCTTCGAAAAGCTGCCTTCACGTGGGGCCCGCGCGAAACTCGGAATTCGGAATTCGGAACTCTCTGCCGCATCTCCCCTGGCGCCCTACAGCACCCCCTCGGCGGTCTCCCGGACCAACTGGTCCACCACCGCCCGCATGTCCCCGGTCTCCTTGAACTTGGCGATCTGGCGGTCGGCGCTGGTCCCCTGGTCGAAGATCGTGTAGGCGTACTCGACTTCCTTCCGGGTCCCCAGCTCGTCGAGCACGTCGCCGAGGAACCACTCGATCATCTCGCGGATGAGGTCGCGCGACGGACGCTCCTCGTTCTTGCCGAAGTCGATCAGCTTGCCATCGAGGCCATAGCGGATGGCGCGCCACTTGTTCTCGTCGATCAGCGCGGCCGGGTAGACCCGGAAGGTGAGGTTGTCCCGGCGCAGCTTCCACAGCTTGAAGATGATGGCCTGGAAGATCGCGGCGATGCAGACCGCTTCGTCCACCCGGGTGCAGACGTCGCAGATGCGGAACTCGAGCGTGGGGTAGCTCCAGCTCGGCCGAACGTCCCACCAGATCTTCGAGGCGTTCGGAATGCAGTTGGTGCCGACCATGGTGCTGACCAGCTGCTCGAACTCCGACCAGGAGTGCAGTGTCCTGGGAATGCCAGTCCGGGGGAAGTCGCGGAAGACGATGCTCCGGTAGCTCTTGAGTCCCGTCTGCCGCCCCATCCAGAAGGGCGAACTGGTGGAGAGCAGCAGCACATGCGGCAGCAGGTAGCGGGAGACGTTCATCGCGTCGATGAGGAACTCCCGGTCCTCGATGCCGATATGCACATGGGTACCGAAGATCAGCAGCCGCTGCGCCAGCTCCTGCAGATCCTCCTTGACCCCGATATAGCGGTCGAGCGGTGTGATCTTCTGCTCCAGCCACGAGGAGAAGGGATGACTCCCGGCGGCAAGCACCTTGAGTCCCTGCTTGGCCGCGAGATCCATCACCAGCCGGCGGAGCCGGACCAGTTCGCTCCGGACCTCGGCGGGGTGGTGACATACCTTGGTGCCGACCTCCACCATCGACTGGTGCAGTTCCGGCTTGACCTCGCCGAGCACCAGCGAATCCTCCTTGAGGATCTCGGTGATGTAGGAACGGAGTTCACGGGTCTCGGGGTCGATGATCTGGTACTCTTCTTCGACGCCGATCGTCAGGCTGGGCGGTTTCATGAGGCTACGGGGTCAGGGGTTGCGCTCACGCCGGCACGCGGGGTGATGGCGCTGGACATTGTCAGGATCGCGGCTCGACCACGAAACAGGGCACCGTACTGCCGCCGCCGGCCGTCACGTTGAGGAGCGCCGCGGTGGAGAGCCGAGTCAGGCAGCCGTCCACCACGGAGCCACCCAGGACGAAGGGCGCCGTGTCCAGCATCCGGTCTACGATGTGCAGGGTGCCGTCCACCACGCTGGGGTACGGCTCGGAGGGGACCACCACCCGCTCCTGAACGATGTACGGCTCGGCCAGCGCCCGCGCCAGCGCGAGGCGCCACTCCTTGGGGGTGACAGTCCATCCCAGCACCACCCCCGCCCCGCCGTAATCGTCGTTGGGCTTGAGGACCAGCTGTTCCCGGTTCGCCTCGATGTACGGGAGCAGGTCCACCCGCGCCCCGCGGAGGAGCGTGTGCCGCGGCTCCACCAGCCGGGTCCAGGGAATGAACTCCGCGATCGCCGCCCGCTGGTCGGCCGAAAACAGCGCGGCGTTTCGTTCATCGGAGAGCACGGCGAGGCTGGCCTTCTTGTGCAGCAGCTTGCAGCGGAAGGGATTGACCATGCAGACCGCGCGGTCGAGCACCGCCCGCACGATCGGATGGTTGACCCCTTCCCGCCCGATCAGCTCGTTGATCAGCACCCGCTTGTAGATCAGGTCGACCGGCGCCCCGCCACCGTAGAGCTTGCCGCCGCGATATTCCATCGTCCGCGGATCGACGATCACCGTCTCGAGCCCCAGCGACTGGAAGTAGGCCTGGAAGATCTCGAACTCGGTGCGGGTCGGCACGTCGTCCCAGTCCACGATCGCGATCCGGGGGCCCTGCCACCGGCCGGAGAACTCCTTCCACGCATCCAGGATCACCGTGGCGACACCGGGCCGCGCCGGAATCGGGCGCACGTCGTACAATTGCCGGAACGCCCGCATCACCGGAATCGCGGCGAACGACTCGGCCAGCAGATCGTTGAACCCCGCGCCGGCCGGCGTTTCGGCGTTGTACTCGGTGAGCGCCAGCACCCCGGTCTCGTCCACCTGGAAGCAGTCGAGCCGGCCATGCGGACTCGGGCTCCGGTAGCCGGGATCGGCGAGGACCAGCGGCTCCTCCCAGTCGGCGAGCCGGAACTGGGCCCGGAGCCCGGCATCGGTCATCGCTGCCTGATGGGCGCGGGTGAAGGCGCCCATCAGCCGGGAGATGCGGCTGGAAAGGAGACGCACCTGCTCCGGGGTGAAGAACCGCGGCCGCAGCACCGTGCAGAGGGGCCGGTCGCCGAAGACCATCTGCCGCCGGCGGAGCTGGTCCTCCAGCATCTCGGCCGAGGCCTGCGCGATTCCGTCCTGCGCCAGAAGTTCGTGGTACGTCTCGATCGCTGCGTTCATAGACTGGTTCCGAGTTCCGAGTTCCAAGTTCCGAGGATTCGCACTGGGAACTCGGTACTCGGAACTCTTTACCCCTTTCTACTGGAAGCGAATAGTCCCGCCCACCCCGCCTCCACCACCTGCCGCCGGCCTCCCTTGGCCAGCCGGATGACCATGTCGGCCATATGGGTCACCACCCAGTCGAAGTAGGGCTGGGTGAGCGAATAAATGTCCATGTCCGGCGCGGGGTTCATGAAGTCGATCGCGTAGGGGACGCCGTCGCGGATGGCGAACTCGATCGAATTCATGTCGTATCCCAGCGCCTTGACGATGGTGCGGCAGTCGCGCACCACCCGCTCGCGGAGTGCGGGTGCGAGGTAGTCCTGGTCGACGATGTAGCAGCGCTGCCGGGGATCGTACTGCATCACCAGGATCTCCTCCTGGCCCAGGCACATGCAGCGCACGAACTGCTCGAAGTGGATGAACTCCTGCACGATCATCGTGAGCAGCCCCGACTCATCGTAGTTGGCGATCAGCTCCTCGAACGAGCGACAGACGTAGACGTCCCGCCAGCCGCCGCCATGCGCGTCCTTGAGGATGCAGGGCAGTCCGATCTCCCGCACCACCCCTTCCCAGTCCACCAGTTGCATGTTGCGCAGACTCTCGTGCGGGACGATGCCCTTGATGTACTCCTTGTTGGGGAGCACGACGGTCTTCGGGCTGGCGACACCGAGCTTGGTGACCAGCGCGGCGCCGAAGAGCTTGTCGTCGGCGGTCCACATGAAGGGGTTGTTCACCACCGCGACCCCCTCGAGCACGCACTGCTTGAGGTAGGTGCGGTAGAACGGCACCTCATGCGAGATCCGGTCCACGATCACGTCGTA
>DAINRP010000146.1:0-4053 GCA_036741755.1 Gemmatimonadales bacterium
GAACCGCTCGACCGGTCCTTGGGCTCTGCCGGCGCTGGCGCCTTGGCCGCCGGCGGTTCAATCACCGGGTTGGGCGCGGTCGTCGCAGCCGGCGTTTCAGGCGGCTTGGCGAACCCGCCGCTCCCCCGTGAGGGCTTGGGCGTCTGAGGCTGGGCCGGCGGCGCCGGGGCCTCATGGCCGGTCACGGACTTGAGGAAAGCGAGTTCGTCCAGCTTGCCGCCCCCCGCCCCCTGCTCCGTCTGCTTCCCTGAGGGGAACCACAGCGTCCGGCTCGGCGCGTCATCCTTCTTGGGCGGTGCAGCCGCGGGAGCCTTGGGCTGTGGCCGCGGTGGCACCGGCCGGAATGGAATCTCGGTCGTCCCGGGGGTCGCCGCGGCCGCTGGCCGGGCTGGCTCCATCGGTGCGGCGGCCGGCGCGGCAGCGGGCACAGGCTGCACGGGCGGCGGTTCCGGGGTCACCGCCTGACGAGGCGCGGAGGTGGTGACGACCGGACGCGGACCGGAGACGGTCGGCGGCGGGGGCGCGAGCACGATCTCCGGCTCCGGCTCCACGAGCAAGACCGCCTCCGGCTCCATTCCTGGCTCCAGCTCAGGCTCGGGTACGGGCACCGTCGAGGTTGGCACAGGGGCGCGGATGGTGGCCAGCACCTCGTTCAGCCGTGCGATCTCGCCGCTGGTCTGGGTCAGTTCCGAGCGGATCTGATGGATCACCTTCATCAACTCGGCGCGGATCCCGTCCCACTTGCCTTCGTCGTATTCGCCGACGAGATGCCGGACTTCGGCCTCCGAAAGCTGCTCCTTGTGCTCGTTCTCTCGGGTCGTGAGCAGCGCGGCCCGGGTGGAGAGGTCCGTGACCTGCTCCTCGATGGCGGCGGTGTGCCCGCGGAGTTCCTCGAGCACCGCATCGAGACGCCGCTCGTAATCGGCGCGCACCCGGCTGCGGACCGCTTCGGGAACGGCCGGAGTCGTTTCGCCGGTGGCATTCAGCTTGGTGAGCCAGCTGACGAACTGGCTGCGGTCCTGCAGCAGCCGGTCGATCGAATTACCGCTCTCTGGAGTCGGCTTGGTCATGTCCGCGTTATCCCTCTCGGCCGTGCCAGCGCTAGAAACTGTTCAGCGTCAGGGGCAAATCTAACTCTGTAGTGGCTTTACGAAAGCCGTCCGGCGGCTCTCCCCGGGCCGGAGGGGACCGGCTCAGCCGTCGGCGCGGTCGTAGACCACTCGGCCCCGGACGATCGTGAGCTCGGCGCGGCCGAAGAGCTTCCGGCCGCCAAAGGGGGTGTTCCGGCTCTTGGAGTAGAACCGGGAGGGCTCGACTGTCCACTCCGCCTCGGGGTCGAAGATCGCGATGTCGGCCGGGGCGCCCACCGCGAGACTGCCGCCGGGCAGATTGAAGAGCTGCGCCGGCCGGGTGCTCATCCGGTACAGGAGATCGGGCAGCGCCACGATGCCCGGCCGCACCAGCTCGGTGATCGCCAGACCGAAGGCGGTTTCCAGGCCGAGGATGCCGTTCGGAGCGTCGTCGAACTCGCGCTCCTTGGCATCGTAGGGGTGCGGCGCGTGGTCCGTCGCGATCACGTCCACCGTGCCATCCTTCAGCGCCTCACGCACCGCCTCGACGTCCGCCCACTCCCGCAGCGGCGGATTCATCTTGGCGTTGGTGTTGTAGCCGAGACACGCCTCATGGGTCAGCGTAAAGTGATGGGGCGTGACCTCCGCGGTCACCCGGAGCCCCATGTCCTTGGCGCGACGGATGAGCGACACCGACCCCCGGGTACTCATGTGGCAGAGGTGGATGTGCGCCCCGGTCAGCTCGGACAGGATGATGTCGCGGGCGACATGGATCTCCTCAGCGGCCGAGGGGATGCCCTTGAGGCCGAGCTTGGTGGCAACAATTCCCTCATGCATGGCGCCGGCGTGGGCGAGGGTGATCTCCTCGCAGTGATCGGCTACCGGAATGCCGAAGGTCTTGGCGTACTCCATGGCGGTCCGCATCAGGTGGCTCGACATGACGGGCTTGCCGTCGTCGCTCACCGCGACCGCACCCGCGCTCATCAGCTCGCCGAACTCCGACAGCTTCTCGCCCTTCTGGCCGAGCGAGATGGTGCCGATCGGGTACACCCGCGCCTTCCCCGCCTTCTGCGCCTGACTGATCACGAAGCCGATCGCCCCCTGATTGTCGAGCGGCGGATCGGTGTTCGGCATGGCGCAGACCGCAGTGAACCCGCCGGCCGCCGCCGCCATGGCCCCCGTCGCAACCGTCTCGAGGTCCTCGAACCCCGGCTCGCGCAGGTGCACGTGGAGATCGATCAGCCCCGGGGTCACCACCTTCCCCTTCGCGTCGATGATGAGGCAGCCATCCTCGCCGGTGATGTTGAGCCCCACGGAGGCCACCCGGCCCTCGGCCAGATACACGTCCGCCACGCCGTCGCTGCGGCGGGACGGGTCGATCACCCGGCCACCCTTGATGAGAATCGGGCGCGTCACTCGTTGCCTCCGGTCTGCTGTGGTTCAGGCGTTCCGCCGGCGAGCAGATAGAGCACGGCCATCCGGACCGCGACCCCGTTGGTCACCTGTGGCAGGATGAGGCTGAAAGGGCCGTCGGCCACGTCGCTGTCGATCTCCACCCCGCGGTTCATGGGGCCCGGGTGCATGATGACGACGTCCTTCTTGGCGCGCTCCAGCCGTTCGCGAGTCACCCCGAAGACCCGATTGTACTCGCGCAGACTGGGGATGAATCCGCTGGTCATCCGCTCGAGTTGCAGGCGGAGAACGTTGAGCGCGTCCGCCCAGGCGATGGCGTCGTCGATCCGCGGGATCATCTCCACGCCGAGCTCCCCGATGCTGCGCGGCATCAGGCTGTGCGGCCCGCAGACCGCCACCTCCGCCCCCAGCTTCTTGAGGCCCCAGATGTTGCTTCGTGCGACCCGGCTGTGCAGCACATCGCCGCAGATGGCGACCTTGAGGCCTTCGATCTTCCCGAAGCGGTCGCGCAGCGTGAGGATGTCGAGCAGCCCCTGGGTGGGGTGCTCGTGCTTGCCGTCGCCGGCGTTGATCACGTTCGAACCGATCCGCTTCCCCAGGAACTCGGCGGAGCCCGAGGCGTGATGGCGGATGACTACCATGTCGATCCGCATCGCTTCCAGGTTGCGGGCCGTGTCCACCAGGGTCTCGCCCTTGGAAATCGAACTCCCGCTGGTGGCCACGTTGACCGTGTCCGCGGAGAGCCGCTTCTCGGCGAACTCGAAGGAGATGCGGGTGCGGGTGGAGGCTTCGAAGAAGAGATTGACGATCGTCTTGCCGCGGAGGGCGGGCACCTTCTTGATCGGCCGCTCGCTCACTTCCTTGAAGTGCTCCGCCGTATCGAGGATCAGCCGCAGCTGCTCGGCGGAGAGGTGCTCGAGCCCGACCAGGTCCTTGCCGAGGGAGAGCGGCGTCATGGATCGCTCCGGACCAGCTCGACCGCGTCGCGGCCATCGAGCTCCTGGACGAGCACATCGACCCGCTCGCGCGGCCCGGTGGACTGACGCAGACCGACGATGTCCGGCTGGATCGGGAGTTCCCTTCCCCCCCGATCCACGAGCACGCAGAGCAGGATGCGCTGCGGCCGCCCGAAGTCGGCAAGCTCATCCAGGGCGGCCCGTATGGTCCGCCCGGTGTAGAGGACGTCGTCGACGATCACCACCGTGCGGCCATCCAGATCGGAGGGCAGATGGGTCTCACCGATGACCGGGCGCGGGCCGACGGCCTGCAGGTCGTCGCGGTAGAGGGTGATGTCGAGCTTGCCGGTGGGGATGGGGCGGCCTTCGAGGCCTTCGACCAGCTTCGCGAGCCGCTGGGCCAGCTCCACCCCACGGCGCTGGATCCCGACGAGGATCACGTCGGTCGTGCCGTGGCACTGTTCCAGTAATTCGGAAGCCATGCGGGTGAGGGCTCGGGCGATCGCCCGTTCGTCAAGCAGGGTCGAGCGGGAGGGCATGGTGCGAGGAACCTAGCGACTCCCCCCCGGAGAGGGAATGGGCCCGAAAGTTCCAAATTCCGAGTAACTGCCTGG
>DAINRP010000146.1:4153-7893 GCA_036741755.1 Gemmatimonadales bacterium
GCGGCGTAGATCAGACCCTTGCTCAGGTCGAGCTTCTGGACCATCAGGTAGTGCAGGATGCCGAGGGCAGCCGCGGGATAGACCAGCCTGTGCAAGCGGCCCCAGCGCTTCCCCAGCCGCCGGACCATCGCGTCGGTGGAGGTGATGGCCAGCGGGATAAGCAACAGGAAGGCGACGAAGCCCACCGCGATGCGGGGATGTTTGACCGTGTCCGCCCAGATGAGGGAGGGATCCAGCGACTGATCGAAGATGAAGTAGGTCAGCGCGTGCAGCAGGGCGTAGAAGAAGGCGAAGAGGCCGAGCATGCGCCTGACCCGGATCAGCTCGCCGTAGTGGAAGTAGGTCCGGATCGGTGACACGGCGAGGCCGCAGAGCAGCAGCACCAGGGTCGAGAGTCCGGTCGTCACTTGGATGGTCTTGACGGGATCCGCACCGAGATCGCCTCCCCCGAACGCCGCCCAGAGCAGCCAGGCGAGCGGGCCGAGCGCCGCAACGAAGCCTGCCGGCTTGAGAATCCGGGTGGTGAAGTAAAGCCGGGTCATGCGATGATGTCAGTCCTGAAGTAGCAAACGTTCCCCTCCCCACATCGTGGGGAGGGGCTCGGGGAGGGGTTTGTCAGAAGTTCCGCACCAGATCCATCCCGGAGTAGAGCGAGGCCACCTGGTCGGCGTAGCCGTTGAAGGGCAGCGTCTTCCGCTTGAACAGCTCGCCGATGCGGCGCTCGCGGGCCTGGCTCCAGCGCGGGTGATCGACCTCCGGATTCACGTTGGCGTAGAAGCCGTATTCGTCGGGCGCGATCGCCTGCCAGGTGTTCATCGGCTGCTGCTCGGTGAAGCGGATCCGCACGATCGACTTGCACCCCTTGAAGCCGTACTTCCACGGCGTCACCAGCCGGAGCGGCGCCCCGTTCTGGTTGGGCAGCGTCTTGCCGTAGAGCCCCGTGGCCAGGAGCGTCAGCGGGTGCATGGCCTCGTCCATGCGCAGCCCCTCCAGATATGGCCAGGGCAGCATCCGGCTCTTCTGTCCCGGCATCTGCTGCGGGTCGAAGAGGGTGGTGAACTCCACGAACTTCGCCCGGCTGGTCGGCTGCACCTTCGCGATCAGGTCGCGGAGCGGGAAGCCCTGCCACGGGATCACCATGCTCCAGGCTTCGACGCAGCGGTGGCGGTAGACCCGCTCCTCCAGCCGGTACGGCTTCACCAGCACGTCGAGGTCGTAGTCGGCCGGCTTGGCGACCTCACCGTCGATCCGCACCTTCCAGGGCCGGGTGCGGAATGCCCTGGCGTTGATCGCCGGGTCCTCCTTGTCGGTCCCGAATTCGTAGAAGTTGTTGTAGGTGGTGACCGACTCGTAGGGTGTCAGCTTGTCGTCGTCACCGGTCAGCCGGCGGACGCCTTCGCGCGCGATCCCCTCCGCTAGCGCAGCACGTTCCCCCACTGTGAGCAGGATCCCCGCGCCGGCGAGCCCGGCAAGGAAGGCCCGACGGTTGAGATACTGGTGCTCGTCGGTGATGTCGGAGGATCGCAGGTCGGGCGCGCGGCGGATCAGCATGGGTCCCTGGAACAGGTGTTGGAACTGTTGATACGCCCGGATCGGGAAAATGGTTCTCCCGCAGCCGGGAGTGACCTGTTCGCAGACGCGACCAGCGTCAGCGGCGGGACCGCCAGATGCTGACCGGCTCGAGATCCGGGGGGAGGTCACTCGCCTCGGGTTCCCCCTTCAACTCCGTCGAGCCGACCAGCGGGATCACCCTCGTTGCTTACCCGCACCAGCTGCCTCGACCGCAGCCGGACCAGAGTGCGCGTCGGTCAGCACCCGTCGCCGTTCGGGATGAAACTCCAGGATCCCTGGCGGACATTGTAGGTACCGTACCTGGCCAGCCACGCAACCTGGACACGCTGTCCGGTGGCGGGCGCGCGTGTGGCTGTGCCTGGCGCAACGACTGTCGCCGGGAGCTTCGGGGAGGAACTCTTGGGTGAAGTGGGGACAACCGCGGCCGCGGCACCGGTCACGCCAGCCACGATGAGGAGGAGGTGGAGTCGAGTCATCCAGTGCTCTCTTTCCGGAGATGAGGGGCCAGAACCACGAAGCCTGACGCCCGCGCATCCCCTGCAGGGCGCGGCCAGGCTCGGAAAACCTACCCGACTCTCGGCGGTCGTGCCAGCCTGCCCCGCCCGCCTGGGCGGTCCCCGGCTGGCGCTGCGCTGGTTGGGCGGCGCTCCGGCCGGATCTGAAGCGTGGTGTGGTGGCTCTGGGTGTCACTTCATGAGATGACGAATATGCTTGCTGACCGACAAGAGCTGGTCTGCACTCATCCCACCAATGACCCGCCGCGCGACAGGCCCCATGACACGGAGAATGCCGGCGATGCCGAGCTTTGTGGTGTTTTCAGCCATGAAGCCGACCTTCGCGGCCTGGACCGGCTTGACGAAGTAGTAGGCGAGGCCGGTCTCGGTAAGCTCGAGGACGACGTCTGTCAGGGCATCTCGATGGCGGGTCGCGTCCGCTGCCGTTTCCAGCCCCTCGAGCACCGAGAGGGTCCTGGTACGAAGCGCCTGGGAGTGATAGAAGCGAAGGGAGGGCAGCCCCTGTGCCTCGCCCTTCGACTCGCGTTCGTCGTGACTGAGCTTGCGCGCCATTCTCCCTCCTGGGGGTCGCCCACCCTGGCGAATGATACGGAAGGATAGGATCACCGGCCCCAGGAGCCAGCCCCCACCGCTGCACCACGCCAGCTCGGACCCCCAACACAAGCGCCGCGCACCGACTCGTTTGTCGATGCGCGGCGACGGACCGGGAGGGATTCGAACCCTCGGTACCCCTTGCAAGGTACACACGCTTTCCAGGCGTGCCTCTTAAACCACTCGAGCACCAGTCCCTGCCCTGCAACCTCGCGCCAAAACCGCCCGCGGGCGGGGAGCAGTTTTGCTCATGCGCCCTCCCATGTCAATGCCCCGAACCGGCTTCGCCCCGCCCCTGACGAGTCGGGCCCCGACGCAGTACGTTTTCCCCACACCTCAACCAAATAGGTAGGCCTCGTGGGCAAGCTGATTTTCGGCGGCGTCCTGCTGCTCGTCGCGTTCTTCATGATGGTGGCCCGGTCGGGCGCATCCGGCTCGAAGAGTTCCGGCCTGCTCCGGATATTCTCGGTCGTGTTCAGCACCATCGGACTGCTCTTCCTGGTCGGGTCGCTGGTCGTGATCGTCGAACCGGGCTCCGTCGGCGTCCGGCACGCCTTCGGGACCGTGGACCCCGCTCCCCTCCTGCCCGGGGTGCATCTCGTCTCCCCCTGGTCGTCCGTCGAACGCTACTCCACCCGGGAAGAGCAGTTCCCCCGGGCCGGCGACCAGGCCGAGACCATCGCGACCCTCTCCAGCGAGCAGATGGGGATGACGGTGGACGCCGGGCTCCGCTGGCAGATCAACCCCCAGGACGCCCCCCGCATCTTCACCGAGATCGGCGCCGAGGAGCAGATCCACTCGATCGTGCTCAACGCCATCCGGCAGGGGGTGCGCGACGGCATGGGCAAGTTCTCCATCAACGACATCGCGAAGCGGACCGAGATCGCCACCTACATGCAGAGTCTGGTCGACTCGGCGCTCATCACGCAGCCGCGAGCGGGGGGAGAGCCGTTCCGCATCGCCGAGGTCACGGCGTTCTTCCTGCGCGATCTGCAGCCGCCGGAGCAGGTGGTCAACGCCATCAACGGGAAGATCGCCCAGGAACAGCAGATCCAGACCGAG
>DAINRP010000147.1:0-7889 GCA_036741755.1 Gemmatimonadales bacterium
CCAAGAAGGGCTCGATCACCTCGGTGCAGGCCATCTACGTGCCCGCCGACGACCTCACCGACCCCGCGCCGGCGACGGCCTTCGCGCACCTGGATGCGACGGTCGTGCTCTCCCGCGCGATCTCCGAGCTGGGCATCTACCCCGCGGTGGACCCGCTGGACAGCTCCAGCCGCATCCTCGATCCGCAGTACCTGGGCGCCCGGCACTACAACGTGGCGATCGGCGTGCAGCGGACCCTGCAGAAGTACAAGAGCCTGCAGGACATCATCGCGATCCTGGGCATGGACGAGCTCTCCGAGGACGACAAGCTGGTCGTCTCCCGTGCGCGCCGTATCCAGCGCTTCCTGTCCCAGCCGTTCTTCGTCGCCGAGCAGTTCACCGGCTTCCCCGGCAAGTACGTCAAGCTGGAAGACACGATTTCGAGCTTCGAGCGGGTGCTGTCGGGCGAGTTCGACGACCTGCCGGAGCAGGCGTTCTACATGGTTGGCGGCATCGACGAAGCGGTCGAGAAGGCCAAGAAGCTGGCGAGTTCGTGATGCGGGTCACGGTGATCTCCCCCGAAGCTGCCATCTTCGACGGCGAGGCTGACGCGGTCACCGCGCCGGCATTCGACGGGCGGGTAGGGATTCTTCCCCGCCATGCGCCGTTCATGACGCTCCTCGGCAACGGACCGCTCATCGTCCGCTCTGGGAGCGATACCCACCGATTCACCGTGAACGGCGGGTTCCTGCAGGCAGTCAACAATACGGTCCGAGTGGTCGCGGAACACGTTAAAGGAGCATAACGCATGCGTCGTACCCCCCTCCTCACCCTCGCGCTCGTGGCTCTCATGGCCGCCCCCGCGGTGGCGCAGACGATTGGCACGCCGATCTACCACAGCCCGTACCGGGCGTTCAAGAACACCGAGTTGGGCGGCTACATCTCCGATCCCGGCTCTGGCATCAGCGTGGCGCTCCAGGGTGAGTACCGTATTGCCCGGCCGAAGTTCGACTTCGGTCTGACCGTGGGTTTCATGGACGGAGCCGGCAACAGCGACAATCTGTTCGGCGTGGGCGTTGATGCCCGTCTGCCGTTCTCCAGACACTCGCAGAGCTTTCCCCTCGACGCCTCGTTCACCGGCGCCTTCGGCGCGGTGTTTGGCGGTGGCCAGTCCGGCTTCCTGGTGCCAGTCGGTGTCAGCCTGGGCCGCCAGGTCCTCCTTGAAGGCTCCAGCATGAGCTTCACGCCGTACGTCAATCCGGTGATTGTCCCGACGTTCGGAGACCTGTACGGTGATGTACAGTTCGGCCTCGGGCTCGGGGTGGACCTCGCCCTCAGCCGGACCTTCGACCTCCGCGTGAGCGGTTCCCTCGGTGACATTGAGGGAGTTGGCATCGGCGCGGCCTGGCACCACTAGGCCCCCGCGGACGCAGCAACGGTCGGACCTGCCACACCAGCCTCGACCCTTCCGGGACCCACCCCGGAGGGGTCGATTCACAGCTGGGCGCCTGACCGCGGATCGGTGACAGCCGCCGGCACGAATCATTGACTTATCCCCAAAACCGACACTAGCTTGCGGCGCCTTATCCCGAACCGTCGCCCAGGAGGATTCATGCGTCTGTCCCGTGTCCTGCTTCTCGTGTTCCTGTTCGGCGCCGGCCTCGCTGCCCGCGGTCTGGCGCAGGTGACCGGCCTTCCGGTGCACAACAGCGGCATCAGCAGCGGCCTCTCGATCGGTGGCGAAGTCGGCTTCCCCAACGCCGATTACGGCAAGGGCACCGCTTTCGGTGGCCGCGCAGCCGTCGGCCTCGGACCGTTCGGCGTCAGCGCCGTGGTGTCCAGCTACAATCCGAAGGGGCCGGGCGGCTCGCAGACCGGTCTCGGCGGCTACCTGAACCTGAAGGTGTTCGGCGGCCCGCTCATCCCGCTCTCGGTCACGCTGCAGGGCGGAGCGGAGTACGTGAAGAACAGCGGCGTGAAGCTGGTACACGCGCCGATCGGCCTGGGCATCGCCCTCAAGATTCCCAATCCCGCGCTGGCGATCAAGCCATGGATCGCCCCGCGCGTCGATGTGACCCGGGTCTCGGGCACCGGGATCTCGAGCAAGACCACGACCAAGTTCGGCATCAGCGGCGGCATCGATTTCAGCCTGCTTGGCGGACTCGGCTTCGGTGTCGCGTACGACCGCTACTCCCCCGGCGGTGGGCTGCACCCCTCCGTCATCAGCGCGGGCATCAACTACACGCTGAAGATCCCCGGTCTCTGAGCCAACCTGGTGGGGGCGGGCCTCGGCCCGCCCTTTCGTTTTCCTCCCGAGTGGATGATCCCGTGATTCGATTCTCGCCACGCCGCCTGGTGATCTCGCTCTGTCTTGCGGTTGCAGTCACCGGCTGTTCGATGACGTTCGACGCCACGCGACTGGGCGTCCCTGTCACAATGGCCTCCGCCGCTGGTACTCCCGCCGAAGGGCAGCCGTTCAGCGTGACCAGTCGCGCGGTCTATGCGTTCTGGGGACTGGCGAAGCTTTCCGAGCCCTCGCTGCGGAAGGCGCTCGCGGCGCAGCTGGTGGGCGGGAAGCAGGTCGCCGATGTCCGGATCAAGGTTCGCAGCAAGCTCAGCGACATCATCATCACTGGCCTCACGCTGGGGCTGGTCGTCCCGCGTGCCGTGACGATCGAGGGCGTGGTCGTGGATAAATAGCGGAGTCCGGGGGGACTTCCCGACCGAAATGTGTGATGGGGCCGGCCTGGTGCCGGCCCTATTTCGTTTCGAGCAGCGATTCCACCAGTGCCGCGCAGCGGTCCGCCGCGCCGCGGCCCGCCTCGACCGCGGCGCGTGCCTGTTCGCCTGCGGCGGCGCGCCACTGGGGGTCTGCGAGCCATTCCATCCACCAGGCCTCGAGGGCCGCCGCGGCGCGGTCGGCGGGAAGTCGTGCCAGCGCCTCCGCGTCCTCGAGTCGCCTCGCATCTGTGCTCTCTTCCGAGTTGGGTCCGACGATGATCGGGAGGCCGAGCGCCGCCGGTTCCAGCACCGAGTGCAGCCCCGCCCTCCCGAATCCGCCGCCCACGTATGCGATCACCCCGAGCCCGTAGAGGAACGCGAGCTGTCCGACTTCGGTAACCACGATCAGTGCATCATGATCCGTTGCCGAACCGTGTATCACAGGCGCGGGCAAGCCGAGGGCGCTGGCCCGGCGAGCGATCCGGCGAAATCGGGCGTCGCTGGGCTGATGGGGGACGAGAACGAGCCTCAGGTCGCGCCGTTCCTCGCGGGCCGCTCGAAACGCGGAGAGGAGGACTGCCTCATCGGCGGGCCAGGTCGAGCCGGCGACGAGGGTGGTGGGAGGCGGTGTGGCGACGGGGTGAGCGGCGATCCGCTCGAGGACGCCATCATAGCGGGGATCGCCGAGGACTGCGATACGATCGCGGGCGCAGCCCAGTGTGGCGAGCCGGCTCGCGTCGTCGTCGCTCACCGCGGCGATGCCGGTGAGGCTGGCATAGGCCGGTGCCAGGATGTCGCGGGCGGGCCAGCGCAACCGCCCGCTGCCGGGGCGCACCGTCGCGGCGATGAGCACGACCGGGATGTTTCGTGCCTCTGCGGCCGCGGCCAGATTCGGCCAGAGATCATGCTTGACGATCACGATCGCGGCCGGGGTCAGTGCGTCGAGCAGGGCGGTGACGTCTCGCTGGGTGTCCCAAGGGGCGAGACCGGAGGCATCGACCGGGAGACTCTCCGCCACCTGCCGGCCCGATCGGCTGAAGTAGCTCACGGCGATCTGCCAGTGGAGGTGCCGGGTACGGAGTCGGCGAATGACCGGCTCCGCCTGGCGCAGTTCCCCGGCGGAGGCGGCGTGGTAGAGCAGCAGCGGGCGAGTGCAATCGCGGTGGGTGATTCCCCACGACTGGAGCGTAGAATCGCGCGGCGCAAGCGCACGTGCGGCGGCGACGGCCGCGCGGTAGATCAGCGGTGGCTCAAGCATGACCAGGAATCTACCGGCTTGCGTCCGTACCGGGTTTTTCCTAGTTTGAAATCGTCCGCCCGATGTCCCACCCGAAATGAAGGAGGTGATCCATTGTCTAGTGAGAGTTGCATCGGTGGCTCGAATAGGGCAAGCGATCGCCTGGTGAGCTGCTGATTCCTGACTGGCCAAGGCAGGCCTTGGCCCGCTTCAACAGGGATCGCCTCGAGTCCGATGCACCCTGACCGCGCCTCGGTGGCGCCGCAATTCATCGCGGCCCCAGCGGGGCGCGGTTCACGTTCGGGACTTTCCTCCGCCGGAACGCGCTTCCCCGAGCGACACAACCCGCCCAGTTCCTGCGTAGATTCTTGCCATGGCTTCCACCTACTGGCGGGACACCCGTGCCCCGCGCTACAGCCTTCTCTTCGCGGTCCCGCTGCTCGTCCTCTACGAATTCCTGGCCCGCATGCTCTCGGGCGAGGAGGGGGTACGGAACGGCGCGGATGTCCTGCTCAAGAGCCTCTTCATCCTGCTCGGCGGCCGGCACGGCCTGACGGCGTTCGCGGTCGTGCTCCTGGGCACAGGGATCGTGCTCGTGGTGCGCGACTGGCGAAAGAGCGGCCCGCCCAGGGCCGGCTACTTCATCGGGATGCTGGGAGAGTCGGTCGTCTACGCAGCACTGTTCGGCGGAGTGACGAGTACGCTGACCGGACTGCTCCTGAACGGGCCGCGGACACTCGCGATCGTCCAGGGAACGGCGCTGAGCGTCCCGACCGAGATCATGGTGTCGCTCGGGGCGGGGATCTATGAGGAGCTGTTGTTCCGCGTAGTGGTGGTCTCGGCGCTGGCCAAGCTGGCACTGGTGGGATTCGGCTGGCGACCGTGGGCCTCGGGCAGCTTCGCGACGGTACTCGGCGCGCTGATCTTCAGTGCGTTTCATTACATCGGACCGCTCGGCGATACGCTCCAGCTCGGGTCATTCGTATTTCGGATGGTGGCGGGGCTCCTGCTCAGCGGCCTCTTCCTGCTTCGCGGCTTCGGGGTCGCGGCCTGGACCCACGCGCTCTACGACGTCTTCCTGGCGCTGCGAGGGATGTAGCGCGGGGCGGTGACCGCTGCGGGCTCCACCGCCTGGGCGGGGCCGGCTGATGAGCAGTGAGTCGGCGATCCTCAGTGAAGCGGGCGCCCACAAGGGGCGCCCTTACAGTATTGGCGGCCGCCCTTACGGCTTGGGCGTGGGACGGGCCGCCGCTCGCTCCTTGATCAGCGAGTCGAGCACCGCCCGATACACGGTGATCGGCGCCGCTCCCCGCAGCATCCCGGCCCCCTCGATATAGACCGTCGGCGTGCTCTGGACGCCGGACTGGGCCGCGCCCTGCGCCTCCGACTCCACCCGGCTCCGGGTCTCATGATTCGTGAGGCAGGAGGTCATGTCGCTGCGCGGAATGCCGGCGGAATCGGCGAGGGTGATCAGGAACGGCGCCGGATCCTTGAGCGGGGCCCATTTCTCCTGGTAGGTGAAAAGCAGGTCGTGGACCGGCCAGAACTTGTCGAGGGCCGCGGCGCACATGGAAAACTCGGCCGCGGCCGCGGCGTTGGCGTGAATCTGGGTGAGCGGAAATTGAAGAAAAATCCAGCGGACCTTCCCGGTCGCGATGTATTCCCGATCGATGATCGGAAAGGTCTCGACCGCCTGCTTGCGGCAGTAGGGGCACTGGAAGTCGGACATTTCGTAGATCGTGATCGGCGCGGTCGCCGACCCCTTGGTCCGCTGGCCGATGAGGGGGTCGAGCTGCCGCCGGAGCGCGGCAGGCACGCCGGCCGAGATGGTCGCTGCCACCGGGGCCGCGGGCCGGGCCACCGGCGCGGGCGCCAATCCGGCATCTGCCGGCGTCGCTCGGGTCAGGGCGGCCAGGCCGGCGCCTGTCACCAGCAGCGAGCCGACCATGGCCCATACGAGGGAACGACGAGTCATGCTGATGCTCCCGATGAATGAATCAGTAGCGCGGCAGGCGGCGGCCGCTGGCCCGGTCGAGCGTCAGGCGCTCCCCTTTGACGGGGAGGTTCCAGTACCACTCGCTGTTGGGGTCCCAGGTGTCCCAGGAACGGGCGTAGATCCACCAGTCGCCCGGGGGCAGCCGCAGGGTGAGCCTCCCCGTCGCGTCCGTGCTGTCGGCGATCGGTTCGCGCCCGATCCCCGTGCCCAGCACTTTCGTGAGGCTATCGTAGCTTCGATACGTGCTATCTTCCCACTGGCTCATCCGCTGGCGCAGGGAGTCGAGCGGCGTGGAGATCCGATTGCGGTACTCCGCCAGGGTGTGCTGGGCCTCGTCCCGCCGCTGGCGCAACACCGCGAAGCTGTCGGAGCCTGCGGCGAACGACCGATACAGCGAGTCGTACCGCGGGCTCGACCGGGGCAAGGAATCGAGCTGGCTCTTCCGCGCCGCCAGCGCACGCTCGAGCGCCGACAGGTGGTACGCCGCGGAAGCGTATGCGACGAATGGCGCACGAAAGATCTGAAACAGGCTATCCATGGGCCGCGTAAGCGCGACGGGTCTGGGGCTCCGTGCTTCAAGTACCTGGAGCAGGCTGTCACGGTTGTATGGCAGGGCGACGAGGCCGAGATGCGCCACGGGCGCATCCACGGAATCAGGACCGGGAATGGCGACTTCGATCTGGACTTCGCGACCGCGGCAGGCGGCGAGCGCGAGCAGCAGGACGGGCAACCATCGTGACACGGGCACCGTGCTTGGTCAGGGACGGCGGAAAGCTACCCGTGCGCTGTGGCTGCTTCAACTCATCCCCTCCCTCCTGGCCGCGCAGCGGACGGGGGTACAGCAGCTCTTTCCCGCCCAGCCATCGAACTACCTGACCGACGTGGCGAATGTCGTGGACGGCAGCTCCGCCAGCACGATCAACGACCTGGCTGCGCGGCTGCGCACCGCGACCGGAGCGGAACTGGCCGTCGTCACTCTTCCGACAATCGAAGACCGGGCGCCAGGAGATGTGGCGCTCGCGATCGGCCGCGCCTGGGGCGTCGGCGCCAAGGGCGAAGCGGGAGACCCGGCCAAGAACGCGGGC
Source organism: Gemmatimonadales bacterium (assembly GCA_036741755.1). Lineage (GTDB taxonomy): Bacteria > Gemmatimonadota > Gemmatimonadetes > Gemmatimonadales > GWC2-71-9 > JADJOM01. Next base: position 7,019 of record DAINRP010000147.1, read on the forward strand.
ATCGTGCTGCTGCTCGTGCCGCGCACCCCGGAGCACAAGGGCGAGATCTACCTCTCCACCGGTCGTGGCATCGAGGGAATCATCACCGACGCCACGGCGGGCCGGATTACCGATCTCATGCTCCCCGACCTCCGGGCGGCGCAGTGGGGACCGGCGCTGGTGCTGGGCACCCGCGCGGTCGTGTCCACGGTCGCGAAGGGCTATGGCGTCAGTGATTCGGTGCTCGCGACGGCCGATCCCTTCGTCGGTGGAGATGCCGGCAACCCGGACATCAACCCCTTTGCGGTGTTCCTCATCATCGTCGTCGTCCTCATCATTCTTTCCTCGGCGTCGCGCCGCGGACGGGGCGGGCGGCGCGGACCGATGATCTTCCCCGGTGGCGGTGGTTGGGGTGGCGGCGGATGGGGTGGTGGCGGCGGCTTCGGTGGTGGTGGCGGGGGATTCGGTGGATTCGGTGGCGGCGGTGGTTTCAGCGGTGGTGGTGGCGGGAGGAGCTTCTAGATGAACGACGTGCAGAAGCAGATCGATCGGTTCCTTGGCGACCTCGACCGGGCCTGGCCTGGGCACTATGCCGCCGTGCTGTTCGGCTCGGCCGCCCGAGGCCAGCATGCCCCGGGCTGGTCCGACATCAACGTCCTCCTCGTCGCAGATGCGCTGGGACCGGCGGACCTGCTCGCTGTGCGGCCGGCGCTGGCGGCATGGCGGGAAGCCGCCCAGGCGCTGCCGCTTCTCTTCAGCCTCGCGGAATGGCGCCGCTCGGCGGACGCCTATCCGCTGGAAATCGCCGAGATGCGAACCGCGTACCGGGTGCTCCGCGGGACCGATCCGCTCGCCGGCATGAGCGTGCGGCCGCGCGACCTGCGGGCCGCGC
>DAINRP010000148.1:0-5244 GCA_036741755.1 Gemmatimonadales bacterium
GGTGGGCATTGGGCAACAGCAGCGAGAGAGCGAGGGCGGCGAGCATGGTGTCCTCCAGGACGGTTTGGTGCGCAGAATGATGCTCACCTCAATTTCCGTTCCTCCCGGTTTCGTCGCCGGCTGCAACGAAACCGCCCGATTGTGAGCCCGTTCGGCGCCCACAGTGTACACCCGGAGGCACTCTGTCCGGCGGATCGTCTCGCCTGAATCGCCCTGGCTCCCCAGGGAGGCGAGATCGGCGGCCTGAAGAGTCGGGAAACCGGCAGTGCAGTGGCTGAAATGACTCTCATCCCCGGCTCAGCCCTGCTTCCTGTACCAGGCGGTACTCTGGTATCAGGGGAAGTCTGCACAGGAGGGGCCCGATGTCCGACTCCGCCGCCCGGCGAGAGGCGATGGTCCGGCAGCAGATCGCTGCCCGGGGGGTGAACGACCCCCGGGTCCTTGAGGCGATGCGTGAAGTGCCCAGGGAGCTTTTCCTTCCAGAAGAACTCGCCGAGTTCGCCTACGACGACACCCCGCTGCCGATCTCCGAAGGGCAGACGATCTCTCAGCCGTATATCGTCGCGCTGATGATCGCGGCGATTCGGCCGGGGCCGCGGGACCGGGTGCTCGAGATCGGCACCGGGTCCGGCTACGCCGCCGCGGCGCTCTCCAGGGTGGTCGGACAGGTCTACACCATAGAGCGGCACGGGGCGCTTGCCGACTTGGCACGGCGGAGGCTGGAGTCGCTCGGTTACCGCAACGTGGAGGTGGTGGTGGGCGACGGCACCCTCGGCATGCCGGCGCACGCGCCATTCGATGCCATCATCGTCACGGCCGGCGGACCACGAGTACCGACCCGGCTTCGCGACCAGCTCGCCATCGGCGGCCGCATGGTGATTCCGGTCGGCACCGACCTCCATCTGCAGCACCTGATCCGGATCACCCGAGTCGATCACGAACGGTTCGAGCAGGAGTCGCTGGCCGACGTGCGCTTCGTGCCGCTGGTGGGTGCGGACGCCTGGGAGGAGCCCCATGTAATCGCCGCCCCCCGGCCGGGGAGCCGAAGCGAAGGCATCTCCTGGCTCATTCGCGAGTCGGCCGAGCCCATCGCGGACATCGACGAGGTCGACCTGAGTCCGCTGCTCGAGCGGATCGGCGATGCCCGGGTGGTCCTCCTGGGCGAGGCCACCCACGGCAGCTCCGAGTTCTACCGCATGCGCGCGCGGATCACCCGGGAGTTGATCGCCCAGCGCGGCTTCACCATCGTTGCCGTCGAAGCCGATTGGCCGGACGCGGCCCGAATCGACCGGTATGTCCGCGATGTGGCGGCGGTGCCCTCCGTCGAGCCCGCCTTCACCCGCTTCCCCACCTGGATGTGGCGTAACGGCGAGGTGCACGAGTTCGTCGAGTGGCTCAGGGACTGGAACGCGGGCGTTGCTGATCCGGCACGGCGCGCCGGCTTCCACGGCCTCGACCTCTACAGCCTCTTCACGTCGATCTCGGCGGTGCTGCGGTATCTCGACGAGGTGGACCCGGATACGGCGGCGGTGGCCAGGCGGCGCTATGCCTGTCTGAGCCCGTGGGAGCGGGATCCCGCGGTCTACGGTCGTGCCGCCGTGACCGGCCGGTACCGGAGCTGCGAGGAGCCGGTGACCCGCATGCTGCGCGACATGCTGGAGCGGCGGGTCGACTATGCCGCGTCCGATGGCGAACGGTTCCTCGACGCCGCCCAGAACGCCCGGCTGGTCGCCAACGCCGAGCGGTACTACCGCGCGATGTACTACGGCGCGGCCGATTCGTGGAACCTCCGCGACCACCACATGTTCGACACCCTCATGATGCTGCTCGACTCCCGGGGACCGGGAGCCCGGGCCGTGGTCTGGGAGCATAACTCGCACGTCGGGAACGCGGCGGCTACCGAGATGAGCGCGCGGGGTGAGTTCAACATCGGTCAGCTCTGCCGGGAGCGTTTCGGGAAGGACGCCTTCCTGGTCGGGTTCGGGACCGACCACGGCACCGTGGCGGCCGCGGATGACTGGGGCGCGCCCATGCGGGAGATGCAGGTGCGGCCGTCACACCCGGAGAGTTATGAGCGGCTCTTCCATGAGGCGGGGCTGCCAGCGTGCCTGCTGCCGCTCGGCGCCGCGGCTCGTCCGGCGGTGCGCGAGGAGCTGGAGTCGCCGCGGCTGGAGCGGGCCATCGGCGTGATCTACCGGCCCGAAAGCGAGCTGCAGAGCCACTACTTCCAGGCCATCCTCCCGCTCCAGTTCGATGAGTACATCTGGTTCGACGAGACCCACGCCGTCCATGCCCTGCCGGCCCCGGTCGGCGCGGGGCTGCCTGACACCTACCCCTTCGGCCTATGACGGGTCCATTCCCGCTCCGGGATACCGCCGAAGTGCAGGCGAAGCTGGCCTGGATGCACGAGCAGCATATCTGGCCGAACGGGCTGCGCTACCTCTGGACGGATGCATTCGGCGTCGTACTGCTGGTTTCGCTCTGGACCGAACTCCACGACGATCGCCTGCTCAGGGAAGCGGAGTGGGTCGTGGCGGAGGTGGACCGGGTGCTCGGACGGCCCCGGGGAATCCGGATCGGCGAGGAGCCCGATCGCGACGGGCAGTACTTCCACTACCTCGCGATGTGGATCTTCGCGCTGGGGCGCCTGGGGGCCATCGACCCCCGGTATCGCGAGAAGGCCATCGCCCTGGCTCGCGACATCCATCCGGCCTTTGTCATTCCCGGTACCGGCGTGATCTGGAAGATGCGAGAGGACCTGAGCGGTCCCTGTCCGGGCTCGGGGCTGGGGGCGCTCGACGCTTTTCACGGTCTGGTGGTCTATCGGCTGCTGGATCCCATCGGACTCGCGACCGAGATCGAACAGCTGCGCGTGCTGGTCGAGCTGAGCTACCCCCATCTGAGGATTACCCAGGACCTCGGTCTGGGGATGATGCTCTGGCTGAGTCACTTCTTCCCCGAAGAGCCCTGGGCGGTGGTGCAACGCTCCCGGGCGCTGCGCCAACTGGAGCAGATGTGGATCCACCCGCCAGGGTACTTCTGCCGCGAGCCGTGGCAGCGCGAGATGAAGTTCGCCTTCACCAACTATGGCGTGTCGCTCGGGCTGCAGGCGGTGGCGGCCCACCGCGAGCGTGTCAGGCGCCTGAACGCGTTCTTCGAGCGCTACCGCTCCGGCGACGCCTACGATTCCAACGCAATCACTCACGTCATGGCCTGCACCTCCCACTTCCCCGGCCAGTTCATCCGCGCGTCCTGGGCCGACGATCAGCGCGCTCCCTCAGTCTTTCTTCCTCGCCAGCAGCGATCCACCTGACACCTGTTTCGCCGCGATGCTGGTTCCGGCGAGCGTCGCCGTGATGCGGTGCTCCGCGGTGCCAGGAGCGGGCTTCCACAGACTGGTGGCCCGGCCGGAATCGTCGCTCCTGAGCTGCGCCGGAGTGAGCGAGCCCCCGCGCCCGCTGAACAGCACGAGGGCATTGCTCACCGGATTGCCGCCGCGGTCGGTGACCCGCGCGACGATGCGGTGGGCCTCGCCCGGCTTGAGGGTCGTCGGAAGTGGTGAGAGTGTGATCCCGGCCGCGGCTCCAGCAGATGCATGGGCGTTCACCAGCAGGGTCGAATCGAGTCCCTCCACGGCGATCCGCAGCACCTGATCACCGGCGGAACGCCCGAGCGTCCATCGCGTCCTCGCGTCGCCCATCCGGTCCGTGATGACCACCGAGTCCCTGACCGAGCCGGCTCCCGGCCGCAGGATGACGGCCTGGCCCGCGACCGGGTTCCCCGCCGCATCCTCGAGATGCACCAGCACCGGCTTCGCCAGCGGGAGCCCCGCGGTGCCTAGCTGAGTCGAGCCGCTGACCAGCGTGGCGCGGGAGGGTGATCCCGCGGCCGCCGCCGCTACGATCGTAAGCGGCGGGATCGCGCGGGTACGCCCGATCTGGGCGAGCAGCCGCTGTTTCCCCATCCGCCGACCGAGCGTCCACCGCGCGCTGGCAGCACCGAGTGAATCGGTACGCTCGGCGCCCTGGACGCTGCCGCCATCTGGCGTGCTCCAGCTGACCGGCATCATGGCGAGCGGCGCGCCGGCCGAGTCGGTGACCCGGATCGCGACGGGCTCGTCGAGCGAAGTTCCCGCCACGCCTCCGGGCGAGGCGCTCATCACCTCAGTCCGCACGGTGCCCGGAGCGGGGTCGGCCTCTGCGGTAACGCTGAGCGCGCTGTCGAGGGTGCTGATGCGGACTACCAGCCGCTGAAGGCCGGGAAGCGGGCTCAATCTCCACATCGAGCGCGCACGGCCGGCGGCGTCGGTGACCATGGTGGCGGGGTCCGCCTCCCCCTGGCCATCCTCCGGAATGAATGCGACACTGGTGCCCGGCACCGGTCTCCCTCCACGCGCCAGTACCTGGACCGCGAGCGGCGCAAGCAGCCGTCGTCCGGCCAATGCATGCTGGTGATCGCCGCTCTCCAGCTTCGCTTCCGTCGCCGTGAGCTCGACCTGCAGGGAGAGCTGCGCGCCGGCGGCACCTGCGGCCGCGGAGATGCTGGTGATGCCGGCTTCGCCCGCCAGGGCAGTGCCCGAAGAGTCGATGGCGACGATCGCGGAATCGCCGCTCCGCCAGCGAGGTGTCAGGCCGTGGATCCGATGCCCGCGGGCATCCTCGGCGTAGGCCGTGAAGCGGATGGAGTCGCCTTGGCGCAGGCGGGACGTGCCGTCGCTGGTGATCACGACACGCACGGGATGCTGGATCACGGTGATGGATGCGCCGCTCGTGAGATCGCGGACGCGGACGTTGATGCGGGTTCGCCCCGGTCCGCGGGCGATCACGGCCCCGGTCGAATCGACCTCGGCGATCGTCGTATCCTCGCTCACCCAGTGCAACCGCGCACCGGTCAGGATGGCGCCACGCCGGTCCAGCACCGTCGCGGCGAGTACCGCGGTGTCTCCGATCGCTAGCAGGGAGTCAGCGCGCGGCGTGACGAGCACCCGGCTCGCCGCATGATCCGCGAAGCTCACATCAACGGCGCCGAGCCAGGCGGTGAGTCCGAGATTCCGGGCGTTGACCAGGAGCGCGGTTACGGCCGCTGCAGTGGTCAGCAACCAGGTAATCCACTTGCCCGCACCACCGAGTACGCCGTTGGAAGGTGCCGCACGCATCGCTGTTCTCCGGAGGCCACGAGGGGATACCCCCTGTCAGTACGCCTCCGGCGCCTGCATCGCTGTGCCCCAGCGCACAGGGCGAAAAA
>DAINRP010000148.1:5344-7867 GCA_036741755.1 Gemmatimonadales bacterium
CGGCTCGGGTGCTCGATGGTGCCCAGCAGCAGCCGGACGGGGACCCGGGTCTCGTGGATCCGGTCGCGGAGCGACTCGGGTTCCTTCGACTTCGACATCGCCCGGAGCGCATCGATCGACCCGTCGACGTCCGCCGCCTGTCCGGCGGTGTACTCGTCCACGACCGCCGAGGTGACCCAGGTCGTGTCGCCCGAGTTCTCGATGAGGTCGTGCCAGACCCGTTTGCGGATCGTGCCGGGTCCGACGAAGAGCTTGGTCAGGAACCCGCCAAACCGGAGGGCGTGCTTGAGTCCGGGTGTCGCGGCGGTCTCTGCCGGACCGCCGTCGATCGACAGCACGGCACGCACCAGCTCGGGGCGGCGGTAGGCCATCCGGAACGCAATGGCCGCACCGGTGGACTGGCCCACGATCACGGCATCGGAGGCGCCGAGGCTGTCGAGCGCCGCGCCGATGCGGTCGGCTTGCGCGGCGAAGGAGTAGTCCACCTTGGGCGGATGCGACGAGGCGCCAAAGGCGAGTGGCTCGACGACGATGCAGCGGTAACCGAGCGGGACGAGCTCGGCGATCACGTGACGGAAGCTGAATGCCCCGCCGAAGATGCCTGGCAGAAACACGACCGGCTGGCCCGAGCCGGTGCTTGTGGTGCGGAGGATCTCCAGCGGTCCGACCTGGACTTCCCGCACGACGGTCGAGTCGAGCAGGGCAATCAGCGATAGTGCTGTGAGGAACACGAGGGCTCCCGGGGAGGACTCGAAGAGGTACGGCGTACGGCGGACCGGCAGGAATGTAGTCGGTTGTACCTCGCGCTGTGGTGCATGATGTACGGAGGCGCCCGATTCCCAGCTTCTCGAATGTGACGCGGCCCCGCGATCAAGCGGGGCCGCGTCTTCGATCGGTGGCAGGACGGCGGCTACTGAAAACTCGGGTGGCCGGGGTCCACGCCGCAGCGCCCGCCCGCATCCGTGACCGTCCCCTGGCCGTTCCAGTAGAAGGTGCTCTGGCCCGGCACAATCAGGTCGCTGGCGAGCGGCAGGGTCTGATGGGTGCTGAAGCCGCGACCCTGCGCGGCGGTGGTGTCGCGGGTGAGGATGATGGTCACATGGTCATCGGCGGGTACGCTGTCGGAACCCGTCCCGATGATCGGATTGAGGTCGACGTCCTTCCAGTCGGTCTCGCCTGCGCGGTAGATGTCGCCAGCGTACTCGACCGTGGAGTCGCACACGCTGAAGGTCGTGGCGGGCTGCACCCGAATCACGTCCGACATCTTGATGGCGACGCATTGATAGGCCCCGTCGGCCGGCGACCCGGTGAACAGCACCGGGTTGGACACGAAGTCCTTCACGACGGCGGCCGCGCCGAAGTCCTGCACCAGGACCGGCGAAGAGCCGCCAGCACGGGAAGCGGGACAAGAAGACGGATGCCGCGGCGCATGATCGCATCCTCGGTGAATGGGATGGGAGACAAGAGTCCACACCTCTTCATCGGCAGCGGGCACACGACCCTTTAATGGGGGGATGGCTTCGGGATTGGGGAGCTATGCGACGCGGCCCCGTCCATGGGACGGGGCCGCGTGGGTGATGCGAGGGGGCCGCGGGCGCCGGCTACGGGGCAATGACGTTCGCCGTGAACAGCGCCGGATTGTTGGCGAAGCCGCTCCCTGCAACCAGGGGAGTTGCCGTCGCGGTGACGGTGTTGGGCAGCGACCCGTCGCCGAGCGTCCAGCCGCCGAGCGTGGCGGCCCCGGAAGCGTCGGTGACCTGCACCGCTCCGGCGAGGCTCCCCTGGCTGCCGGCGGGGATGGCGAAGGTGACGGTCACGCCGGGCACCGGGCGTCCCCTCGGCGTCACGATCACCACGCGAGGCAGCTTGAACCCGTCGACCTGGGAGTTTGCAAGGCCCGAAATGGTCTTGGTGGCCGGATCGATAGTGGCCAGGGTGTCCACGGCACCAAAGGGGCTGAACTTCTTGGTTGTGCCACCGAGACAGCACGTGGCAGCCGTCGCGGCCTCGGCGGCCTGGGGCAGGAACAGGGTTGAGGCAAGCTCACGCCACCCGCGGTTGAAGCCGAAGCCCAGGCCACCGGTGAGGGCACTGCAATCGATGAACGGCGCGGTGGTGCGCGGCAACAGCTCGACCACCGGGCCGACATTGTGCCCGACCTTCAGGCGAGAGTAGTCAGGCGGCGTGAACGTCGCCACCTGACAGACGCCCACCAGGACGTCGTTGCTGAACGCCACCGTTGGGGACGAAGTGAACTCATAATACGCCGGGTACTGATCCAGCGGGGTGAGCAGGGGGCCCGGTTCGTCCGGCAGCCGCTGGATGGTGACGAGCGTCGGGCTCGGCACCGAGGCGCCGGGGACGCTGACGCCGGCGAACTGGGTGCCGGTGCGCACCAGCGTGGTGGGTGATGTCGGGAAGATGATCGCGGCCGCGCCATCGTTGCCGAGCACCCCGAGCGGCAGATTCGGCTGCGGCAGGGCGACGACGCAGTACAGACCATTGACGAGGCTCAGCACATTC
>DAINRP010000149.1:0-7663 GCA_036741755.1 Gemmatimonadales bacterium
AGAAGCAGGGACGGCTGCAGGACCAGATCGATCATCTGGGCGCCTGGGAGCTCGATCACAAGCTCGATATCGCGATGGACGCGCTCCGGCTCCCGCCAGGCGACGCCGAGGTGAGCAGGCTCTCCGGCGGCGAGCGGCGGCGGGTGGCACTCTGCCGGCTGCTGCTCGAGCAGCCGGACATGCTGCTGCTCGACGAGCCGACCAACCACCTCGACGCCGAGTCGGTGGCGTGGCTCGAGAAGTATCTCGAGAACTTTCCGGGCACCGTCGTGGCGATCACCCACGACCGCTACTTCCTCGACAACGTCGCCAGGTGGATCCTGGAGCTGGACCGCGGGGCCGGCATCCCGTGGGAGGGCAACTACACCAGCTGGCTCGACCAGAAGCAGAAACGGCTCGCGACCGAGGAGAAGCAGGCCTCGGCCCGGCAGAAGACGCTGGCGCGCGAGCTCGAGTGGGTGCGGATGAGCCCCAAGGCCCGGCAGGCCAAGAGCAAGGCGCGTATCGCCCGGTACGAGGAGATGCGGGCGGAGTCAGAGAAGCAGAGCGAGGGCTCGGTCGAAATCCTCATCCCCGTCCCCGAGCGGCTCGGGGACGAGGTGGTGGTCGCGAAGAGCCTGAGCAAGGGCTACGGCGACCGGCTGCTGTTCGAGAACCTCAGCTTCTCGCTCCCCCGCGGCGGCATCGTCGGCATCATCGGCCCCAACGGCGCCGGCAAGACGACCCTGTTCCGCATGATCGCCGGACAGGAGCAGCCGGATGGCGGCGAGCTGACCATCGGCAAGACGGTCAAGATCGCGTGGGTGGACCAGAGCCGGGATTCCCTCGACGGCACCAAGAGTGTCTACGAGGAGATCTCCGGCGGGCAGGACGAAATGCTGTTCGGCACCCGCAAGGTCAACGCGCGGGCCTACTGCGCCGGCTTCAACTTCCGCGGCTCCGACCAGCAGAAGAAGGTCAAGGACCTCTCGGGCGGCGAACGGAACCGGGTCCACATGGCCAAGCTCCTCAAGAGCGGCGGCAACCTGCTGCTGCTCGACGAACCGACCAACGACCTCGATGTCGACGTGCTCCGCGCCCTCGAAGACGCGCTGCTGAGCTTTGCCGGCTGCGCCGTGGTGATCAGCCACGACCGCTGGTTCCTCGACCGCGTCGCCACCCACATCCTCGCCTTCGAGGGCGACAGTGAGGTGGTGTGGTACGAGGGCAACTACCAGGAGTACGCGGCCGACTTCAAGAAGCGAAAGGGCCAGGACGCCAACCAGCCGCACCGGGTGAAGTTCAAGCCCCTGCACCACTGAGTACGAGTGCCGAATTCCGGGTTCCACGCACTCGGAACTCGGAACCCGGAACATTCATGCCCGCGGGTTTCCCCGACCCCCGATTCTGAGTAGCTTCCCCCCTGCCAGTTCGCGCCCCGATCTACTCGCGAGTGCAATGAGCCAACCCCGCGTACGCATCCCGTATCTTCCGCCCAGAATCGAGGGCCTCGCCGCCCTGGCCACCAATCTCTGGTGGAGTTGGTCCATCGACGCGCGGGCCGTCTTCCGCCGGGTCGATGAGCCGCTATGGCACCTGACCAAGCACAATCCGCTGGAACTGCTGCGGCGGGTGGATCCGGCGCGCCTCGCGGCCTGCGCCGGGGATCCCGGCTTCCTGGTGCTCTACGATCGCGTCATGGACGCGGCGGGCCGGGCGCTGACCAGTCCCAACACCTGGTGTCACGGCCACTACCCCGATCTCACGCGGCCGGTCGCCTACTTCTGCGCCGAATTCGGCCTGCACAACTCGGTGCCGATCTACTCGGGCGGTCTGGGCATTCTGGCCGGCGACCATCTCAAGTCCGCCTCCGATCTCGGCCTGCCGCTGGTCGGGGTCGGCCTGTTCTACATGAAGGGGTACTTCGACCAGCGGCTGCGCATCGATGGGTGGCAGGAGGACAGCGATGTCCGCTTTGACATCGAGTCGACGCCGCTGGAGCGGGTCCTCGGCCCGGGCGGAGAGCCCTACCTGACGGTGGTGCGCACCTTCGGTCGGCCGGTGCACGTCGGTGCCTGGCGCATGCAGGTCGGCCGGGTGCCGGTCTACCTCCTCGATACCAATCTCGAGCAGAACGACCCCGCGGACCGCGATCTCTCCGCCAAGCTGTATGCGGGCGGACCGGACATGCGCCTCCGGCAGGAGTGGATTCTGGGCGTCGGGGGCGTGCGGGTGCTTCGCGCGGTCGGCGCCGACCCCGCGGCGTGGCATGCCAACGAGGGACATGCGGCGTTCATGCTCATCGAACGCCTGCGCGAACTCACCACCGCCGGGGTGAGTTACGCCGACGCGGTGACGCAGGTGCGCAACCGCAGCATCTTCACGACGCACACCCCGGTCCCCGCCGGCCACGACCGCTTCGACACCGAGCAGGTGCTCGCCTGCGCCGGGCCGGTCTGGGAAGAGCTCGGTGTTTCGTCGGAGGAATTCCTGCGGATCGGCAGCCATCCCGAAGATGAGCACCCGCTGTTCCACATGACCGCCACGGCGATCCGCCTCTCCGGGCGCGTCAACGGCGTGGCCAGGAAGCACGGCGAAGTCTCCCGCGAGATCTGGAACTCGCTCTGGCCCGCGCTGACACCGGACGAGGTACCGATCGGTTCGGTGACGAACGGCGTGCACCTTCCGACCTGGATGGCGAGCCACATGCTGAAGCTCCTCGACCGGCATCTTGGCGAGGGGTGGCTCGAGCTCAGTGATGAGCCCTCGCTCTGGGACGCGGTGCTCACGCTCGACGACCTGGAGCTGTGGACCGCGCACAACGAGATGAAGCAGGGGCTGATCGCGTTCATCCGCGAGGAGGCGCGCCGCCGGTGGGCGGAGCGGTGGAAGGAAGCCGCCCACGTCGTGGGCGCGGGAACGCTGATCAGTCCCGACGCGCTGGTGATCGGCTTCGCACGGCGCTTCGCGACCTACAAGCGGGCGGCGCTGCTGTTCAGCGACTTCGACCGGCTGCACGATCTGCTGACCAATCCATGGCGCCCGGTGCAGCTCATCTTCGCGGGCAAGGCGCATCCTGAGGACGGCCCGGGCAAGGAGGTGCTGCAGCAGGTGTACACTTTCACCCGCGATCCGCGGCTGGAGGGCCGGGTGGCCTTCATCGAGGACTACGAGATGCACCTGGCTCACCGGCTGGTGCAGGGCGTGGACCTCTGGCTCAACGTGCCGCGGGTGCCCCTCGAAGCGTGCGGCACGAGCGGCATGAAAGCCGGCATGAACGGAGTGCCCCAGCTCTCCACACTGGACGGATGGTGGGCGGAGGGCTACATGGGACTCAACGGGTGGGCGATCCCGCCGGTGCAGCCGGGCGAGGACGCCGACAAGGCCGATGCGGAGCACCTGTACGACCTGCTGGAGCAGCAGATCGTCCCGATGTTCTACAAGCGTGACGCCCGGGGCCTGCCGGTGGAGTGGCTGCAGCGCATGAAGCACGCGATCATGCAGTCGGGCGCGCATTTCAGCGGCCGGCGCATGGTACAGGACTATGTGAACGGCTATTACGCCCCGGCGATGCGAGGGGAGGCGCCGTCGAGTGCCCCACCGCTCTGAAGGCCGCCACACTGGCGAAGATCGGGTGACCGACGCGGGCCTTGGCACGACTGAAGGCGCGCCCGTCGGCATCGTCCACCTCGCCGCCGAGTACGGCTGGCTCGCGCGCACCGGCGGACTCGCCGAGGCGGTGGCCGGCCTCGCTTCGACGCAGGCCGCCGCCGGGATTCCGGTGGCGGTCGTGATTCCGCTGCACCGCTCGGTGCGGAGCGCGGCAACGGCACTCGAGCGCGTTGCCGGCCCGTTCCACGTCCAGGTCGGACCCCGGCACGAGGAAGCGCGGCTCTTCCGCATTCCCACCGAGCCGGGCAAGCCGAAGATCTACTGCATCGAGCACCCCTACTTCGACCGGGTGGGGCTGTACGGGGAAGCGGGCATGGACTACCCCGACAACCTGCAGCGCTGGGCATTCTTCTGCCGGGCGGCGCTGGAGCTGCTGCCGAGGATCACCCGCTCGCCCTGCATCCTGCACTGCCACGACTGGCACACCGCGCTCGCGCCGGTCTACCTGCGGACCTATCACCGCGACCAGCCCTTCGCGCGCGGCATCCGCACGGTGATCACGGTGCACAACGCGGGATTCCAGGGGCATTTCCCGCCCGACGGCATGCCGGAGATCGGGCTGCCGTGGGAGTACTACACGTTCGATCGCCTCGAGTGGCACGACAAGCTCATCCTGCTCAAGGGCGGTCTCAAGTTCGCCGACGCCGCGACGACGGTCAGCCCCACCCACGCCCACGAACTGCGCACGCCGGTCGGCGGCTTCGGGCTCCACGACGTGTTCATCGCGTTGGGCGACCGTTTCATCGGGATCGTGAACGGGATCGACATGGAGGAGTGGAACCCCGCCACCGACCCGCACATCACCGCGACCTACACGGCGGACGACCTCAACGGAAAGTGGCGCTGCAAGGCGGCGCTGCAGCGGAGCTTCGGGCTGCCGCAGCGACGGCGGATCCCGCTCTTCGCGATGACGGCGCGGATGACCCACCAGAAGGGACTCGAGCTGATCACCGGGGAGTACACGCTGTTCATGCTCGAGGCGCAGTTCATCTTCCTCGGCACCGGCGACGCGAAGTACGAGGCGATGCTCAAGATGTACGAGGCCCGCTGGCCCGACCGGATCAGCGTGCACCTCGGCTTCTCCGAGCGGCTGGAGCACCGGCTCATGGCGGGCGCGGACATCTACCTCATGCCGTCGCTGTACGAGCCCTGCGGCCTCGCCCAGCTGCGCGCGGAGCGCTACGGCGCGATTCCGCTCGCGCGCCGGGTCGGTGGGCTCGCAGACACGATCGAGGACGGCATCACCGGCTTCCTGTTCGACGAGTACTCCTCCGAGGATCTCCTGCGCGTGTCGCGGCACGTGATGGACCGGTACCATGACGCCGCGGCCTGGGAGCATCTGATGGGGAACGCGATGGCGAAGGACTTCAGCTGGGCCCGCTCGGCGGAGAAGTACATGGACGTCTACCGCCGCATCCTGGCGAATCCGGCCGTGTCGTGAAGGAGCACCCCATGGACTTCGTGCTGGCGCTGCACAGCCACCTGCCCTACGTGCTGAATCATGGCCGCTGGCCCCACGGCAGCGACTGGATCTCCGAGGCGGCGATCGACACCTACCTCCCGCTCCTCTCGGCGCTGCGCCGGCTGAAGACGGAGGAGGTCCCGACCCCGCTCACCATCGGCATCACGCCGATCCTCGCCAATCAGCTCGAGAGCCCGGTCTTCACGACCGAGCTCGAGGCCTACTTCGCCCAGCGGCTGAAGACCTGCGATGAATCGGAGGTATCGCTCGCCTCCACCGGGGACGAGCACCTGATCCCGCTGGCCCGCTACTGGAAAAGCCACCTGGTCGGGCTCCGGTCGCTGTTCCGCAGCACCGGCGGCAACCTCGCGAGCGCCTTCCGACAGCTGGAAGAAGCGGGGCAGATCGAACTCATCTCGAGCGGCGCGACCCATGGCTTCCTGCCACTCCTCGCCCGCGACGAGAGCATCCGGCTGCAGCTCGGCCTCGGTCGCGCGGAACACCGACGCATCTTCGGCCGCGACCCCGAAGGGCTCTGGCTGCCGGAATGCGCCTATCGGCCCCGCGGCCCCTGGGCCCCGTTGCCCGAGGCACCGCGCCGCCCGATGCGCCGGGGCATCGAAGAGCATGTCGCCGACGCGGGCTTCAAGTACTTCTTCGTGGACAGCCACCTCGCCTCCGCGGGACACGCCTTCAAGCTGTATGGCGCCGAAGGGGGACCCGCCGATGACGGAGAGGTCAGGAATTCCCCCTACCGTGCCTATCGCGTGGCCGGCGCGCGCGGGGCGACGCCGGTCTCCGCCTTCATCCGTGACCCGCTCGCCTCGCGCCAGGTCTGGAGCCGACAGGAGGGGTATCCCGGCGACGAGTGGTATCTCGAGTTCCACAAGATCCGCTGGCCCGGCGGGCTCAAGTACTGGCGGGTGAGCGCGCCTGGCTCCGACCTCGGTGACAAGCAGCCCTACGACCCAAGCCGCGCCGTGGAGCGCGCCGGAAGCCACGCGCGGCATTTCGTGAGCCTGCTCGGGCGGATCGCGGCGGAACGCGCCGCGGCGAACCCGGGCGGCCGCCGCCCGACCGAGGACCTGATCGCCGTCCCCTTCGATACCGAGCTGTTCGGACATTGGTGGCACGAGGGCGTGGACTTCCTCGAGCAGGTCTACCGCGCCCTCAAGGCCAATCCCGTCGTCCAGGGCACCACCGCGCGGGACCACCTGGCGCACATGCCCTCCGGCCGGGGTATTCACCTCACCGAGGGCTCGTGGGGCGCCAACGGCGACTTCAGCATGTGGCTCAACGACGAGACCAAGTGGACCTGGCCCCGGCTGTGGGCGATCGAGGAGAGCTTCTGGGAGCATGCGGGCACCGCGCTCCAGACGCCGGCGCTGCAGCCGGTGCTGGCCCAGGCCGCGCGGGAGATGCTGCTCGCCATGGGCTCCGACTGGCAGTTCATCATCTCCACCGGCGCGGTGACCGACTACGCGGTGAAGCGCTTCACCGAGCACTGCACCGAGGCCGAATTCCTGCTCTCGGCGCTGACCCCGGGCGCGGACAACGTGGCGGCGGCACAGACCCGGGCCGAGGCGCTGTGGCTCCAGGATCATGTGTTCCCCAATGTGCTCGATGCCGTGCGCGCCGCGCTGTCAGGCAGCCGCGCGCTGTCGGTCTAGCGGGCAACCGGCGGTCGCCTGGTGACGGGAACTGCGGAGCGGGGCCGGACAAGCGCGGGATGGTGGCGACGACAGCTCGCCGTGGCCCGAGTGAGCGCCGCGGATGGCTTCCGGATGTACCGCGGCACCGCCATCCTCCTGGCGGGGACCGCCGCGGCGGCCCTCGCGGCGGTCCTGCCGGTTGCCGTTCTGGCCACCTACGGTGACCGCAGCATCACGACCCGGCTCGGCCTTGCCACCCTCCGCGGGACGGACCTGGGGCTTCCCTGGATCACCGCAACCCAGAGCCCGGCCGACATCCGGGCCGCCGCCGTCAGCTTCTTCTTCAACCTGCTCCTCATCTCCGCCGCCGCGACGCTCGTGATTGCGGCGATTTCACTGCTCACCCTCTCCGGGGCGCGAGCGCTTGCGCGCGAGGGCGAAGTCGCGGTCCGCCGCGCCGTCGGCGCCTCGCGCCGAGCCCTGGTCGCGGCGGCACTGGTCGAGGGGGTGGCGCTGAGTGCCACAGTGACCCTCGCCGGTGGCGCGCTCGGCCTCGTGGGGACGTATGTCGCCATGCGGTCGTGGCCCGGCGCCGTTGCGCCAGGGGGAACCGGGACCGGACTGGCCGTCGTGGCCGCAGTGGCGCTGCTGGTGCTCGTCGGTCTCCTGCTGCCGGTACTCTTCGCGCGGCGGGAGCGGATCGGCGAAGAGGAGTCGAAGCCGCTCGCTCTGTTCGGGCCCACGCTGCTGCAGCTGGGCTTGAGCCTCATCGTTCTCGCGACCGGCGCCCTGCTCCTCCGCCACACCGCGCGGGTGTCCGCCCCCAGCACCGCGCGCCACGATCCCGTCTTCCAGCTCGACGCCTCCGCCGGGGACCTCGCCACGCGCGCCCGGGGTT
>DAINRP010000150.1:0-3590 GCA_036741755.1 Gemmatimonadales bacterium
CGCCGCCGACCGGCTGCTCACCGAGGCGCGGCTGGTGGCATCGATCGAGCATCCGCACATCGTGCCGCTCTACGAGGCCGGCATCGAGAACGGTCTCGTCTACCTCGTCATGCGCTGCCTGCCGGACGGCACGGTGGGCGACCGCCTCAAGCGGTCGGGGCCGCTCCCGGCGGCTGACGTCGCCCGCATCGGCGTGGAGGTGGCGGATGCCCTGGCCGCCGCGCACGCACGCGGCGTCGTCCACCTCGACATCAAGCCCGACAACATCCTCCTCGACTCGCACGGGCACGCGGCCGTCAACGACTTCGGCATCGCGCAGGCGATCGCCAGCTCCGAGGCGGCGCCGGATGGCGTGGTGAGCGGGACGCCGCACTACATGAGCCCGGAGCAGGTCGCGGGGGACAGGCTCGACGGCCGCTCCGACGTCTATTCGCTGGGCGTGGTGCTCTACGAGCTGACCACAGGAACACTCCCCGTCGGTGGCGACTCCTCGGCAAGTGTCATGGCCAACCAGATCAGGCAGGCCCCCGCGCCCCTGGCCAGTGTCGCCCCAGAGCTGCCCACCGCACTCGCGAAGGTGATCACCCGCGCGCTCGCCAAGGATCCCACAGCGCGGTGGGGTTCCGCGAAGGAGATGGCCGATGCGCTCCGCGCCGCGAGTGCCGCCGATCAGCTCATCACCCCGCAGATGGCCAGCCGCCGCACCCGGCGCCGCTGGTACGGTCGCCTCGGCATGGTGCTCGGCGGGCTGGCGGTCGGGATCGGGATGATCGCCTACATGGTGATCCGCACGCTGCACGCAATGTTCTCCGGCGAGCCACCGGCGCTCGATGCAATGGGTAGCGCGATTCCTCCCGCGATTCTGGACTCGGCTCGCAGCCTCGGCCTTCTGACCGAGGGTGATACCGCGGTGTACGTCTTCGCGCGCCATGGGGACGGGGTCCGCGATGCGCTGATCGTCACGACCCGCGACCTGGTTATCGCGCGCCACGGCGCCGCGCGGCGTTACTCGCGCGCCAGCGGATTCGGCATCAACCTGAATCGGGTGGGGGAACGCGCTGTCGTGCTACTCAAGTACAAGGGCACCGGGCAGGTCGATACCTTGTACGATTCGATCACCGGTATCGAGATGCAGAATCTGGCGGTCGCGCTCCGCAAGGCGATGCCCGACTAGCCGCCGATTCCACGATTCCTGGAGGCAGGAGTGCTCGTCCTCAACCGCTCGGAGGTGCAACGCCTCCTCCCGATGCCGGAGTGCATCCGCCTCATGGAGGCGGCCCTCTCCGCGCTGGCGCGCGGCGACACCCAGCAGCCATCGCGGACCGCAATGCGCTTCGACGGCGGCGCGGTGACGCTCACGATGCCCGCCTTCGTCGGCACACCCGCCGGCCTCGGTGTGAAGGTGATCTCCGTCTTTCCCAAGAATCACGAACGCGGCAAGGACAGTCACCAGGGCGCTGTCCTCGCCCTCGACCCGGAGACCGGCGAGGTGCTGGCGCTGCTGGAGGCGGGGGCGATCACCGCGATCCGCACCGCCGCAGTCTCCGCCCTCGCCACCAAGCTGCTGGCGAACGCCGAGGCCGATGATCTCGCCATTCTCGGCGCGGGGGTGCAGGCGCGGGCCCATCTCGAGGCGATCTCTGCCGTCCGGACACTCCGGCGAATCCGGATCTGGAACCGCTCGCCCGATCTTGCCCGGCATCTCGCCGAGACCGCAGTTGCTCCGACGGGTGTCCGCATCGAGGTGATGATTACCGCCGCCGAGGCCGTCGCCGGGGCGAGCATCATCTGCACGGTGACCGGCTCTCCCACGCCGGTGCTGATGGGTGAGTGGATCGCTGCGGGCGCGCACATCAACGCCGTCGGCGCCCACACGCCGGAGACCCGGGAACTCGATACCGCGGCGGTCGCCCGGGCAAAGATCTTCGTCGACTTGCGGGAGTTCGCCCTGCGCGAGGCCGGCGAACTGCTCATGCCCATCAGGGAGCGCCGGCTCCGCACCGCCGACATCCAGGCGGAACTCGGAGAGGTGATTCTCGGGGCGCACCCGGGCCGCCGGTCGAGCGAGGAGGTCACCCTGTTCAAGTCCCTCGGACTGGGGATCGAGGACGTCGTCGCGGCATGGCACGTCGTCACGGCCGCCCGCCGCCAGGGGATCGGCACCGAAATCCCGCTCCTGGCCTGAGGGTCTGTCGGTAGCCGATTTCAGACCGTACCTTCCCCCGATCCACTCCTCAAACGGAATGCAATGTCCGACGCTTCACCCCCAGATCCGGCCCGCTCCCCTCGCTGGCCGCTCCTCCTCGCGCTGGGCTTCGGCATCGACTTTCTCGATACCCTCGGCGTCGGGTCCTTCGCGACCACCACGACGGCGCTCAAGCTCGGCAAGCTGGTGGATGACGAGGACATTCCCGGCACCCTCAACGTCGGGCACTCGCTGCCGACGATCGTCGAGGCGATCCTCTACATCACCGTGATCCAGGTGGAGATCGTCACCCTGGTGTCCATCATCGCCGCCGGCGCCATCGGTGCCTGGTTCGGCGCCGGCATCGTCTGCCGCCTGCCGAGACGGAAGATCCAGCTCGGCATGGCGGTGGCACTGCTGGTGACGGCCCTCTTCATCACGCTCCGGCAATTGCACTTCTTCCCGCCCGGCGGCGAGGCGCTCGGCCTCACCGGAGGCGCGCTGCTCGCCGGCATCGTGGCCAACATGATCATCGGCTCCCTCGCCTCACTCGGCATCGGGAACTACGCCCCGTCGATGGCGGTGGTCAGTATTCTCGGCATGAACCCGACCACGGCCTTTCCGATCATGATGGGCTCGGCCGCGCTGATCCTCCCGGCGGCGGCGGTGCGCTTCGTGAAGTCGGGTCGCTACGATCGCCCCACCGCGCTCGGCATGACGCTGGGTGGGATTCCCGGCGTGCTGGTTGCGGCGTTCATCGTGAAGTCGCTGCCGCTCGATGCAGTGCGCTGGCTGGTGGTGGCCGTGCTGCTCTATACCTCGGCGATGATGTGGCTCTCGGCACGCAACGAGGCGCGGCAGGCGGCGGCGCTGAGCCCGGTGACGTCATGAAGATCACCGCCATCCGCGCCTATCAGATCGATCTGCCGCTGCACGAGGGAAGCTACAAGTGGTCGGGCGGGAACTCGGTCTCGGTCTTCGACTCGACCGTCGTCGCGGTCGAGACCGACGACGGCCTCATCGGCTGGGGAGAGATCTGCCCGCTCGGGCCGGCGTATCTCCCGGCCTACGCCGCGGGCGCGCGGGCCGGGATCGCGGAACTCGCGCCCAAACTGCTCGGCGCCGATCCGCTGGCACTCGGTCAGCTGAACGAGCTGATGGACAGCGCCATGCGCGGGCACCCGTACGTCAAGTCGGCGATCGACATGGCCTGCTGGGATCTGCTCGGCAAGGCGTGCGGCCTTCCGGTGGCGACGCTGATGGGTGGACACGTCGGCGCCGACTTCGCGCTCTACCGCGCGATCTCCCAGGAGTCGCCGGCCCAGATGGCCAAGCGGATCGGGCAGTACCGCAAGGAGGGCTACCACAAGTTCCAGCTCAAGGTCGGTGGCGATCCGGATGTCGA
>DAINRP010000150.1:3690-5392 GCA_036741755.1 Gemmatimonadales bacterium
TTCCTGTTTTCGTCCACCGACTTCAACTCCTACGTCACCGTCGCCTTTGCCGATGGCGCCCCGATCCGGGCGAAGGGTCGGCTCGCCGCCTCGCAGGCGCCAGGCCTCGGCGTGAAACCGAAGCTGAAGGTGCTCGGGCGGCCGGTACTCGAGGTGGGGAAGAGATAGAACGGTTCACCGCAACCTCACGGGGGCGTCATGTCAGCGGGGGTAGGCTAGGGGTCCCCGCTCTCGCCATCTGGGCGTAGAGGTGCACCATGTTCACCACATCAAGACGTTCCCGCCTCCTGCTGTTCCCCCTGGCCACGATCGCACTCGCCGCCTGCAGTGATGCCGCGGCACCCGCTGCTCCCGAAGCGACGCCGGCCGCGCTCGTGGGACCGACGGCCATCACCGCCTGCCGCACCGTGATTCGGCAGCCGGGCGTCTACGTTCTCGCGAACGACCTCATCGGGTGCGCCGAGGCGGGGATCGCGATCGCCTCCAGCGATGTCACCCTCCGGCTTAGCGGGCACACCATCAGCGGCTCGGGCCTCGCAGATGGGATCAGCATCGGCAGAAGGGTCTTCTCCGGGGTCTCACGGGTGCGAGTGCTCGGGCCCGGCACGGTCGAACACTTCCAGACCGGAATCATGACGGGCCACATGGTGCGCTCGCTCATACAGGGGCTCACCGTGCGGTACAATGACCAAGGGCTGGCCTTCAACCGGAATTGGTGGGGAGACATGAAGGTCTCTTCTCTCGATACCGTCCGGGCCAATACCTTCTCCGACAACCGGTACCACGGGGTCACCTTCAACGGCGGCGAGTCGAGCCTCTTCATCGACAACATCTCGACCAGGAACGGTGCAGGTCAGTGGGACGGATTCGGCTTCTACCTGTATGACGCGAAGGGGATCGAGCTCCGTTCCAACTGGGTGGTGGACAACTTTCAGCACGGCGTCGTCGTGACCTACGGAAATCTCAGCAATCGCATCATCGACAACACCATCCGCGGCAACGCCTGGTATGACCTGCTCGACGATAACTGCCCGACGAATACCTGGAGAGACAACCGCTACGACACGGCCCACTGGCCCTGGGGCTGCACCCAGGTTCCCGCGGCTCCGTAGTTGGTGCCGGGACGTCCGCGGCGGGGGGCTCATCGCCCCCCGCCGCTTTCATGTATCCGCGGGTGACGCCTGCCCGCCAGTGGCCCCGGCTCGCGCCGGCTGTCGGCGGGCCGTAGATTGAGCCCTGCTGGAATGTCGCCGTCACCCCTCGTCCCGAAATCATCAGCCGTTCCCCGTTCTCCTGCGGAGCCGCGCATGGCTATCAACTTCACCCTCAACGGCCAGCCCCAGTCCGTGGACGTCCCCCCGGAGATGCCGCTGCTCTGGGTGGTACGCGACGTCATCGGGCTCACCGGCACCAAGTACGGCTGCGGCATGGCCCAGTGCGGCGCCTGTACCGTGCACCTCGAGGGCGACGCGGTCCGCAGCTGCTCCACACCGATGAGTGCGGTGGCGGGCAAGGCGGTGACGACCATCGAAGGGCTCTCGGCCGACGGCAGCCATCCGCTGCAGCAGGCCTGGGTGGCGGAGCAGGTGCCCCAGTGCGGCTACTGCCAGTCGGGACAGATCATGAATGCGGCGGCGCTGCTCGCCACGACCCCCGCGCCGACCGACGAGCAGATCGATGCCGCGATGGCCGGCAACATCTG
>DAINRP010000150.1:5492-7656 GCA_036741755.1 Gemmatimonadales bacterium
GGCACCACCACCATCTGGGTGAGCAAGTCGGAGATGGGGCAGGGCGTACGCACCGCGCTGCCGATGATCGTCGCGGACGAACTCGAGGCCGACTGGTCGAAGGTCCAGGTGCGCCAGGCGGACGCCGATCCGAAGTACGGCGACCAGGGCACCGGTGGCAGCATGACCGTGAGCGACATGTGGAAGCCGCTCCGGAAAGCCGGGGCCCAGGCGCGCGAGATGCTCGTCGCGACTGCGGCGGAGCGGTGGGGCGTCCCCGCCGCCGAGTGCCGGGCGGAGCGCGGTGCGGTGCTGCACACCGCGAGCGGTCGCCGGGTGGGCTATGGCGATCTGGCGACCGACGCGGCGAAGCGGCCGGTGCCCGCCGAACCGCGCCTCAAGCCGCAGTCGGAATACAAGCTCATCGGCACCTCGGTCCCGAACCTCGACACTCCCAACAAAGTCACCGGCAGGGCGATGTACGGGATCGACACCCGGCTTCCGGGAATGCGCTTCGCGATGATCGCGCGCTGCCCGGTGATCGGCGGGTCGATGAAGGGCTACGACGCCGCGCCGGCCCGGGCGATCGCCGGAGTGCGCGACGTGGTTGAGGTACCCAATGGCGTTGCGGTCATCGCGGATACCACCTGGGCGGCGATGCAGGGACGCAAGGCGCTCGAGTGCCACTGGGATGAGGGCGCCCAGACGCGACTCAACTCCGACGGCATCTCGCGGATGCTCCACGACCGCGCCCTGCAGGCCGGCGCCCTCGCCCGCAACGACGGCGATGTGCCCGGGGCGCTCGCCGGCGCGGCGAAGACCCTCGACGTGTCCTACGAGGTGCCCTTCCTCGCGCATGCTCCGATGGAGCCGATGAACTGCACCGCGCTGGTCACCAGCGACCGCTGCGAGGTCTGGGCCCCGAACCAGTGGCCCGGCTGGGCTCGTGACGAAGTTGCCACGGCGATCGGCATGCCGGCGGACAAGGTGACGCTGCATGTGACGATGATGGGCGGCGGCTTCGGTCGCCGGCTCCTGCCGGACTATGTGGTCGAAGCGGCGCAAGTCGCCAAGGCTGTCCCTGGAACTCCGGTGCAGCTGCTGTGGAGCCGCGAGGACGACATGCAGCACGGCTGGTTCCGCCCCGCGAGCGTGCACCGGCTGCAGGGCGGCCTCGACAAGCTGGGCCGCCCGGTCGCCCTGCTGCACCGGGTGGTCGCACCGTCGATCACCGAGCAGCGCTGGCCCGGCACGGTACAAAACGGCCTCGATAACGACACGGTGGAAGGCGCGAAGGATGTTGCCTATGCGATTCCGAATCTCCGGGTGGAGTACGGGATGCTGCAGACCGCCGTCCCGTCAGGCTGGTGGCGCGCGGTCTATACCACGCAGACCGTCTTTGCCAGCGAGTGTTTCATCGATGAGCTGGCGCAGCTTGCCGGCAAGGACCCGGTGCTCTTCCGGCGCGCGCTGCTCAAGGCCGCGCCCCGCCACCTCGCGGTGCTCGACCTCGCGGCGAAGGAATCAGGCTGGGGGACGCCGCTGCCCGCGGGCCGCGCGCGGGGAATTGCGCTGAACCGCTTCTGGACCGATACCATCGTCGCCGAGGTGGCGGAGGTGTCGATCGAGGAGGGAAAGGTGCGGGTGCACCGCGTCACCTGCGCGGTGGACTGCGGCCTGACGGTGAACCCCGACGGCGTAAAGGCGCAGATCGAGGGCGGCGTGATGTTCGGGCTGACCGCCGCGCTCCATGGCGCGATCACGGTCGAGGGGGGCCGGATCCAGCAGAGCAACTTCCACGACTACAAAGTGATGCGGATGCCTGAGGCGCCCGTGATCGACATCCATCTGGTCTCGAGCGGAGATGGCCCCAAGGGGGTCGGCGAGCCGGGCGTGCCGCCGATCGCGCCGGCGGTGGCCAACGCGGTTTCGAAGCTGACCGGCCAGCGGGTGCGGAAGCTGCCGATCGTTCTGTAATCCACAGATTACACAGATTACGCAGATTGCGCGGTGTAGTAGTCCGCAGATTTCGCAGATTACGCAGATTGCGCAGGTCTTTATCTGTGTAATCTGCGTAATCTGCGGACTCGTAATCTGCGGACAACTCTCCACCAGAGATTCATGCGAACTCCACTCCTGATCACGGCGCTCGTCCTCGCGGGCGCCGTTCCACTGTCGGCCCAGG
>DAINRP010000151.1:0-7609 GCA_036741755.1 Gemmatimonadales bacterium
ACATCCAGGTCGAGGGAGCCGATCTCGATGGTCCGCGGCGTGATGCGTCGCTGGGGTATGCCCTCCTGCTGCAGGCCGCTGACGGCGAGGGCGGTCGCTCTGAGGCGCACCCGGGTGCTCCGGCCGTGTGCACCGCGGAAGAAGTCCGCATCGCTTCCCCGTGGTTCGTAGAACAGTGAATCGATGCGCAGGGAGTTTCGTGTCTGGGATCGAGTCACGCCGATCACCCGGAGCGCGTGGCCCTCGCCCCCCGGGCGGGTGCGCACGGCGGCGACACTATATGCGGTGTCCTCCCGGGCGACGGTCAGGAGACCGCGTTCCACCAGGACCGTGTCGTTGGAAGGCGTGGTGGCGTGGAGCAGGGAAGCGAAGGTGAGTGTGCCGTGATCGAACACCCGGTGCCGGGTGCTGTCCAGCTGCAATCCCTCCATGCCCAGGGTGAGGTCCTGGGTGGAGTCGAAGCTTCCCACGGTGCCCCGGTGGCTCTGCCAGACGAAGGTGGCATGCTCCACGAGGAGCTTCCCGATCCGACCGCCCCGCACGTTGTCAGGCAGCCAGTTGGCCACGACCCGATAGAGCAGGCTGTCCGGGGCGGGGAAGACCGCGGCCAGGGTGTCGTTGAGCCCCGCCACCACGCGGGTGGTGGCGGTGTCGGCCGGCCCTTCGTCCAGGTTCCGCAGGACCGGATTGCTGATCTGGACGCCGACGAGGCGGAAATTGCGGTGCCAGATGAGATCGGTCAGATCCAGTCCGGTGAGCAGAATCGAGGGAGCGGTCGCCTCGAAGCGGGTGTAGTGCTCGCCTTCCCGATGGTCGTATCGGATCCGGACGTCCCGCAGCTCCAGGCGGCGCCGGAGCATGCTCAGCTTGAGGCTCGGCAGCGCGATGCTGAGTCCCGATCCGCCCTTCACCCGGAGCAGATTGAGCGTGCGGTTCCGGAGGTACGCATCCACCGGGGAGCGGAGGGCCCGCTCCAGGCTGAGGTCGAGCACGACGCCCCCGCCGATGACCACGCAGAGCATGCCGCCGACCAGCAGCATCCAGCGCCGGGTGGGTGTCATCTTCCGGGATCGGCAATCGCCGAACGATTCGAGGACATGGGTGAAAGCTAGTCGCTCGCGCCGTCGCTAGTTTATACCGCATGCGAATCGTCCTTCAGCGGGTCTCCCGGGCCAGCGTCACCATGGGTGGTCGGGTCGCGGGCGCCATCGATCGGGGATTCTGTATCCTGGTGGGTTTCACCCACCAGGATACAGCAGCGGAAGTCGACTGGATGGCCGAGAAGGTCACCGGTCTGCGGCTATTCTCCGACGCCGAGGGGAAGATGAATCTCGGACTCGGGGAGATCGGTGGGGGCCTGCTGGTCATTTCGCAGTTCACGCTTTACGGCGACGCACAGAAGGGGCGCCGGCCCTCCTTTATCAACGCGGCTCGGCCCGAGGTCGCGATCCCGCTTTACGAACGGTTCCTCGCGCAACTGCGCGGCCGGGGGCTCCGGGTCGAGAGCGGCGAATTCGGGGCCGACATGCTGGTGGAGATTCACAACGATGGGCCGGTCACCCTGGTGCTCGATCGCGACGCCGTCCCCAGCCCGACGGAGAGCTAGCCCGCCCCGTGTCCGGCCCCTCCGCACCAGCCGTGCTCATTCTCGCCTCGGGCTCGCCACGCCGGCGGGAACTGCTCGCGATGCTCGGCATCCCCTTCGAGGTGCGCCCCTCGCACATCCCCGAGGCGCCGCACCCCGGAGAACTCCCCGTGGCCTACGCCGAACGCCTCGCGCGGGAGAAGGCCCTCAGTGTCCCAGGTCCACTGGTGCTGGGCGCCGACACCACCGTACTGCTCGATGGCCGGTTGCTGGAGAAGCCCGCGGATCCGGAGGATGCGGTACGCATGCTCCGCGCGCTTCAGGGCCGCACCCATGAGGTCATCTCCTCGGTGGCGCTCCTTTCCAGTGGCCGGATGCGGCAGGCCACCGACATCACCAGGGTGACCTTCCGCTCGGCCCCGGACGAGTTCCTTCGGGCCTACGTCGCTACCGGCGAGCCGATGGACAAGGCGGGGGCCTACGGCATCCAGGGGTACGGTGCGGCGCTGGTCGAGCGGATCGAGGGGGACTTCTTCGGAGTGATGGGGCTGCCGGTCCGGCTGGTGCTGCGGCTGCTGGAGGAGGCGGGGTATCCGTATCGGTTCTGACTTACGCCAAGGCATGCCTTGGCGTTACACCTTGACGCTCCAGACCGGCACGGCCTGCGCGCGATTCTTCACGGTCAGCGGGTCGCGCGCATCGATTGGCGGTTTCTGCTTGAGGACCTGGTACAGCGGATCGCTGATCAGGATTTCACCACCCTTGGCATTGGAGCAGAGCCGGCTGGCGACGTTGACGGCGTCGCCGATGACGGTGTATTCCAGCCGCAGGTGACTGCCGATGTTCCCCGCGAAGGTGTCCCCGTAGTTGATCCCGATCCCCACGCTGACCGTCGGCCGGCCGGAGTCCTTCCACTGCTCGTTCAGGTGGGTGATCGCGCGCTGCATGGCGATGGCCGCCTGCACGGCGCGGTCCGGGTCATCCGCATGGGGAATCGGCGCGCCCCAGAGCGCCATGATGGCGTCGCCGATGAATTTGTCCAGCGTGCCGCCGTTGGCGAAGATGATGTCGACCATCTCCGTGAAATAGTCGGAGAGCAGTCCGGCGATCGCGTCGGGGCTCATGTGCTCCGACATGCTGGTGAAGCCGCGGATGTCGGAGAAGAGGATGGTGACCGGGCGCTTGTCGCCACCCAGCTTCACCGCTCCCTGCTGCATCGCGATCTCCGCCGCCACGTTGGGCGCGAAGTAGCGCTCGAAGTTCGAGCGCACCATCGCCTCGCGCTGGATCTGCTCCGCGAAGCGGCTGTTCTTGATGGCGATGGCGGCGAGACCGCCGAAGGCGATGAGGAACTGGAGGTCTTCGTCGCTGAAGGAATTCGTGGCGGTGAGGTTGTCGACGTAGAGAATCCCGAGCACCTGCTGGGCGCTCGCCATCAGCGGGATGCACATCGCGCTCCGCACGCTCTGGAGCATGATCGACTGCCCGCCCTTGAAGCGATCGTCGGCCGCGGCGTTGTCGGTGAGGATGGCGACCCGCTCCTCCACCGCCTTCCGGGCGATGGACCGCGGCACATGCTGGGCCGAGCCGTCGCCGAGGCGGCTCTTGGAGACCCGGGGTACCAGCTCCCCCGTCTCGGTGCTGAGGAGCACCGAGACCCGGTCCACGCCCATGACGTCGAATGTGGTCTCGACCACGCGGCCGAGCAGCTTGTCGAGATCGAGCTCGCCCGACAGCTTCTGCGACACCTCGAGCAGCAGGGAGAGCTTCCTGGCGTTGCGTTCGGCGGTGCTCGCCCCGGCGACCTTGAGCTGGCCCGCGGCCTCGCTCGCCGCCTGGGCGGCGGCCGACGGAGAATCCATCAGCGCCGCCGGCACCACGCCGCTCATCGCGATCTGCTTGACGATGGTCCCGCCAGGGTGCGGCAGGGCCTGACCGGTGGTGACCAGGCGCGAACTGCCCATCTCGGGCGACTTGAGCTGGAAGACCACCTTGCCGAAGGTGACCGAGTCTCCCGGTTCCAGGGTCCCCTCGCTGACCCGCTCGCCGTTGATGAAGGTGCCGTTCGAGCTGCCGAGATCCTTGAGGAAGACGCCGGTCTTGCTCGCCTTCAGCTCCGCGTGGCGCCGGCTGATGGTCGGATCGAAGATCGGGATGTCGCTCGTGACGGCCCGGCCGACCACGTAGACGTGGTCGGGGGTCAGGTCGAAATCCTGATCGCCCGCGAACGAAATGAGCTTGAGTGTCATGCGCGGGGGAATATACGGGGAGGCGGGGGGCGCGTCACGGCCCGGCCCCGCCGCTCTGCGTCACGCCTCACCGGATCGCCTGGCGAGCCCCAGCGCCGCCATCACCGCGCGGGCCTTCGCCTCGGTCTCCCGCCATTCGGCGGCGGGGTCGGAGTCGGCCACGATCCCCGCGCCCGCCTGCACCCAGGCGCGGCCACCCTTCATCACAACCGTCCGGATCGCGATCGCGGTGTCGAGGGTGCGGGCACCCCAGCCCACGTAGCCCACGGCGCCGGCGTAGGGACCTCGCCGGACCGGTTCCAGTTCATCGATGATCTCCATCGCCCGCACCTTCGGCGCGCCGCTCACCGTGCCGGCCGGAAAACAGGCGCCCAGCGCCGCGAGGGCGTCGAGCTCCGGACGCAGGGTGCCGCGCACCTCACTCACGAGGTGCATCACGTGCGAGTAGCGCTCCACCGCCATGAACGCCGTGAGTCGCACCGTGCCGAACCGGGCTACGCGGCCCACATCGTTGCGGCCCAGGTCCACCAGCATGAGATGTTCGGCGCGCTCCTTGGTGTCGCCCTCGAGTTCCGCCTGCATCGCCTGGTCCTGCTCGGCGGTGGTGCCGCGCGGGCGCGTGCCGGCGATCGGCCGCACGGTGACCTCGTTGTCCTCCACCCGGATGAGGACTTCGGGGGAACTCCCCACGACGTGCATGTCGTCGCAGTGCAGGTAATAGAGATACGGCGCCGGGTTCAGCGCGCGAAGATAGCGGTATGTCAGGAAGGGGTCCGGTGCCTCGAGGTCGAGCCGGCGCGACAGCACCGTCTGGAAGGTATCGCCCGCGGCGATGTACTCCTGGATCCTCCGCACGTCGGCCTGATACTGCCCATCGGCGTAGGGGGAGGTGTAGGCCGGCACGGGCGGGCTCTCCTCGATGCTCAGCGGGAGCAGCGAGGCTGGACCGCGGAGTCGCGACAGCCAGTCCTCGATCCGCGCGGTCGCCGCCGCGTGCCTGGCTTCGAGCGCGGCCCGGGTCGCGCCTTCCTCGACCTCGACATTCGCGATGATCGTGGCCCGATTGAACAGATTGTCGAGCACGACGAGCGCGTCCGTGACCATCAGAATCGCATCCGGCAGGTCACGATCGTCAGCGGGCGGATTCGGCAGGTGCTCGAGGCTGCGGACCACGTCATACCCGATGTAGCCAACCGCGCCACCGGTGAACCGCGGCAGCCCCGGCAGGTCGACCGGCGGGTACTTCCGCATCGTCTCGGCGATGTGGTCGAGCGGGGCCTGATCGGTCGTGATCGTGCTCCAGCCCTCCGGCGCGGTCCAGCGGCGCACCTCCCGGCCCCGATAGCTGTAGACCTCGCGCGGGTCGGTGGAGAGAAAGGTGTAGCGCGCCCAGCGCTCGCCGCCCTCCAGCGACTCGAGCAGGAAACCGTACCTGCCGCGATGCAGTTTCGCGAAGGCGGACACCGGTGTGTCGCCATCGAGTACCACCTGGCGGGTCACGGGGACCATGCCAGGCAGGGCGCGGGAGAGAAAATCGGAGAGAGAGCCGTCAGCCATCAGCCTTCAGCCATCCATGAGAGGGGCCGAAAGGTAGCCCAGGCCGGCGTCGCCCGCGCAGCGCCGGGCGGACCAGGACCGCCTCATCTCGGCGCGGCAACGAGGTAGACGCCGCTGCCCTGCAGGGCGGCCTTCAGGTTGTCGGAGGAGGGTCGATCGGTGACAAGCAGGGCGTAGCCGCTCTTGCCCGCCTCCCGGGCGACCCGCAGCGCCTGCTCGTAGCGGCTGGTCCCGCCATATTTCTCCAGCGCGGCGACCGGCGCCGAGAAATGGATGGGATACTTGAACCGGATCGACGCGCCCTTGGTCGGCTCGGCACTCATGGCGACGTCCACGCCATAGATCCCGGGGCGCGGATGCACCGTGACCGTGACGGAATCGGGCCGGGCCGGTGCGTCGAACGCCGCGGCGGGGAAGTTCAGTTCGATGAACGTCGTGTTGTCCGGCGCCCCGTGGCGCAGGATGATGGTGCGGGCCACCCCCGTCGGGAAGGTAGCGACGGTGTCCTCGGGCGGGATGCCGGCCATCTCGAGGACGAAGAGCTGATCGAGTGGAAGGACCCGGACCGGCGCGTCCGGTCCTGGCGCGGCGGCCGTCGACCCGGTGGCCCGTCCGCATCCGGCCAGACCAGCGAGCAGGGCGGTTGCCCGAAGCAAAGTGCGGGGGCTATTTCTCACAAACGAATAGTAAGGAGTACGGAGTGAGAAGTAAGAAGCCGGCGTGGTGGCAGTCCGGCTCCGCGGCCAATCCGCGGGTGAGCTTCGTCATGCTGCTCGGGGTCCTGCTCCTCCCCCAGGCCGCCGCGCCACTCGCCGCGCAGGGGTGGAACGACTCCGCGGCCGTCGCGCTGGTCGAGCGCGGGATCGCGGCCCGGGCCCGCGCCGAGCCGGATTCGTCCCTGCGGAGCTACCGGACCCGAGCTCACGGATTCGTGTTCTTTCTCGCGCAGGTGGGCCAGCAGCTGCAGGGTCCGCCGCGCCTCATCAAGGCCGACGAACTCGATGTCGAAGTGTATTGGCGCGCCCCGGGCACCAGCAAGCAGGTGATCCTCGGTTGGCGTGACGGGCGCTGGCTGCCCACCGACATCAATTACCATCGCGATCATCTCGGCATCGTTACCAGCAACTTCGGCGACCGCATCCGGATCGGAGAGGGCGACGAGGTGAAGGACGTCGTCCACCCGCTCGCCGCCGAGGGACCGGCGCTGTATGAGTATCGACTCGCCGATTCCGTCCGGGTACGGACGCGCAACGGCACGCTCCTGCTCCAGGAGATCGAGGTCCGGCCCCGCGATCCCGGTGCGCCCCGGGTGCTCGGGACGCTCTCCCTCGAGGTCGGCACCGGAGACCTGGTTCGCTTCCGCTTCAGCTTCACGCCCTCCGCCTATCTCGACAGTTCGCTCGAGGACATCAGCATTTCGCTCGAGAATGCGCAATTGGACCAGCGCTGGTGGCTGCCCTACCGGCAGGAGGTCGAGATCCGCCGGCGGATGACGTGGCTCGACTTCCCGGCGCGCTCGATCATCCGGGGCCGCTGGGAGATCGGTGACTATGACCTGAACGTTGCCGTGCCGCCGCGGGTGCTGGCCGGGCCCGCCATCGGCGGGTTGCGGGCGCCGCGGGATACCGGGGGAAGCTGGAGCACGCCGCTCGCCGCCGCGATCGCCGGCGTCGAGCAGCCGGTGGACCGGGAGGATCTCGACGCCGTCCGCGATGAAGTCACCCGCCTGGCCGAGGGACGGATCCTCAGCGGTCTGCCCCGCGCGCGGCTCGGGCTGTCGTCGATCAGCGACCTTGCACGGGTGAATCGGGTCCAGGGGCTGGCGCTCGGCGCAGGCGCCGCGTTCCAGGTGGCACCCACACTCACGATCCGTCCCCGACTCGGGTTCGGCACGTCGGACAGTCGTCTTGTCGGTGACCTTAGCGCCACGTGGACCCGGTCGCGCACCGCCCTCACGGCTGCGGCCGGCCGGCGCCTCACGGATGTCGCTGACCAGCCGATCGTGTCCGGCGTCGTGAACTCATTGCTCGCGCAGGAGGGAGGCCGGGATCTCGGCGACTACGTCCTCCTGGATGCCGCGACACTCTCCGCGGCGAGGCGCTGGGAGAGTGGGGTCGCTTTCACCATCAGCGTGGGGAGTGTGCGCTCCCGGTCGGTGCGCGCGGAGGCAACCCCAGCCCACGGCAGTTATCGACCCAATCCTGCGCTCGGTGTCGGG
>DAINRP010000152.1:0-7597 GCA_036741755.1 Gemmatimonadales bacterium
TGAACTCGGTGACCGTGCGACGGGTGATGGCCGAACTCCAGGCGGGGAACTCGGCGCAGGCTGGGGCCCTGCTCGAGGGAGGCTCCAAGCGGGCGGTGCCTGGCTCCAGTGGGCTGCTGCGAGGGCGTCCCTCATGGCCGAAGATCAGGGCGTTCTAGTATTCGAGCGTGCCGAGCCTCCTAATCTGGGACTCCACCGGCGGGGGCAACTGAATTAGAACCTCCTTCAAATGGGCTAAACCTTCCGGCCAAGGCGTCCCTCTGCTGTGATCAACCAACATTCTTGCGCTGACGATTTCTGCCCGGTCGATGAGATCATGGGCCTCCAAGTCGGACGTAAGTCTCTTGAGTTCTGACGCCGCCGTTTCTACCCTCTCCGTTCCGAGTGATGTATGGGCAACCCAACGACCAAATAGGCCTGCGAATGAGTCGAGGAGCGGTCGGGCGCCACCGGAGCTGAATCCATCCTGTGCCGCGCGGATCGCCCGCTCCCGATCTCCGGTTGCCCATAGAATGTCCGCCGTCAATAACGGCAAGATTTGTAGGCACCATTCCGGCCCAGATTCCGAACCTGCCCGATGGATTGCATCGACCGCCTCCATCGCCCTCTGATTATCACCAAGCATGCATACCGATATGGCCCAATAGTATGCCGGTTGCGCCCCACGCCACTTCTGTTGTTGCTGCTTGGCATGGAACCCGGCTTTATCAGCCCAGTATTCGCTTGAGGCGTACTTGCCCAATCTCAGTTCGCAGAGCGAGCGGTTCGTTGCCGCGCTCGCCATTCGTGCTTCATTGCCCAACTTGGCTGCGATATCGTAGGCGGTCGCAGAATAGGGTATCGCTTCTTCATAGGCGCCTCTTGCGGTAAAGAGTACTGTGGCGGAAGCGCAGAGGTTCCAAGTTGCTAGATTGGCCAATCCGCTGATCTTGCACTCACGGACGAGTTCGTTCGATCGAGCTGCAGCACCAGCAAGGATCATGCGGTCACCTGCGAACCATGAAAAGAATGCCAGTGCGTACTCGAGCCTTGCTCGGTCTTCCAAGTTCATCTGTGTGGAAGGGATCTGCCTCGCATGATTCAGATACTTTTGGGCAGGGGACTTCCATCCCGAGTGCCACATTGTTGTTGAAATGACCTCAAGGGCAGCCGGCCAGGACGATCTGGCAGCCTCATCAGAGAGAAGTCTGTCCAGGGATCCAATCAGCTCGCGGGCCTCTTCTAGTGTTGGTACTCCGGCGGCAAGTGAACGAGCCCTAAGAACTTGTTCTCTGGCAGATGCGGCGGTGGATTCCGGCCAACTGTCATCAATCAGACTGAGCGCCTCTCGATGTCTGTTCTGTTCCTGGAGCGCCTCGGCCAGCAGCAGACGAGCCTCGTGAATGCTCTCCGGTGTCAGCGCCGCCATGGCCGAGTTGAGCGCCAGTTCCACTTCGAACACCCCGCCCCGGCGGAGCGCTTCGCTCGATCCCCGCAGCAGGTACGGCTCCGCCTCCACCGGTCGCCCCGCGCGGAAGCAGTGCCAGGCCAGCATCAGCCCCGGAATCTTCTCCCCCTTCTCCTCCGCCCGCAGCAGCCGGTCGGCGATCAGTCCGTGCAGCGCCCGGCGGAGTGGTGACGGAACGTTGAGATAGGTGTAGTTCCTGAGCAACTCATTGCGGAACTCGACTTCGCGGCCTCCATCACGAAGCACGCGGTGCCCAGCCAGTTCCGACATTCCCGCGAGCGTCTGTGCGAGGGTGAGGTCGACCAGCTCGTACATGGCAAGGTCGTTGAGCCGGTCGCCCAGGATCGCCGCGAGGTTCACGACGGCCCGGGCCGCCGGCGACAGATCGCGGAAGACTCGGTCGAACACCCGGCGATAGACCTCCTGTTCCGGCTGGCCGAGGGCGTCCACGGTCATCGCGCCCACGGAGAGCGCCAGGCAGTGCTCGCCGTTGCTCCGCCAGTCGTC
This sequence comes from Gemmatimonadales bacterium, assembly GCA_036741755.1. GTDB lineage: Bacteria > Gemmatimonadota > Gemmatimonadetes > Gemmatimonadales > GWC2-71-9 > JADJOM01. The sequence goes on from DAINRP010000152.1 coordinate 1,955, forward strand.
GAACAGCAGCTCCGCCAGCATCGGAATACCGGTTGCGGCCCGGAGCATGGCCTGGCGCACCGCGGGCGGGATCGGCGAGCCGGCGGCCAACGCGGTGACCACCAGGTTCATCTCCTCGTCCGTCAGCGCCGGCAGTTCGACCGCCGCCAGGGCGAGTGATTCCCTCGATTCCATCAGCCGGCCGGCATGCGGCGACCGCGCGAGTTCCGACTCCCGTGCGGTCATGATGACCATGATCCTCTGCTCCTGGGTCCGCCGCATGATGAGGTGCAGGACCGCGACGCTGGCATCATCGGCGAGATGGACATCGTCCACCACCAGGATGACCGGGTGCTCCTCCGCGATGGACGATCCCAGTTCGTGAAACGCCTCCGTCAGGCGAAGCCGGGCGGTCTCACCGACGGCCTCCCGCGCCGCTGGCAAATTGGGGAACCGCCGGGCGACCGCCGGGATGTTGCGCGCCAGCTCGGCGAGCCACTCGGGGGGCGTCCCGCCTGCCCCCGGCTGCTCGAGCAGCCCGCGCACCAGCGTCCCGATGGCGGCGTAGGGAATCTCCCGCTCGGCCTCATAGCACTGCACCCGGCTGGAGATGGCGCCCTCCAGGCCCGCTGCGGTGACCAGCCGCTCCGCGAGTGTGGTCTTGCCGATGCCCGATTCGCCCAGGACGAGTCCGTGGCGCCCCTCGCCCTTGTTGGTGCGCTCCCAGCGTTCGTAGAGGCTGCGATACTGAGTCGCCCGGCCCACGAAGGCGCGATTGCGCCACTGGTCGGTCGGGACCGTCGGAATGTGGGAGGTACCCGGCGGCTCGTACCCCCGCTGCCGGAGTCTGAGGGCCATCCCTTCGACCAGCTTGGACGGTGTCGCGTCGAGTTCATCCTTGAGCCGCTGGCGCCAGGCCTGGAAGATCCGGATCGCGGAGAGGCGGTCCCCCGCGAACGCCCTGGCTTCCATCTTCCCACGAATGCCGTCCTCGGACAGCTCGTCGAGCACCAGCAGCCGGTCGGCGTGGGTCTCGATCCGGGTGAAGTCTCCAGTCCGGCGGCAGCGGTCCATCAGGAGGATCAGCGCGGTGCGGATCTCCGGGAACCAGCGGGCACGCATGATGTCCCGCCAGAGCATGTACTCCGGTGCCCGGATGACTTCGAAGTCGTCCAGAAAGCCGGCGACCTCAAGCGGGGGCAACGTCTCGTCGCCGAGGATATCGCCGCGCGCCAGGCGCTCGAGATCCACCTCCAGCTCCGCCGCGACGAGACGCACGGTATCCCGGGTCGTTTCGAAGGTGCGCGGACCGAGCTTGCCGCGGATCACGGAAAGCGCGGTCGCCACCGAGTGACGTCCCTCGGAGGGGCGGGCGTCGGGCCAGAGCAGCTCCGCCAGCCGCTCCCGCGAGTGAGCCTGGCGCCGCTCGGCGGCCAGGAAGAGCAGGAGGGCCAGATGCTTCCGGGTGCGGAAACGGATCGGATCGCCGCTGGGGCCGCGGAGTTCGGGGACGCCGAGGCAGCGGAGGAAGTGGCGTGGGGGCATGGATCCTGAATAGGACCCACCCGTCAACGGATCATCAAAACGGCCGGGTCCCGGACACATCCGGATGATTCTGCTGCTGGCGGGCGACGCCGCAAGCCCCCTCGGCTAAATTGCCCGTACCCTCATTTGCTGGAGCGTTTCGTGGCGTTGACCCTCCGTCTCTTCCCCATTGTGCTTGCCGGCAGCGCTCTGGTGGCCTGCGGATCCATCACCGCCGGGGACAGCGCCCGTCCCACGGCCAATCAGCAGAATGAACTCTCCTCATCGGTTCAGGACGAACTGACCGGCAGCCTCGCCGCCCTCACAGTCAGGGCCCCCGGCACGCCGGCGTTCTTCCCGGCCATTGCCAACTGCCCTACGGTCTCGAGCACGACGGATGGCGACGGGGATGGCATCTTCGACGACGCGACCCTGACCTTCCAGAATCCGCCCTGCACGGCCTCCGGCTTCCGGGGCGGAAGTCTTGGGGTGACCGGTACGGTTCGCATTCAGGACCCCAACGGCGCCAACAACACCGGGTTCAATCTGACCCTGGCCGGCCTCACCTGGGCGTACACCGACAGTACCGGCGCTCCCACCTTTACCTCGGTCCGCGATGGTACCCGGAGCCGGATCGGCTCCACCAGCGCCGCGAGGCTCAGCAGCGCAATCACGATCCAGCGACTGCGTCCCAGGATTGCCACCGCGACGCTGACCGTCCAGACGACCGACAGCTTCGTTGCCGCCACGCCAGGCACACTGCAGGTTGGTCAGCCGCTGCCGAGCGGGTTCATGGTGGTGACCGGCTCGATCGGCTGGCATCGCAGCACCGAGAACTGGACCCTTGCCGTCGCCACGACGTCGCCGCTCCAGTATGACGCGACCTGCCTGACGACGCCCCAGCGGATCGCGGCGGGGCAGATCACCCTGACCGGTACCGTGGCCAACGTGCCCGGTGTGCTCACCGTCACCTGGTCCGGCTGCGGCACGGACCCTGCCCGCCACTGGACCGCTACACCGCCGTGAGAACGAGATCCGAGGATCTGCGTCACTCCCGGGAGCCGTGCCTGGTGGCGGCGGGGAGCGGGGAAACTTCTCCAACTACATGCCGGACAATCGGTTGGGCAAATTGGTCCGGCCCGGTCCATCAATTCATGGGAGGTACCATGCTGGGTTCGCGGAAGCTCGGGCTTTTCGCCTCTGGTCTTGCGGGAATGCTGACGCTGGGCGCGTGTGGCGGGGACAGCGGTCCGGCGGGGAACACCGCCATCAGCCAGCAACAGGCCGCCGTGGTCGGGGCGGAAGCGGCGAGCCAGGTGTCGGACATCGCCGCTGGAATCACCGGCTTCAGCTTCACCGGTGGCTCCCTGGGCAGTGGCTTCTTCTCGCGCGCCGCGCTGCGCGGCCGGGTCAGCACGCTGGACCGGGTCATCCCGCCCCGCTACCGGCCGCAACTGGCCATGCTGCGGGGCGGTAACGGGCAGTGCGCTCCGGCGGTGGCCGGCGACAGCAGCGATACCGATGGTGACGGGATCGAGAACAGCGCGACCTACACCTTCACCGCCGGCAACTGCTTCTATCAGGACTCGCTCGGCAACGGCTTCGCGGTGACCGGCTCGGTCTCGATCCAGGACACCGATGGCGGCGCGACCCTGTTCGGCTTCGCGCTCGACATGAACCGGCTCAAGGTGCTCTTCTACAACGATTCCGCGAGTGCGGGCCTCGACTGGGACGGGACCTACAACGCCAATGTCACCTCGACGAGCGCGACCACCAGCCGGCATTTCAGGACCCGCTTTCATGTGAACAACCAGATTCCCTACTCCTTCGGCGACAACTGGACCCTCACCTTCGTGCCGGACACCGCCACGATCGATCCCGCGAGCCAGAACACGCTGCCGGACGGCACCTTCGACATCACCGGGTCGTACAACTGGTCCGGTGCGCTGGGCAACGCAGATGGAGACTGGACCTTCAACATCTCCACCCCCACGCCGCTCCACTGGAGCATGGCCTGTGACGGAATGACGCCGCCGTTCGACGCGGGCCAGATCCTGGCCTCGATCAACGGCCGGAGCAATGTCGGTTTTACGGCGGACTACAGCGCCTGCGGCACTCCGCCGGTGATCAACAGCTTCGACAACACCGCGTCGGCGCTCCGCTAGCGCTCGGCGCAGGATGTGACAACGGCCCGGGCAGCGATGCCCGGGCCGTCTGTTGTCCCGCCGATGGCGGTAGCGCGACCACAGAGGGTCGCGCTAACAGGTCATGCGCTCCACACGGGACTGGCGATCAGTTCGCGCACCAGATCGTCGTTGGTCCGGCCGGCCGCCTCGGCGGCAAAGTTGGTGACCACCCGATGCCGAAGCACCTGCAGCGCAACCGCCCGCACGTCGTCCAGGTCGGCCATCGGGCGACCGGAGATCGCGGCCCGGGCCTTGGCGCCCAGCACCAGGTACTGTGAGGCGCGCGGACCGGCGCCCCACTCGACGTACTCCCGGACTGCTGCCGGCGCATCGCCGTCGGTGGGGCGCGTCATCCGCGCGAGCGTGACCGCGGCGCGAATGAGCTGCCTCGAGACCGGGATCCGCCGCACCAGTTCCTGCATCGCCCGCACCGTCTCCGCATCCAGGACGGCCTCGAGCCGGCCGGCCTTGGTGCCGGTCGTCTGCTCGACGATCGCCTCTTCTTCGGTCCGGGTCGGATAGCCGATGCGGATCTCCAGCATGAACCGGTCGAGCTGGGCCTCGGGCAATGGATAGGTGCCCTCCTGCTCGATCGGATTCTGAGTGGCGAGGACGAAGAAGGGTTCGGGGAGATGATAGGTCTGCCCGCCGACGGTCACCTGATGCTCCTGCATCGCCTGGAGCAGCGCCGCCTGGGTCTTGGGCGGGGTGCGGTTGATCTCGTCGGCCAGCACCACGTTCGCGAAGATCGGCCCCTGCACGAACCGAAAGGCGCGTTTGCCGGTGGTCAGGTCCTCCTCGATGATCTCGGTGCCGGTGATGTCGCTCGGCATGAGGTCAGGGGTGAACTGGACCCGGTTGAACGACAGCCGCAGCGCCTCCGCCACCGTCGACACCATCAGCGTCTTGGCGAGTCCCGGCACCCCGATCAGCAGGGCGTGCCCACCGGCGAGGATTGCGGTCAGGATCCCGTCTACCGCCTCGTGCTGCCCCACGATTCGCCGGCCGACCTGGGCGCGGAGCTGCTCCACCGCCTGCGCGAGGCGGGCCAGTTGTTCGACGTCCGATGAGGCGGATGCGGCAGTGGTCATGGAGGCCTGGAGAGGAGCCGTCGGCATTCGGCCGGAGAGGTCTGGAGCGAGCGCTTTGCTCGGGTACGGGCAGGAGGTTAGCGGGTTTCGCGGGACCGGGCAAACCTCCGGCGAATGTTCCCATGCGAAACGTCGCGATGCTCGAACAGAATTGACCCGGCGCCCGGCAACTTTGCTTGCGAAATATTTCACAAGCCGATAGCTTTGCCCCGGTCATGGAGCCCAAAAAGTCGTCTGGGGGGCAGCTGGGCGAGGCCTGGCGGTACGATACCCTGGGATACACCTTCGCGTTCAGCATCATGCTCTTCGCGGGGGCGGGCTACCTTCTTGATAGCTGGCTCGGAACCAAGCCAATTCTGACCATCGTCGGCACCCTGGCAGGCGCGGGGCTGGCCTTCGTGTGGGTGTACCAGAAGGTGCGGCAGGACGAGCGGGCGTATCGGGCCGAGCACGAGAAGAACAAGGGTGATGGTGGGGCGTGACCCGATCCTTGGGTGCGGGTCTGCTGCTCACGTTGCTGGTGACGCTCGCCCTGAGGCGGCTGTGGGGTGACGCTGCGGTACTCCCTGGGGCGGTCTTCGGGTCGATCGCCACGCTGATCCAGGTGATCGCGGTTCGGGCGCTGCAACGCGGCTTCCACGGCTCGACCACCGCGTTCTTCAAGGGATTCGGGACCGGGATGATGCTCCGGATGGGCGGCGTCGTCCTGTTCGTCGTCGCGGTGGTGCTGGATCGCGGGCATTTCCCCCCGCTGCCGACCGCGTTCGGTTATCTGGGTGTGGTGATACCACTGCTCTTTCTCGAGGCACGGTTCGTCCGATGATGCTGATGCTCCAGGAAGCGGTCAATGTCGGTGAGATGGT
>DAINRP010000153.1:0-3809 GCA_036741755.1 Gemmatimonadales bacterium
GTAGACGAACGAGACGCCGAAGAACGAATAGCCGCGTACGGTGCGGGCGCCTGGCACCTTCAGCATCTCGGCGGCGATCGGGTAGGTGACCTGATCCTCGACGATGCGGGGGGCCTGTTCGCCGTACTCCGCCTGGACGATGACCTGTACGTCGCTGAGGTCGGGGAGGGCTTCGAGCGGCGTGTGCTTGACGGCCCAGACACCGCCGGCGATGGCACCGGCCGTTCCGAGCAGCACCAGCAGCCGGTGACCGACCGCCCACTCGATGATGCGTTCGAGCATGGTCAGCTCCTGTGCCCGGCGTGGGGGTCATGGGCGTGGCTGTCGGCCGGCGCCGGGGCGGGCATCTCCATGCCCGGCATGTCGCCCATGCTGTCGTGCGTCGGAGATGCCGTGTCAGGCGCAGGGGCCGCTCCCGGCGCGGTGATGTCCATGCCGGGCATGTCGCCCATGCCGCCGAGGAGCGTGCCAAGGTTGGACTCCGCGTCGACCAGGAAGGTCGCGGAGGCGACGACGATGTCACCCTCGCTCAGGCCCTTCAGGATCTCGAGGCGATCCTCGGTCTGCACGCCGAGGACAACATCGGTGGGAGTGAAGCGGCCATCGGGGCGTTTGAGGAAGACGAGATTGCGTTCGCCCGTCGAGAGCACCGCGGACCGTGGCACGCTGAGCACGGCCTTGGTGATCGGAGTGCTGAGCCGGATCGTGGCGAACATCCCGGGCTTGAGGACGAGCCCCGGGTTCGAGAGGGCCACCCGAACCCGACCGGTGCGGGTATCGGTGCTCAGGGTCGGATACACATAGCTGATCTTGCCGGTGCGGGTCTCGCCCGGCAGTGCTTGGAACTCGGCGGTCACCGTCTGGCCGACACGGGCCACGGCAAGGTCCTGCTCGAACACTTCGCCCTCGAGCCAGACCACGCGCAGATCCGCGATCCGGTACAGCGGCTCACCTTCCATGATCCGCTGGCCCTGCAGCACCGCCTTCTCGATTACCACACCGGTGACCGGCGCGCGCAGCGTGACCGTGCGGGGCGCGGTGCCGCTCGATTCGATCTGGCGGACTTCCGCCTCCGGCACCTGCCAGCGCAGCAACCGCTCGCGGGCGGACTGGGACAGACGTGCGGCGTTCTGCCGGGCTTCCGCCGTTCCCCCGGCGACATCGCTCTCGAGCCGCTGGGCGAGGAGCAGTTCTTCGGCTGTCGTCACGACCATCGGTGAGTAGATGCGGAGCAGCGGCTCGCCGGCCCGCACCTGCTGGCCGGTGAAGTTCACGTACAGCGCGTCGACCCAGCCCTCGATCCGCGGGGCCACGGTGGCGACGCGGGTCTCGTCGTAGGCGACCTGGGCGACGATGCGTACGCTCCGCTGCAGCACCCCGCGAGTGACCGGCGCGAAGGTCACGCCAATGCGCCGTTGATCGCGGGCGTCGAGATGCACCGGACGGGCGCTGTCGGACGCGGCGGCGGCGCCATGCTGGTGGCCGGCGGACTGCGTCGAGGCAGGCGACGACTTGCGGGTGAAGAACCACGCCGCGGCGAGGGCGGCCACGATCAGGGCCACGCGGACGATCCGGGCGATCATCGGGCACCTCCAGAGGTCTCGGTGACGGACGCGGGGTCCATCAGTTCGGTCGCGGTGAGCATCTCCAACTCGGCGAGCGCCTTGCCGGCATCGGCATCGAAGCGGAACAGCTCCTGCTCGGCGCGGATGACCGCCATCTGGCTGTCGAGCAGCGTCATGAAGTCGGTCCCCCCGCTTTGATAGGCGGAGAGCGCCGCGGTCGCGGTCGCCCGCAGTTGGGGCAGGAGCGTGGAGTGATAGAGCTGGGCGAGATGATGCGCGCGGGTGAGGTCGGCGTGCAGTTCGCCGATCCGGCCGCGGGTCTCGGTCTGCATGTCCGCGAGATCGGCGGTCGCCATGGCTGCCATCGCCCGTGCCTCCGCCGTCATCTGGTGCTGCCGGCTTCCGGCCGTGAGTGGCAGGGTGAAGCCCAGCATGAAGCTCCCCATCCGTTCGGTGCCACCGCCCATCATCGGGCGCTGTCCGTAGATCAGCCCGAGGGTCAGGTCCGGCCAGATCTCCCGGGCCGCACGGCGTGCGGTGGCTTCGGCGGAGGCGATGCGCGACTGGCCGGCCGCGAGCATCGGTCGGTCGGAGAGGGCACGGGTCTCGAGGGTCTCACGCAGGGGAAGGGAGTCGGGGAGCCGCGGGAGGAGCGGTGTCGGCACCGGCGCATCGGCCGCCAGCCCGCGAAGGGTGTTGAGCCGGACGGCCATCCCCTCGCGCATGGCCTTCATGCGGAGGATCTCCTCATCCATGCGCGCGAGTTCGACCTGCGCCCGAAGCACGTCCGTCTGCCGACCCTTGCCCCCGGCGTACATCGATTCCGTGGTGCGGAGGATGTCCTGCAGCAGGCGCCTCGCGGCGGCCATCGCGGCGAGACTGTGGTCAGCCTGGTAGAGGTCGTAGAAGCTCATCGCGGCGCGGGCGCGTACTTCCCAGCCGACCTCCCGCGCACGCGCGTCCTCCGCGTCCGCGTCGGCCCGGGCCGCCTTCACGGCGAGCCCCGTCTTGCCGGCCACGGGCACCATCTGCATGACCTGGATCTGATTCATGCCTAACGGATCCTGCAGGCCGAGCCCCGGCAGGTTCCGGTTCATCAGCCCGAGCTGGATGGCGGGGTCGGGCCAGCGGGAGACGGGGCCGATCCGCGCGCGCGCGGCGGCGGCCTGCGCCAAGGCGGCCGCGATGCGCGGACTGCTGCTGGTGAGGGAGCCGTAGACCTCGGCGAGCGTGAGGCCGCCATCGCTCTGGGCGGCGAGAGGCGCGCCGGCGAACAGCGGCACGAGCAAGAACAGGGTCCATCGCATGGGAGACATCCTGATCCTCGGGTCCTGCCCGGATGGACGTCCCATCCGGGAACCAGCCTCGCCGGGCGCGGGGCCGCGGCTACGCCGGAGTGACGACGATGAGGATCAGGCTCGAGGAGGAGTCAGCGGCGGGGCGAGATCGCGCAACGGTGCGATGCGCGAGGCAACGGTCCGGGGGGCGGCGTCGTCGATGCGCGTAAGCACGACCTGCACCGCGACAGCTGGGGCGCCGAGGTCCAGGCAGCCGGTCATCATCTGGCAAAGTGCGCCGCTCGCCGGGCCGCAGGGATGATGCTGCGGGCCGCGGGTGGGCGCAGGGTGGCCATCCATCTGATGGCTTGACGGCATGCCGCTCGCTTGCCCCACTCCCGATGTGGCACCGCACGCCGTGTCACTCCGCGCGCTCTGGGCGAGCACGAGGAGGCAGAGCAGCAGGGCCAGCATACGGGAGATGGGCTTCATGGGTGCAATAGTCGCCGGACCGTCGTAGGCTTCAAATGAATGGCTGATTAAGGAACCTTCATTTGACGCTCTTCCGCAAGGGGTGAATCCTTCGCCCGCTGCCGTGACTCCTCTGCGGTGAGCAGGAAGGTCTTTCCCAGAGCAACCACCATCCGGAGATACCCATGGCTTCCAAGCTGTTTCCGATCAACGAGCATCCCATCGAGCGCGCCCTGCGGGTGGTGCTGGGACTCGCGCTGATCTCCATCGTCTTCCTCGGCCCCAAGACGCCGTGGGGGTTTGTCGGCATCGTGCCGCTCGCCACGGGACTGCTCGGCTCCTGCCCGGTCTACACCCTGTTGGGGTGGAACACCTGCCCCGCCGCGAATCGCTGATGCTGGCTGACGCGGAACTCCTTCGGCGGAGCGCCGGGGGAGACCGCGAGGCGTTCGATGAATTCGTCACCCGCCATCAGGATGCGGTCTTCCGTTATCTG
>DAINRP010000153.1:3909-7595 GCA_036741755.1 Gemmatimonadales bacterium
CGGCGCGTGCGCAACGGTTGCATCAGGCCATTCGCGAGGGGATGGACGGGCCCGTTCTCTAGGTGCGCTTGCCGGTTGGCCGCACCATCGGTTCACGCGGCCGCGCAAAATCGCCCGGCTCGTCAGGGCGGAAGGTCAGATCCACCGCGATGAAAAGGGTCTTGGAGAAGGGATAGAAGACGATCGGGAGAAGCAGCATGAGCGCCATGCCGCCCCAGGTCAGCAGGTTCCACGGGGTGGCAGGCCACGTCTCCACGATGATCCCGACGAAGACCAGCGCGAAGGTGACCTCGGTCGCGAAGAGGTTGATCACGTTCGACCCCACCCAGTAACCACCCTCCGGCTCCCTATCGAAGTTGATGCCGCAACTCGGGCAGCTCGGGCACATCTTCACCCAGGTGACGAAGACCGGTCCGCCCCCACAGGCGGGACAGCGGAGGCGGAGCGCCCGCAGGAACGGGTCACGCCGGCGTCGCATGCCCACCACTCAGCGCCGCCTTGCGGCGGCCGGCCAGAATCAGCTTCGCCGCGTCGGCCGCAGGTCCGCCTCGTCTGACGATCTGCTCGAGAATCGGGTCATCCTGCCGGGCCAGCTGTGCCGCAATGACGACGACCATCGCCTGGCCACTCTCCCGTTCCCGGTCGGCAAGCGCCTGTGCCCGGGACTTGAGTCCGAGCCAGAGCACCAGCGTGACGCTCGCACCGAAGAGCCAGAGTGCCGCGGCGCCGGCGTTCCGCGGCACCCACCCCTTGGCGCCGGCGAAGGCCACGAGCAGCAGCACGACGGCGACTCCAACCATGGCCCACATCGCGAGGCGCAGTCTCCGGGCCCGTTCACTGAGTGGTGCGCGAGCCGTCGGCTCAGGCATCGTCCTCGCCGCCGAGTTCGTACTGTTCGTCCACGATCGCCCCGAGTCGGCCGAGCGCGGCCCGGATCGCCGGCAGGGCGGGGTCACCGCTCTTGGCCCACACGACGACATCCCAGGGATCACCGGCAAAGGCATCCGGTGGCATGGCTTCCTCTGCGGCGAGGAAGAGCATCTCCTCGAGCGGCGCTTCGGCATCGGCCCAGATCCCGATCGCTTCATCCTCCCGTTCGGCGTGGGCGGTTTCTGCCGCGGCCTCATCGACGATCACCGCCGCTGCTTCGGCACCGCTGCCGCCGATCACCACCCCGAGGCCGCCATGCTCGATGAGCGACAGGATGAACTCCTGGCTCAGCTCTCGGGCGGCGGGGCTGTCGGCCTCGAGCCAGAGGACGGTGATGAACGCGCGGTCAGGATAGGCGCCCGGCGCGGGCGGGAGATTCAGCGCCGGGACTGTCGAGAGGAAGATCCGCTTCTCTTCGTGGTCCGGAAACCGGGTTAGAGGCATCGGGGCGTTCCAGTTCCCAGTGCTTTATGCGTCGCGCTCAGGGGGTGTTTCGACCGCTCGTCCGGGACCCAGCTGAGCGCTGAGCTCCCGGCACTCGGGGCATCAGATCGGGAAGTCCTCGCGCACCAGCGCCAGGATCGCCGCGAGCGGAACCACGAGGTACTTCTTCTCCTCAAAGGTGATCTCGACCGCCGCTTTGCGGAAGAAGATCGCATGATCGCCGACGCGAGCCTGCATCGGACGCCAGCGCAGCTGCTTCTCGCTGACCTTCCATGGCTCCTCATCAATGGCGGCGGAGAGATCCGGGGCGGGCTCCCCCGGTCCGACCGCGATCACCAGACCACTCTGGACCTGCTGGGCGTCGAGCGCCGATGCCGGAAGATAAAGCCCGACACGGGTCCGCTCCTCGCCCTCTTCGGGCGCGATGAGGACCCGATCGCCCACGAGGATCAGCTGCTTCTTCGGGAACTCCATGTTAGCCCTGCGCGATCGCGAGGACCCGAAGCCGCCGCTGACCGCGCGGCAACCGGAGCTCGATCTCATCGCCCACCTTGTGGCCCTTCAGGGCGCGACCGAGAGGCGAGGCCAGCGAGATATGCCCGGAGTCGAGGTCCATCATCTCGGCGAGCACCACCATGAAATCCTCGTTCTCCCTGGTGTCGAGATCCATCACCTTCACCCGCGAGCCGAGCCCCACCTGATCGGCGGGCACTTCAGCGGTCGAAAGCTGGCTGACCGACGCCAGCCGCTGGTGCAACTGCCCGAGGCGCGCCTGGACAAACTGTTGCCGCTCCAGCGCTGCCTTATACTCGGAATTCTCGCGCAAGTCGCCCAACTCTACCGCCTGGGCGATGGCCTGGGGAATGACCACATTCAGCTCATGACTGAGCTGCTGGATCTCCGCACCCAGCTTGGCCCGCATTTCTTGCAGCATTGAGTAACTCGCAAAAAAGGAAACGGCCCGGGCTTCGGGGACTTCCGCCCGGGGCGTTCAGAGTTGCCTGCTGCTGCTATTATAGCGCCGAAGTCCGGGGGTGGCCATAGAGGTATTCTCAACCGGTTGCCAATATTAGACTTAGAGTCTTCATACTCGCCCGGTGTGACCGGGCTCGATTCCCATTTCGCCGGTACCGGAGTCGCTTTCGATGATCGGATCTTTCCAGCTTGCCGCACTTCTGGCGTTGTACTGGGTCCTTCCCACACCGGGATTCGCCCAGGAGAGCCTCACCTCGGAGCCGGCGCTTGCCGCCGATTCGGTCGCCCGGAGACTGCTGGTGGATGTCCGGACGCTCGACACCACGATCGTGATCGAGGCCCGGTACGCGACCCTGAACAACTTCACCAACGCGGTGCTTCCGGGGTATCACGCGAATCGGGTATTGCTGCGGCGCGAAGCCGCCGAGGCGCTGGCGCGGGTGCAGCGGCGGCTGCTCAGTGGCGGGATGGGGCTCAAGGTGTTTGACGGCTATCGACCGGTGCGGGCCACCCGCGCGATGGTCGCCTGGGCCGAGGCGCGCGGTCAGCGGCACCTGATCGCCGATGGGTACATCGCGAGTCGCAGTCGTCACAACCTGGGGCTCGCCGTGGATCTCACGCTGGTCGACTGGTCGATGGGCGGGCGGGAGGTGGACATGGGTACGCCCTACGACACCTTCTCCGCTGCGGCCCATTATGCCAGCGCGACTGGGCGCACGCTCCGCTACCGGCAGCTGTTGCGGAGGATGATGGAGGAGGAGGGATTCCGGCAGTACGAGCAGGAATGGTGGCACTACAGTCTCAGCGTGCCGGGAGAACCCCTCGCGTTTGATCTGGAGGTTCGGTAGGCGGCCTCAGTACGGAGTCGGCGCGCAGGACCGTGCGCGCCGATGCCGGGTCTAGCGACGTTCCCATGCTTCGAGGGTGCGGGCGATCTGCCGAACATGGACATCGAGGTGCTCGGCGTAGGTCTCGAGCCACTTCTCGGCGCCGTAGGCACCCGATTCCGTGTGCCGCCCGGTCTTCTGCCACTGTGCCTCGGTGAGCCGCTCGAGGAGCGGAACGGTATTGGCCCGCACTGCGCGGATCGTGGCGAGCGCCAGGGGCAGGGGGTGGTCGTGATAGGACATTTCGATGGCCCAATAGTCCTGGTCATAGCCCAGGATGAGAGGGGCGGGATCGGCGACGAGGTACCGGATGCGCATGTGGGCGTTGGCCTCGCTGTCGGCGCAATGGACGACGACTTCATGCACCGACCACTTCCCCGGTGCAGGTCGCCACTGACGCGCGATATCCGGTACTTTCACAAGGGATTCTTCAAGCCGGTCGGGGCCAGC
>DAINRP010000154.1:0-7505 GCA_036741755.1 Gemmatimonadales bacterium
CGCCCGCAGCGCCGCGAGATCGGCATCCATGCGATCCAGCGACCGGATCATGTCTGTCTCCAGCCGCAGTGGACGCTCAATCGGAACCGAGAGTCCAGCGGTGGCCGCAGCATCCGCCGTCGCGCCCGAGATGGGTTCCGGCACGAGCACGTTGGTTACCGCAAGTCGGCGAGGCTCGATGAAGAACGTCCAGGCAAGCCCTACCATGAACAGCACCAGCAGGAGACTCTGGAGCGCGAGGGACTCGGCGGTCGGGTAGATGCCGAGCGCAGGAATCCGCGGCGCCCACGGCAGCACCGTCGTGCCAATCAGTCCACCCTCCTGCAGTTCGGCGATGCCCTTCCCCGCGAAGACGAACGCCATGTAGTACAGGAAGGCGCTCGTGAACCCGAAGAACGGCTTGAGCGGAATCTTCACCCCCCACCGATTGATGGCGTAGTAGACCATCGCCAGGGCGATGCCGCCGACCACCATGCCGAGAAACACCGGCAGAACAGAACCGGTCCCGGCGAGGAAGAGGGCCTTGTAGAAGAGCACGGTTTCGAATCCCTCGCGATAGACCGCGAGGAATGCTACCGACGCCAGGGCGAGGGCCGAGCCGCTTGAGACAGCGTCCTGCACGCGCCCCTTCACGAAGCGGTTCCACTTCGCCACTTCCATCTTCGACAGGAGCCAGTAGCTCACATAGAAGAGCATGGCGGTGGCCACCAGCATCACGCCACCCTCCAGCGCTTCCTGGCTGGTGCGGCTTACCTGGAAGATGGTTTCGAGGAGGAGCGCGGTCAGCAGGCTCGCACCAACGGCGGCCCCGACGCCGATATGGATATCGCGCCGCCGGTGGCCCGCGCCGGTCTTGAGAAGGAATGCCATCAGCGCGCCGACCACCAGAATGGCCTCGAGCCCCTCCCGCAGCAGGAGCACGAACGACTGGAAGAAGAGATTGATCGGCGACAACTGATCCCCGATGGTACGCTCGGCGTTCTCGAGGTCGCTGAGGAGCCTCACGTGAATGTCGTGCAACTCCGCCGGGGTGGCGCCGCCGGCCGCACGGGTGCGCAGCGCCGCGAAACCGGCTTCGAGCGCATCAGCCAGCCCGGGGTTCTTGGCGCGAACCCCACGTTCGACCTTCTCAAAGGTCATATAGGCGTCGAAGGCCGTCGCGCTGGCGCGCTCACCCTGAGCGGCAGCAGCCTGCTCAAGCGCACTGTCGAGCTGGCTTCGCACCGCGGTGAACACCAGCGCCGCGTCGTCGGGCCTGGTCTCCGAAGTCCCGTAGCTGCGCACCGCGGAGATGCGCGACCGGACCTCGGGTGACTCGGGGTTCTGGCCCGGCGCGACGACTGCCGTCAGATCGAGATCCGTCATCCGGGCCGTCGCGGCAAAGTCGCGCAGGGCCACGGCCACCTCGCCCCGGGGAGCGGGAAGGCGAAGAAGGGTCGCATACACCGCGGCGGCCCAGCGGTCGTCCGCACTGAGCCGGCTCTCGTAGGCCGGCATCGCCGTTCCGGCAACACCAATGGTCGTGCGACGGTAATAATCGAGTGGCGAGACGGCGGTGAGCCTCCGGTAATCGGTGAGGTCGGAGGGGGGAGGGGTGAGCGCCGCAGCAGCGACTCCATCACCCCGACCTGAAGGGCCGTGACAACTGGCGCATTCGGTCTGGTAGACGTCCGCACCACGGGTCAGCAGCGGCTGGCGGGCGGGAATCTCGTCGAGCGTCACTCCCAGCCGCGTGGCCAGGGTTTCGGACAACCGGCGGGAGAGCAGCACCAGGGAATCCGCCGGCGCGACGCGCAACATCATCGCCAGCATCGAATCCAACTCGTCAATGGCAAGCTTCGCGGCGTCGGCCGGCAGCAGTCCAGCAGTGCGGCGAGCCTCGCTCAGAAAGAGCTTGGCTTCGTCCACTTCGGCCGGCGCCACGATCTTGCCGGCATGCACACCGACCCCATACTCCTGGGCGGCGAGCGCCGTCGTCGCCGCGATCCGGCGTACGGCCGGAGCCTGATCATCTTGATCAGGAGACGGAACAGGGGTGAACGCGAGAAGCCCCGCGAGGAGTGGACCCGCTACAATGAGAAACATTCTCATCCGATCTTGAGTTGGCAGCAGCAAACTAGGGTGCGAGCATCGGAATTGGAAGTAGCAGAGCGAATTCGGGGGGCGGGACTGGGCTGCTAGTTTTCCCCCATGCTTACGATTCCAGCGATCGATCCGGCCACCGGCCTCGCCTTCGCCGAGACACCGGTGACCACGGAGGCAGGGGTCGCGTTTGCGATGCAGGCTGCCCGCGCCGCCCAGCCGGCATGGGCGGCTCAGCCACTCGCGCACCGCAGGGCAATTATCACCAGCTTCCAGCGCGTGCTCTACCGGCGGCGGCAGGAGGTTGCCGAGCTGATCACCCGGGAAAACGGGAAGCCGCTCGGCGAGGCATTGCTCACCGATGTTGCGGTGACGCTGGACCTCGCCCGCTACTACCTCGCGCAGGCCGAGACGATCCTCCGTCCCCGGCGCATCACCCATGGCAATATCGCCTTCCTAGGCAAGCGAGGGCGGCTGTATTGGGAGCCGTTGGGTGTGATCGCGGTGATTTCGCCGTGGAACTACCCGCTGCTCCTGCCGTTTGGCGAGCTGCTGCCCGCGCTGCTGTCCGGGAATGCCGTCATCCTCAAGCCCAGCGAGTTCACCACGCGGACCGCGGCGCTCGGCGTGGAGCTGCTGCACGAGGCGGGGGTGCCGCCCGCGATCTGCCAGCTGGTGGCGGGGGCGGGCGACGTCGGCGCGGCCCTGATCGCGGCGGCGCCTGACAAAATCTTCTTCACCGGCAGCGCGCGCACAGGGCGCAAGGTGGCGGTCGCGGCCGCCGAGCGCTTCATCCCCGTCAGCCTCGAACTGGGCGGCAGTGACGCCTGCATCGTGCTGGCGGACGCCGACCTCGACCGGGCGGCCAGCGGCTCGCTGTGGGCGCGTTTCACCAACGGCGGCCAGACCTGCGTGGCCGCCAAGCGGATCATCGTCGAGCACTCTGTGTACGACCGGTTCGTTGCCATGCTGGTGCAGAAGGTCGGCCTGCTGCAGATCGGCGCCGGCGCCCGGCCCGGCGTCGACATGGGTCCGATGATCCGCGAGAGCCAACTGGTCGAGCTGGAGCGGCAGCTGGCATCGGCCACGGCGGCGGGCGCCACCATTCGGATCGGCGGGCGCCGTCGTCCCGACCTCGGCCCGACGTTCTTCGAACCGACGGTCGTCACCGACCTCCCGCTCGACTCACCCCTCTGGCGCGAGGAGGTCTTCGGACCCGTCATGCCCGTCGTCCCGGCCCGGGACGCCGAGGATGCGCTGCGGCTCGCGAACGATTCAGCCTACGGCCTCTCGGGCAGCGTCTGGACCGGGGACCGCGCCCGCGGGCTCGAGCTGGCGAGGCGGGTCGGCGCGGGAGCGGTCCTGGTCAACGACGCGACCTGCCATGTGGGGATTGCGGAGGTCCCGCACGGTGGGGAGAAGGAGTCGGGGCTGGGACGGACGCACGGGGAGATCGGCCTGCTGGAAACCTGCCGGCCGCGGTACGTAGGGAGTGATCTGCTGGACTGGATCCGGAAGCCGTGGTGGTTCGGGTACCACGAGGCGAGCTACGGGAACCGGGACGCGTTTCTGCGATTTGCGTTCGCGCCCTCGATCCTGGAAAGACTCCGGGCCGCACCCAAGGCGCTGCGGATGCTCTTCAACCGGCGCGAGGTGTAGCCGGGAGTCCGCGCACCAGGATCGCGACCGCTCCGGCGGTCGCGTCGGAGTGGGAGAGCGACAGCTCGATGTGCAGCGGGCCATGCCGCTCCATCAACTCCCGGGCGAGGCCGGACAGCGTCAGGAAGGGGCGCCCCTCGGTCTCGCGCTCGACCTCAAGATGGTGCCAGCTGACCGCGCGTGCGCCGGGCAGTCTCTGCAGGGCCTTGTAGGCCGCCTCTTTCGCGGCGATGCGCGCAGCGATGTGCATAGCGGGCCGGTGCCGCCCCACGACGTACACTCGCTCTCCCGCGGTCAGGAACCTCATCAGCACCCGGTCGCCATGCCTGAGCATCATCCGCTCGATGCGGGCGATATCCACGAGATCGATGCCCACCCCAATCAGTTCCACGACGCCCAGATCCTCTCCACGGTGGTGACGAGCGGTCCCGGTACGGGCAGGTAACCGCCGAGCACCAGGCCGATGTAACTCGTGCCTGTGACGACGATGGCGCCCGTCAGGAGCAGTGGCCAGAGTGGCCGGCGCCAGCCGCGCACCTCTTCTACTTCGGCCTCCCACGTCCGCCACTCCTGGCGGAGTGCCTCTTCGAGCGCGAGCCAGGCGGCTTCGAGGCGGCGTGCGGTCGTGCTGAGCGCCGACTGCCACTCCTGCACGGCGGTCAGCGCGGCGCGCTCACTCCTGGCCGCGGGCGCGAGCTGATCGAGTAGCACCAGCGACTGCCGGAGCGGCGCGCTGCCCTGGTCGAGACGGGCGGCAAAGGCGCGGACCTCGGCCGCGTCGAGCGGCAGGACTCGGGCGTAGCGCGCCGGGAGACGGGCTTCACGGGCCGCCGCGAGCAGGCGATCACTCACCGCGGCGGCCGCACGTACCGCCACTGCTTCCACCGCAGCACCCCAGGCGGTGTCCCAGGCCGAGCCATTAAGCGTCGCGAGGGCCAGTTCCCGGTCCCCTTCGCGGGCCCAGCGGCGCGCATCACCCGCGAGCTCGAACATCTGGGTGACCAGCGCCACCCGAATGTCATCGAGACTGATCCAGTGGGCCGACGCGGTGGCTCCGTGCGTCGGCACGATCAGGCGGCCCAGCGAGGGACCAAGCTCCGGGACTTCGAGTGGGACCCGGGTCGTGGGCGTGGTCATGCGGCGCTCCAGGCGGGTGCCTCGTCCCCGAGGGCAGCCTCCGCGAGCACCGCCTGACGACTGGTGCGGACTTCGTAGCGGGCCACAAACTGCACCAGTGCGTCTGCGACGCAGCTGTCGCGCGGCAGGCCGGTGATGGCGATCAACCGCTCGATGCCTCCCGGAGTGCCTTCGATTTCCACCAGCACATCCATGCGGGGATACCACTCGAGCCTGGCGATGGTGCCGTCGAGCCGATAGACCTCGACGTAGCGATCGATCGCGTGGGTGACTTCATATCCCAGTGCCTGCAGCAGGCGCAGGGCGTCGGTGCCGCTGCTCGCGGCAACTTCGATTTCTTCCCTTCGCTTGTAGCCCTCCGGGCTCACCGCAGTGGCGCCCTTCCAGCCCAGCTCGGCGCGTTCGGGGCCATCGCTCGGGATCCATCGGCGGAGGCGCAGGACCTGATCCACCTGCTGCAGTTCACCGCCCCGGTCGAGACGGCGGTCTCGCAGCATGCCGCGAAAGACCTCGGCGGCCCCGGCGGCGAGCAGCCGCTGGCGGAGCGCGGCCGGGTCGGGAACCACCGCCTTCAATTCGATTTCAGTCGCCAAGGATGGCCTCGAGGACCCGTGCGGTATCGCTGAGGTCGACGAAGGCGGCGTGGGCGCCGGCCTCCTCGAGTGAGCTCAGCGGATAGGCCCCGGTCGCGACGCCGATGGCCCGGGCCTCGATTGCGCGCCCGCAGGTGACATCCGCCGGGGTGTCTCCGATGATCACGACTTCACGGCCACGGGGTTCACGACCGAAATGCGGGGTCGCGCGACGCGCGGCGATGGCGGGCAGGTCGGGACGGTGCGACGAGTCGGAGCCGTAGGCCCCCACCCGGAAGCGGGCGGGCTCGATCCCCGCGGCAGCAAGCTTGAGCCCGGCACCTTCGCGCATGTTGCCCGTGAGGAGGCCCAGCACGACATCAGGCGCCTCCTCCAAGGCAACGAGCAGCTCCTGGACCCCGGGCATCAGGGTGGTCAGCGAGCGCGGGTGGCGCAACTCCTCCGCGAGCAGGGCGAGGTAGCGGCTGCAGAGCTGCTGGATGAACGCCTCGTCGCCGGCTCCGGTGTGACCGGTCGCTTCGAGCAGTTCGGCGACGATCTGGGGATCGGTCTTGCCGTCGAACCGCACCCGTTCGAAGGCCTCGTTCACGTTCACCTCGTCAGCGAGCGCGGCTGTGATCGCGCGGCGGCCGGCACCGGCGGTCAGCAGGATGGTCCCGTCGATATCAAAGAGCACGAGCGCGGACGCCGCCATTACTCCATCCTCCGCACCGCGACGAGCTGAGTCCTGAGCATCATCGCGCGGCTGCCGGGCCCCCAGGGCTCGAGCACCACGCCGCCGCAGGCGAGGGTCGAGTGAATCAGCGTGTCGCTCGGACCCGCGAAGGCAACATGGGTGATCCTGTCGCCGCGATCCGCAAAGAACAGCAGGTCGCCTGGGCGGTGCTCGCCGAGCGGAACCGGCTCCCCCTGCTCGGCCTGCTGGGCGGCGTCGCGATGCAGGGGGATGCCACGCGCGAGAAAGGTGGTCTGCACCAGCCCGGAGCAGTCCACACCCCAAGGGGTAACTCCACCCCACTGATAGGGTGTGCCGGCAAAGGCGCGGAGCGCCCACAGTTCCGGCGACACCGCGCGGGCGCGGATGATGACCCGGGCGTGCGGCGTGATGGTTCCGACCCCGAGCAGGCCCTGGCGTCCGTCCGGAAGATCGACCCGCGGCGACGCCAGCCCGGCCCGGGCCCGCACCGGCAGACGGACGATCACCCCGTCCTCGGTCCGCACCACCGCGCCCTCGCTCCAGGCGGCCGCGGATTCGCGCCAGCCCCGGGCGATCTCGTGGTCGGTCTCGAGGGCGTACCCGATGTGCACCCAGCCCTCATAGCGATCCACGTCGAGCCGGACGCGGCGCCAGTCGCCCTGATGCTCGAGCACCTTCGCCGTTTCACCGAGCACCAGCTGAGTCACCTGCTCGGCGCGGGGATTGGGCTCGCGACAGACCGGAGCCACGCCGGCCCGACCGATGAGTGAGGTGGTGGTCATTTTGCCTGGCACTCCTTGCAACGCGTCACCCCCTGAAAGGTGCAAACGATGCAGATGAAGGTACCGCACTTCTCGCAGGGGTAGCCCTCGGACGCCCGCTCCTCGCGCCCGCAGGCGCGGCAGTTCATGGCGTCCCGCTCCTTCAGGTCTTCCTTCTTCATGCGGCCTCCGGTGTTGCGTCCGCACCCAGGCGCCTCCGCGAGGCAGCCTGGTGCAGGCTGATGACATCAGGGGGTGATGGCGTAGCGCTTGATCTTGTTGATCAGCGTGGCCCGCGAGATCCCGAGCTCCTGCGCCGTCCGGGTCCGGTTGCCGACGTGGTGGCGCAGGGTGCGTTCGATATGCGCCCGTTCCAGCTCGTTCAGCGTCATGGGCGTGTGCCGGCGGTCGCCGGGGCCGGGCCGGTTGCGGAAATCCCCCGGCAGATGCTCCAGTCCGACGAGCAGCTGTCCGCGCGAGAGGATGAGGGCTCGCTCGAGGACGTTGCGCAGTTCGCGGGTGTTGCCGGTCCAGGGGTGAGACAGCTGTCGTTCGAGCGCGTCGCGCTCAATCTCG
>DAINRP010000155.1:0-7492 GCA_036741755.1 Gemmatimonadales bacterium
TGTTCCTCGCGCTGGCCACCGCGTGCAGTACCGCGTTTGCGCAGGCGCCGGTGCGCTTGGTCGCGACCACCGCGGAACTTCGCTCGCTGGCCGTAGCGGTGGGGGGCGATGCAATCGAAGCCGTGAACCTCATTCCCGCCGGTCAGGACGCGGAGAGCTTCCAGCCACGCCCGCAGGATCTCCAGTCCCTCCTGCTCCGAGACGAACCGGGCAGGCAGGACGAGGATGTTGGCATCGTTGTGCGCCCGCGCGAGGCGGGCGACCTCCGGCGTCCAGGCCACTGCCGCCCGGACCCCGTGATGACGGTTCGCGGCGTAGGCCATCCCGAGTCCCGTGCCGCACAGCAAGACCCCGCGCCGGACCTCGCCTCGCTCGATCTGCTCGGCGACGGGATGGGCGTAATCGGGGTAATCCGTGGAATCCGCCGAGTTGGTTCCGAGATCGAGCGGCTCGTAGCCCAGCGAACGGAGCTCCTGCTTGAGCCGCTCCTTGAGCGCATAGCCGGCGTGATCGGCGCCGATCGGAATGACTTCAGTCATCTGACAGTATAGCCACCGGTCGAATAAAAATGCAGGGGGTCAGACGCGGATCCCCGCGATGGTCCCCACGCCGCGAATCCGCGCTTCGGCGACGTGATCTGCGGCCCGATAAGTCGGAATATTCTGGGTCTTCGCCGTTGCGAAGATGCTCAGCAGGGTGTCGTAGATCTGCCCCGCCTTCCGTTTGGCGCGGTCGTGGTCCCAGCCCATCAGCTCTCCATAGACGTTGATCACCCCGCCGCCATTGATCACATAGTCGGGCGCGTACAGCATGCCGCGCTTCTCCAGCTCCACCCCGTGCCGCTCCTCGGCGAGCTGGTTGTTGGCGCCCCCCGCGATGATCTCGACCTTGAGCCGCTTCAGGGTATCGTCATTCACCGTCGCGCCGAGGGCGTTGGGCGAATAGATGTCCGCCGGAATGTCATAAATCTTGTCCGGGGCGACGGTCTCTGCGCCCGTAGCCTTGACCACCTGCGCCACCTTTTCCTGGTCGATGTCGGTGACGACCAGCTTGGCCCCCTCCGCGTGCAGGTACTCGCAGAGCGAGAAGGCCACATGTCCGCAACCCTGGACGAGGATCTTCTTGCCCGCCAGGCTGTCGGAGCCCCACCGTGTCCTCGCGCTGGCCTTCATGCCGCAGTAGACACCGTACGCGGTGACGGGGGAGGGATCGCCGGAACGGCCATGCAGGCCGGCGACGCTCTCCGTCTCCATGCGCACATACTCCATGTCGCCGGGCGATGTTCCCACATCCTCCGCCGTGATATACCGGCCCTTGAGCGACTCGACGAAGCGGCCGTGGGCGCGGAAGACCGCCTCGCGGTCGGTCCGCTTGTTGTCCCCGACGATCACCGACTTGCCGCCGCCCAGATTCAGGCCGGCGACCGCCGACTTGTAGCTCATCCCGCGAGCAAGCCGAAGGGCGTCGGTGATCGCCTCGTCGGTGGAGGCGTAGTTCCAGAACCGGGTCCCGCCCAGCGCCGGACCGAGCGTGGTATCGTGAATGGCAATGATGCCGAAGTAGCCACACGACGGCTCGTGACAGAGCACCAGCTGCTCGTGGGCGTATTCGGCCATCGACTTGAACGCATCCATAGGAGTTCCGAGTTCCGAGTTCCGAGTTCCGTGTTCCGAGGCAACCCCGCCGCACCTTGCAGATCCGCACTCGGCACGCAGAACTCGGAACTCAATAGTTGTAGAAGCCCTTCCCCGCCTTCCGCCCGAGCTGTCCGGCCGCCACCATCCGCCGAAGCAGTGGGCAGGCGCGGTACTTGTCGTCGCCCAGCCCCTTGTGCAGCACCTCCAGAATCGCGAGGCAGGTGTCGAGCCCGATCAGGTCGGCCAGCATCAGCGGGCCCATCGGGTGCGCCATGCCGAGCTTCATCACCGTGTCGATCGCCTCGGGGGTGGCCACGCCTTCCATGACGCAGAAGATGGCCTCGTTGATCATCGGCATCAGCACGCGATTGCTCACGAAGCCGGGATAGTCGTTGACCTCGACCGGGGTCTTGCCCAGCGCCGTGGCCAGCCCCATGACCCGCTGGGTGGTGGCGTCGCTGGTGGCCTGTCCCCGGATGACTTCGACCAGCTGCATGACCGGGACCGGGTTCATGAAGTGCATGCCGATCACCAGATCGGGCCGCCGGGTCTTCGCGGCGATCTCGGTGATGGAAATGGAACTGGTGTTGGTGGCGAGAATGACGCCCGGAGCACACGCCTGGTCGAGCTGCTGGAAGATCTGGTACTTGAGGGCCGGATCTTCGGTGGCGGCCTCGATCGCCAGCTCCGCACCCTTCGCTTCCTCTACAGTGGTCGCCACCGCGATCCGGCCCGCCGCGAGATCGGCGGCATCCTGCGCAATGATCCCCTTCTTAACCATGCGACCGAGGCTGGTCTTGATCGCGGCCAGCCCCTTGTCGAGCGCCTGCGCTGAAACGTCGACCATCGTCACCTGATGTCCCGAGGTCGCGAAGACCTGGGCGATCCCGTTGCCCATGGTGCCCGCGCCGATCACGGCAACCTTCACGAGAGCTCCTTTCCGCTCCAGCGCCAGGCGGTGGCGGTGGCCAGGGCGATCATCGCCGTCGCCAGCAGGCCACCCTCAGGGCCGAAGGTTCCGCCGGTCAGCCATTGGGGGCCGCCGGGCTGGTAATCGATGAGTGGAATCTGAAACGGGAGACCGCTGACCGGGGCATCGAGCGCAGCCAGGGTGGCGTTCCAGCCAAGATGCGCGCCCCACGCCGTCCAGATCCCGCCAGGGGCGTAGAACGCGACGCCGAGCATCACGCCGGCCAGCGCAATGTTCACCATCCCGAGCGCCGTGCCGTTGGGGTTGAGCAGGTGCGCCATGGCGAAGAGCCCCGAGAGCAGCAACAGCGCGGGCACCCTTCCGATGGACCTCGCGAGGACGACCTGCCCCACCCCGCGGAACATCACCTCTTCGAGCAGCGCCGCCGGGGCAAGCAGCAGCGCCGTCCTCCCGACCTGGACCAGATAGTTCTGCGCATTCCCCGCGTCGGGAACGAAGCGGGCCCCGCCGACAATCAGCGAGAGCCCCAGCGCGAGTGCGGCCGGGACGATTCCCAGCAGGAGCCCGAGCAGGAATCCCCGCCCTGCGCCAGCGGTGGGTACCCAGCGGAGTTCTGCCCAGGAGAGGCCGATCGCGCGGCGGCCGATGGCCCAGGTGAGAGTGCCGTAGGCGAGCAGACCGCTCACTGTCTGGATGATCAGGGTTCGCGGTCCGGGAGCGCCCCCGTCGAAGCCGCCGCTGAGCCTCGCGCCGAGGATGGACAGAGCCACCATCAGGACGAAGCCGGTACCGAGATAGAGCAGCGCCCAACCCGCCGCACGCACTGGCGACGGACGCTCAGGCACGGCGGCGAGGGTCACGAGCGGAGGCGGAGGGCGTGATGCGCCCGCCACAGTACCACGGCGGCGAGCACCACCTTCAGCAGGTCCTGGATGAGGAAGGGCGTCACACCGAGCGCAACGGCTCGGCCGGCCCCGCCGGAGAGAAGCGTCAACTGGGCCCAGCCACCGAGATGAATGATTGCCATCCCGAGGAAGGCGGCGAGCAACGAGCGCGCGAAGCGGCCCCGCTCGGCGAGACGGCCGACTGCGGCCGCTGCGACCGGGAAGGCCAGCAGATAGCCGCCGGTCGGGCCGAAGAGCCACGGCAGGCCGGCATGTCCGGCCGAGAAGACCGGCGCGCCGAAGGCGCCTGCCATGAGGTAGAGCACCATCGATCCCGCGCCGATCGTCGAGCCGAAGAGCCCGCCGACCAGAATCACGGCAAGTCCCTGCAGCGTCATCGGGACTGGCGAGAGCGGGATCGGGATCGCCACCTGCGCGGAGAGGGCCACTAGCGTCGCCGCACCGATAAGCGTCAACGGCCAGCGCAGCGGGAGACCGCGAAACCGTGTGCCGGGGGCCGGCGGCGCCTGTACCTGTACCGAGGGGCGGCTCATCTGTTCAGATCCTTTCGACCGTCAGGGCCACGGCGTTTCCGCCCCCGAGGCAGAGCGTGGCGAGACCGGTGGACTGCTGCCGGTCCTTGAGGGCATAGAGGAGGGTGGTGAGCACCCTGGCGCCGCTCGCGCCGATGGGATGACCCAGGGCCACCGCGCCGCCATGCACGTTCACACGGTTCCAGTCCCAGCCGAGGGCGCGGCCATCGGCGAGCGCCTGGACCGCAAAGGCCTCGTTGGCCTCGATGAGAGCGTAATCCCCGATGGTCGTCCCGGCCTTCTTCATGAGATTCCGCACCGCGAAGATCGGCGCGAAGAACAGCTCCTTCGGTTCACCGCCACCCGTGGCGTAGTGGGTCACCCTGGCCATGGGGGCAAGCCCATGCGCCTTCGCGAAGGCAAGTGAGGTGACGATGAGTGCGCTGGCGCCGTCGTTGAGTCCGGGCGCATTGCCCGCCGTCACGCTGCCGTCCTTCTTGAAGACCGGCTTGAGCTTCGCGAGCGACTCGATGCTGGTGTCCTTCCGGGGCGACTCGTCCGCCATCACCCTGGTGACTCCGCCCTTGCCCTGCACTTCCACCGGAACGATCTCGGCGTTGAACTTTCCGGACTCCTGCGCGGCGATGGCCTTGCGGTGGCTGTGATAGGCGAACTCGTCCTGATCGGCGCGCGAGACTCCCGCCTTGTCCGCGGTATACTCCGCGTATTCCCCCATGTGATTCTTGCCGAACGAATCCCACAGACCGTCGTGGATCATGCCGTCGACGATCGTCTGGTTACCGGCCTTGATCCCGTTGCGATAGCCGTAGAGATAGTGGGGCGCGGAAGACATCGACTCCTGCCCGCCGGCCACGATGCACTGCGCGTCGCCTGCCTTGATGGCCTGCGCCGCCAGCATAACCGCCTTTAGTCCGGAGCCGCAGACCTTGTTGATGGTGAGTGCCGGCACCACCGGCGGAATGCCGCCGTGGATCATCGCCTGGCGCGCGGGCGCCTGCCCCGTGCCCCCCTGCACCACCTGCCCCATGATCACTTCTTCCACCGCGGCGACATCGATTCCCGAGCGGCGGACCGCCTCGCGAATGACGAGCGCCCCAAGCTGGGGCGCGGAAAAGCCGCCGAGCGCGCCGAGGTACTTCCCGATCGGCGTGCGACAGGCGGCGAGAATGACCGGTGTGGTAGCGTCGCTCACTGGGCCCTCAAAGAATGGTGAATCCGGGAGCCGAAGTATCACCGGACCGGGCAACAGATGGTAGATGCTGCATGACTATGCGTGCCCGTGCGGGATGGCCCCGCCCCTTTGGTCCGCCTGCTACGGCCGTGCCGCCTGACCGCTCCCGGCGGCGGCCACGTCTGGATACGCCCGTTCGAGCGGGAAGGAGTGCCCGGCCATTGCCGCCGCGGCCCAGGCGAGGAGACGATGACGGATCTCCGCAGGCACGTCCTTGTGGCGGTCCGCCGTGCCGCTGACGAACAGCTCGGCGTTGGTCTGCAGAATGTGCGGGGGGTGCATCTCGAAATTGTCCTGATGCCGCTGCATGTATTCGAAACCCGCCTTTTCGACCACCCGCGCGAGTTCCTGCTCGTTGAGCGGCGCAATTCCAAGGAACTCCGCCACTCGGCGCACGGTAGCCGGGAGGTCCCGCTTCATGTCCTCGAAATAGAGGAATAGCACGTTGCCATCCCGCTGGGAGCGGTCCCACCAGCCCTTCATGTGGTCCGGCCAGGTGCCCCACCACATCAGGTCAGGGGAACAGTACCATGCCTCGAACGCCTCGGTCGGGGGGGCCATGCCACCGACGTTGGTCACGATGAAATCGATGCAGCTCGCGAAGCAGGAGACCGGGTGGCGCGCGACGTAGATGTAGCGGGCCATCGGTGCGGAGGGGCAGAGCTGAGCCGGAAAGTGGGTCTTGATGATCCGCGACGGACGCTCGGTGCCGATAAGCGGGGCTGCCTCGAGCGAGACGCTCTTGCGGCCTTCGAGCCAGGGAGAGACGGCATACATGGTCTTCCCCGATTCGACCAGATCGCCCTTGCCGCGGTTCAGCAACTCGTAGACGATCTGCTGCATCCAGGTGGTGCCGCACTTCATCTGGGTGACCACGAAGACATCGTCAGGCCGCGCCTGATAGGCGGCGCCCGCGGCGAAGCTCTGCTCGCTGCAGCTGCCGTGAGGGCCGGCGACGCCCTTGTAGAGGAAGCGCAGCTTCTGGAAATCGAGCTTCGCGCCGGCGGCGTTGAGCTTTAGCAACGGCGACAGCAACCGCGCATGGAGCCGCAGCGAACGCTTGAAGGCTTCCCGCCCGTCTGGGGTGCGGCCGTAATAGCCCAGCCCCACCGACTGCTCGTCTTCCCACTTGAGCACGGCACCGAGGTAGATCGACTGCACGACGATGAACGCGATCAGTACACCAACCAGGGCGAGCATCGTCCACAGAATCGCCATCCGTCAGCACCTTTCTAGTGGCAACCTCCGGCCTCCGGCCGACGGGGCCCGAGAGCAACGGAGCGGATTGAAGCGCTGGGTATCCGGAAGAACCTGCCGGGGAAGGTAGCATACCCCGGGCCACCGGGTTGCCGAGGTCCCGCGGACCCGCGTTGGGCGATCCCGGCCTCGTCCTATCGGCGCTTCGGACCTGAGCGCCCTCGTGATCCGACTGGTATGGTCGGTGTCGCAGGAATGTCGCACGAAGGATTCACGGTCGTCTCACGCACAGGACCCTACATTATCTCCCGAGCGCGTGTCGGCTCGGTCGCGAGCCTTTTCCGGAAGATGTCCGGAGAATCGCAGTCCCGGCCGGTCTCGCCTCGAACGGAGGACATATGCTGTGGACAATCGTGCTCATCCTGTTCGTGCTGTGGGCGCTGGGCCTGGTCGGCGGCTATGCGTTCGGCGGCCTGATCCATCTCCTGCTCGTCGTGGCGCTCGTGGTGGTGGTTATCCAGCTCTTGCAGGGAAGAAGGGTCACTTGAAGGAGGGAATATGACGAACCGGCACCTGGAAAAAGAAGGCATCAAGCAGTCGCTGAAGGGCAAGGTGAAGCAGGTCAAGGGAAATGCGAAGGAGACGATCGGGGAGCTCAAAGGAGACGAGCATCTGAGAGTCGAGGGCAAGATCGATCGGGCGACAGGATCGGTCCAGGAGGCGGTCGGCAAGGTGAAGCAGACGATCGCCAAGAAGCTCTAGCGGAATGGCGGCGCCGGACAGCCATCCGTCCGGCGCCTGAGGTAGACCAGTAACCCTGCCGGAACCGGGCGAGTCGCTTGGTGGCTACGGCACCAGCGCCCGGCTCCGCACCTGCTCGGCGAGCCTCGCCACGAATTCGGCGGCGGGGATGATCTCCTGTTTGTTCCCCGCCCCGCGCACCCGGATCGCGACCGTTCCGTTCTCGGCTTCCCGCTGGCCCACGACCGCCATGTAGGGCACTCGCTGCATCTCGCCTTCGCGGATGCGGTAGTTGAGCGTCTGGTTCCCGGCGCCGA
>DAINRP010000156.1:0-7382 GCA_036741755.1 Gemmatimonadales bacterium
CTGGTGGGCAATCGTCCTGCTCGTGCCGCTCGGGCTCGCCGTCCGTCTGCGCGGGCGGGAGGCGTGGCTCGCAATCCTCGCCGCAGCCTGGGTGATTGCCGGCGTCAATCTCGGCCGACATCCGGGAGTACTCGCCTACCTTTGGGCTGCCGCTGGGGCAGTGGGGCTCACCGCATCCGGCGTGTACGACTCCTCTCGGCGACGCATCAACCTGGGCGTGGCGGCATTTGCCGTGACGGTCGTGGTGTTCTACTTCTCCAACGTCCTCGACAAACTCGGCCGCGCGACAAGCCTGCTGACGGGCGGCGTGCTGTTTCTCCTCAGTGGCTGGCTGCTCGAGCGCCTGCGGCGGCGGCTGGTGCAGTCAACAGCCGAGGCGGTGGAATCGTGACGCCGGGCCAGCGTGGCTTCCGGCTCCTGGGAATCCAGCTCCTCCTCGCCATGCTGTTGCTGGCGAAGCTGGGCACTGACCGCGCCCTGCTGCCGCGCGTCTGGGCGCGAACAGTTGCTGTCGATCCCGACGATCCGTTCCGCGGGCGCTACATCCGCCTCTGGCTTGATGCGGACGATCTGCGCCTTCCCGGCGACAGCACGGTTCGGCTGGAGTTCCTCGTACGTGATGGCCGTCTGGGAGTCCAGGCTGCGACGGGGTGGAGGGGGTACGCCCTCCGCCAGCCCCAGCCAGGGAGCGCGCATGGCGTTGTTGTGGATGAGCCGCTCGCCTATTTCGTCCCCGAAAGCGCGCCAGATCCTTCTCGTCTCGAGGCGGGACAGGAGCTCTGGGTCGAAGTGAGTGTTCCGCGGCATGGTCTTCCACGGCCTATCCGTCTTGAAGTGCGACCAAGGTGATTCGATGCGAGTACTGACTCGTTCCGCCGGCCTTTGCCTGCTCATGCTCCTTGCACGGCCGGTGCACGCACAGCTCCCCCTCTTCATCGCGGGCTTTGCCGGGGCCGCGTTCGATATCGGCGGCGATACGCCGAATTCAGGGGGCGGCTTCGGGTACCAGGGCCAGATCGGCGCCCGGGTCGGCCGGGTCGTGGTGGCGGGAGAATACGGGCACCACACCATGGGCCAGAACCGGAAGGCGCAGGCGTTCGGCGCCGTTGTCCGCCTGCCGGCGGTGAGCACCGGCGCCGTGCGACCCTATTTTGTCGCCGGCATCGCCGAGTACAAGTATGCGCCCGTGATCGGCGGCAAGAGCCGGGCGCTGGGTGGCAGCGCCGGCCTCGGAGCCTTCTTCACGTTCCGCAGCGAGCGGGTCGGCGCGCTCCTCGAGGCGCGGTATCATTCCGCCTTTACCGGCCTCGGAAGCCTGTCCAGCCGGGACTTTACCGCTGTCCTCGCCGGACTCCAGATCGGCCTCTAGTCCCCGGGTTGAAGCCCTCGCCGGGGCCTCCTATGTTCCTGCCCCGGCCGCTGTGGCCGTCACCGCCGAGGCCCCTGTCGTGCACGCCCTGCTGATCGCCATCCCCGACTGGATCCGCCAACTCGCCAGCGTCTTCGAACTGGACGCGGGCCTGCTTATGCGGAAGCTGCTCCAGGTCGTCTTCATCTGGATCTTCTGCTATCTGGCCATACGCGCGGTCGCCCTGATCGCGCGCCGCATCGAGCGCGCGGTGGATGACGGCGACGATTCCACCTTTACCGAACGCGAGCAGCGCGGCCACACCATCTCCCAGCTGCTCCGCAGCGTGGGGAAGGTGGCGATCGTCGTCCTGGGCATGCTGCTCACGCTCAACGCGTTCATTGACATCGGTCCGCTGCTGGCTGGCGCCGGCATCCTCGGCCTCGCGATCTCCTTCGGGGCGCAGAGCCTCGTCAAGGACGTGATCTCGGGCTTCTTCTATCTCGTCGAAGGCCAGTTCGCGCTCGGTGACGTGATCGAGGTGGCGGGAAAGACCGGGGTGGTGGAGCGGATGACGCTCCGCATGGTCGTGCTGCGCGATGCGCAGGGAACCGTGCACATGATCCCCAACGGCCAGATCACCACGGTCAGCAACATGACCAGGCAGTGGTCGCGGGCGGTGATCGATGTGGGCGTCGGCTACGGGACCAACGTCGATCGCGCGCTGGAGGTCTTCCGCTCGGAGGCCCACGCCTTTGCGTCGGACCCTGACTGGCATGGCCGGTTTGACGGTGCGCCGGAAATCGCGGGCGTGGACGGCCTCGGCGACAGCGCAATCACAATCCGCACCCTGCTCCGGACGGTGCCGGGCCAGCAGTGGGCAGTGGGACGGGAGTTCCGCCGCCGGATCAAGAATCGCCTGGACAGAGAAGGCATCGAGATTCCGTATCCGCAGCGCACTGTCCACGTCCGCGCAGTGCCGGCGCCCGGCGAGGTACTGCTGCCGGCCTCGCCGGACAAGCCGCACCCGCGCGACAGCAGCGCGTACCTCCCCGACTCCGCCGACGGAGAGTGAGCGATGGCGCTCCGCCTGTTCAATACGCTCACCCGCCGGGTCGAGGAATTCCAGCCGATCGCTCCCGGCCGGGTCACGATGTACACCTGCGGGCCGACGGTCTGGAACTACGCCCACATTGGCAACTTCCGGACGTTTTTGTTCGAGGATCTGCTTCGGCGGTGGCTCGAGGCCGGCGGGCTCGAGGTCTTCCACATCATGAACCTCACCGATGTGGACGACCGGATCATCAAGGAGGCCGGCGCCCGTCAGCTGGCGATCCGCGCCTTCACGGAGCCGTTCGCCCAAGCGTTCTTCGAGGACCGCGACTACCTCCGGATACGTCCTGCGCACGAGTACCCGCGCGCGACGGACTTCATCGCGCCGATGATCGAGCTGGTGGCGGGGCTGCTTCGGAACGGCACTGCCTATCAGGGCGAGGACCGCTCGGTCTATTTCGCCATTCAGCGCTTCCCCGCGTACGGCAAGCTTTCCCAGCTCGACAAGCGTGAGCTCAAGGCCGGCGCGAGCGGCCGGGTGGCCACCGACGAATACGACAAGGAGAACGCCCAGGACTTTGTCCTCTGGAAGGCCGCCAAGCCGGAGGACGAGGCCGTCTCGGCGGCCTGGGACGCACCCTTCGGGCGGGGCCGTCCCGGCTGGCACCTCGAGTGCTCGGCGATGGCGCTGGCGCTGCTCCAGCGCGCGGGGTTCGGGGAAGTTCTGGATATTCACGCGGGCGGGGTGGACCTGATCTTCCCCCACCATGAGGACGAGATTGCGCAAAGCTGCGCCTTCACGGGTAAGCCAGACTTCGCCCGGTACTGGGTGCACGGCGAGTTCCTGAACGTGCGCGGCACCAAGATGTCCAAGCGGTTCGGCAACATTACTACGCCCCGCGACCTCAAGGCGGATGGGGTGGACGCGGGGACGCTTCGGCTGCTGATGTTCCAGACCCACTACCGGCAGAAGCTCGACCTGACCGACGAGGCCCTGGCGGCGGCGCGAGAGGGGAGCCGGAGGCTATGGGAATTCGGCACTCGGCTCGCCAAGGGCGGCGCCAGCGCCGGCTCGGCCGAGTGGGCGAGTTGGGGCGCGGGACTCGATGCGGCGGTGACCGCCGCGCTGGACGATGACCTCAACGCTCCCCAGGCGATCGCGGCCCTGTTCGATGCGGTCCGTGCCGGCAATCGGCTCCTCGACCAGGGCGGGGCGGCGACCGCGGAGGCGCGCGCGACCTGGGCGCGGGTGGTGGGCATCCTTGATGTGCTCCCTGCGGAGCCCGGGCTGACGCTGACTCCGGGAGGCGCGGAGACCCGGATGGAGCAGGGGGAGGCCTGGGCACAGGGGCTCGCGGAGGATCGCAAGGCGGCAAAAGGGCGCCGGGACTATAAGGAAGCAGACCGGATCCGGGACCTCCTGAAGGCGGCGGGGTGGGAGGTCCGGGACGGCAAGGACGGTTCGATCGAGGTGCGCCGGGCCGGGGGGTGATCGGGCGGCGTTCGGTTCGCACCCGTTGACATACCCCTAAGTCTCCGGCTATCATAACGTTCTGTCCGTTTTGGCTACCGGCTGACGTAGCTCAATTGGCAGAGCACCGGTTTTGTAAACCGGTGGTTGAGGGTTCGATTCCCTTCGTCAGCTCTGGTGTCGTGGTGCGGACGGTGGGGTGTTTGCGGGCGCCGGTGGGGTGGCCGAGTGGCTAATGGCAGCAGACTGTAAATCTGCCGCGCTTTGCGCTACGTAGGTTCGAATCCTACCCCCACCATGGCAGGAGGCGCGCGCAGGTGGCGCGCGCGTGGTAGGCAGTGGCGATGTGTGTCAGGCTCGCGGGTGTAGCTCAGTTGGTAGAGCGTCAGCCTTCCAAGCTGAATGTCGCGGGTTCGAGCCCCGTCGCCCGCTTGTGGCAGCACCACGATGGCCCCGGAACGTCCGGGATCCCATCGCCAACGAAGAGCCTACGCTCGCGTAGCTCAGTCGGTAGAGCGCATCCTTGGTAAGGATGAGGTCAGCGGTTCAATCCCGCTCGCGAGCTCTGGACAGCGAGGAGAAGCAGCATGCCGCGTGAAAAGATCATTCTCGAGTGCACTGAGTGCCGGGACCGCAACTACTTCACCAACAAGAACCGCCGGAAGCATCCGGAGCGGGTCGAGTGGAAGAAGTACTGTCCGCGCTGCAACGTGCACAAGCTGCACAAGGAGTCGAAGTGAGCACGGACGTCGCCGCGGCGGCGTCGACGGGGCCGGCCCGCTGGGTCGGGGCTACGGTCGACTTCATCCGCGCGGTGAACTCGGAGCTGCATAAGGTCACCTGGCCCAGCCGGGATGAACTGACCAAGGCGACCCGGATGATCGTGATCCTGTCGGTCGTGCTCGGACTGCTCATCGGCTGGATGGATCTGCTCTTCAACCTCATCCTGGTGGATGGGGTGGCGGCGCTGACCCGGTGAGCGAGGCGCCCGAGTACCGCTGGTTCGCGATCCAGACGACCGCCGGCCACGAGAACAAGGTCCGCGGCCTCATCGCGCAGCGGATCGCCCAGGACCCCCGTCCGGAGGGTCAGCGCCTCATCAAGCAGGCGCTGGTGCCGGTGCAGGAGGTCGTGGAGATCAAGAACGGCAAGAAGGTCACGGTCGAGCGGAAGCTCTACCCGGGCTACGTCCTGGTCGAGATGCAGATGAACCAGGAGTCGCTCCACGTGATCAACGGGATCCAGGGCGTGATCAAGTTCGTGGGCGCCGGCAAGTTTCCGCAGCCGCTCCGACAGGACGAGGTCAACCGGCTGCTGGGGATCGCGGAAGAGGTGGCGGATTCGGAGCCGAAGGAGGAGATCCCGTTCCTGATCGGTCAGGTCGTGGAGATCACCGAAGGCCCGTTCTCCGATTTCAGCGGCACCGTCGAAGAGGTGCTCGCGGACAAGGGCAAGGTCAAGGTGTCGGTCAGCCTGTTCGGCAGGGCGACATCCGTGGAGTTGGATTACCTCCAGCTCCGGGGTCACTAGTACCCCTCCCCGCGACCGCGCGGGTCATCGCGGCAGGCAAACCCCGGTCGGGTCGTGAATGATCACGGTTCGGCCGGCGCAACCCGAAGGGAAGGTTTATGGCCAAGAAGGTCACCGCAGTCATCAAGCTGCAGTGCCCGGCTGGCGCGGCGAATCCAGCGCCGCCAGTCGGCACGGCCCTTGGTCCGCATGGCGTGAACATCATGGAGTTCTGCAAACAGTTCAACGCCCGGACCCAGAGCCAGTCGGGGATGATCATCCCCGTCCTCGTGACGGTCTACCAGGACCGCACGTTCACCTTCATCACCAAGACGCCTCCGGCGCCGAACCTCCTGCTGAAGGAGGCTGGTCTCGAGAAGGGAAGCGCGTCGCCCAACCGGACCAAGGTCGGCCGGGTGACGAGCGCGCAGGTGAAGAAGATCGCCGAGATCAAGATGGTGGACCTCAACGCGGCCGACTTGGCCGGCGCCATGCGGATGATCGCGGGCACCGCGCGCTCGATGGGCGTGGAGGTCATCGACTGATGCCGGCTCATGGCAGGAAGTTCGGTGTCGCCCTGACGAAGGTCGACCGGAACCGGGTGTTCCCGATCTCCGACGCGGTCAAGCTCGTCAAGCAGGCGGCGTTCGCCAAGTTCAACGAGACCGTGGACGTCGCGGTCCGGCTGGGGGTGGATCCCCGGCACGCGGACCAGATCGTCCGCGGCACAGTGGTGCTCCCGCATGGCACGGGCAAGACCGTCCGCGTGCTGGTGATCACCCAGGGCGAGAAGACCAAGGAAGCGGAAGCGGCGGGCGCCGATTTCGCGGGCATCGAGTACGTCCAGAAGCTCAAGGACGGCTGGCTCGAGTGTGACGTGATCGTGGCGACGCCGGACGTAATGGGGCAGCTCGGTCAGCTGGGCCGGATCCTCGGTCCGCGCGGCCTGATGCCGAATCCGAAGGCGGGCACGGTGACGATGGATGTCGCCAAGGCCGTCCGCGAGATCAAGGCGGGCAAGATCGAGTTCCGGGTCGACAAGACCGGCAACGTCCACGCCCCGGTCGGCAAGATCAACTTCTCGGAGCAGCAGCTGGCCGAGAATCTCCAGTCGTTCATGGATACCATCGTCCGTGCGAAGCCGGCCGCGGCGAAGGGTCAGTATATCCGGAGTGCCACGGTGTCCAGCACCATGGGCCCCGGGGTCCGGCTCGACACGGCGGTGTATCGATGAGCAAAGCAGAACGCCAGTCCGAGGTCGAGACGATCACCGCGGCGATCAAGGCATCGCCCAACGTGTATGTCACCGACTTCGCGGGACTGAACGTCTTGAAGGTGACGGAGTTCCGCCGGCGCCTTCGCGGCGCGGGCGCCCAGTACCTGGTGGTCAAGAACACCCTGGCCGAGCGGGCGCTGGCGGCCAATGGCGTGACCACGCTGAACGATCATCTCAAGGGTCCCACCGGCCTCGTGCTGAGCCGGGAGCCGCTGTCAGCCGCCAAGGTGCTGACGGAATTCGCCAAGGAGAACCAGAAGCCGGGCATCCGCGCCGGTCTGGTCGACGGGGTGACGGTTTCGAAGGACCACATCCAGCGGCTGGGGACCATCCCGGACCGCCAGACGCTGCTGGCGATGATCGCGGGTTCGATGAACAACATCCTGGCTGGATTTGCCGGCTGTCTCGAGGCGCTTCGCGAGCAGCGCGATGCAGCCTCTAACGCTTGAGGAGAACACGGACATGACCACGACTGCACTGAGCAAGGACCAGATCCTCGAGGCCATCGGCGCGATGAGCGTGCTGGATCTGGCCGACCTGATCGAAGCGTTCAAGACCAAGTTCAACGTCTCGGTGGTGGCGGCTGCGGCCGCGCCGGCCGGTGGCGCCGCGGCCGCGGCCGCCGAGGAGCAGACCGAGTTCACGGTCGTCCTCAAGAGCGGCGGCGAGAAGAAGATCCAGGTCATCAAGGTCGTGCGCGAGCTGACCAGCCTGGGCCTGAAGGA
>DAINRP010000157.1:0-7316 GCA_036741755.1 Gemmatimonadales bacterium
CACAATCGGATGCGGGTCTTCCAGGAGGAGATCTTCGGCCCGGTCGTGTCGGTGACGAAGTTCAAGACCCAGGACGATGCCCTGGCCATCGCCAACGACACCCTGTACGGCCTCGGCGCGGGCCTCTGGAGCCGCGACGCCAACACCTGCTATCGCATGGGCCGCGCAATCAAGGCCGGCCGGGTGTGGACGAACTGCTACCATCTCTATCCCGCCCACGCGGCCTTCGGTGGGTACAAGCAGTCCGGCATCGGCCGGGAAAATCACAAGATGATGATGGATCACTACCAGCAGACCAAGAACATGCTGGTAAGCTATAGCCCCAAGAAGCTGGGTTTCTTCTGAGCCCAGTTCATGCGAACGACCAGCACCCGGTCCCCCGGGTGCTGGTCACCGACGAGGCCTCGGCCGTGCTCCGCTCGCTGGAAGCGGAGCACGGACCGCTGCTGTTTCACCAGTCCGGCGGCTGCTGCGATGGCAGCTCCCCGATGTGCTATCCCCGGGGAGAATTCCGCATCGGGGCCCGGGACGTGTTCCTCGGCGACATCGGGGGCACCCCGTTCTACATCGGGGCGCTGCAGTACGAGGTCTGGGAGCATACCCAGCTCATCATCGATGTCGTCCCCGGCCGGGGCGGCGGCTTCTCGCTCGAGGCGCCGCTTGGTGTTCGCTTCCTCACTCGCTCCCGCGTCTTCGATCCCGTCGAACAGGCCTGGCTCGACGCCTGTCCGCCACGTCGCGGTCCGGCAGACTGAACCCGAGTGGCTCCCGATCTGACGATCGGGACGACGAATCCGCCGGCGCAAACCCCGGCCTCCCGCTCGACCTCAGCCACCTCCCAACTTTGACGGCGCTCACCATGGGGCTGGGCGCGGCCACGCATGGATGAGCGCTCATGCCACGGCGCCAGTCTGAGCGTGGACGACCGGAGTATCTTCCGGTATATCTACCGCGATACCGCATCGTTCGATTTCAGCCTCAGCTTCGATTCGGGGACGGAGAATGAGCAGGCTTCTGGGCACCGATCGCAACGGACGATGTGGGTGAAATGGGGGTCATTGCGACGATGACCCAGCCGGCCCCGCACGCCGTCGTCCTGGCCGCCGGGGCCGGCTCCCGTTTCGGCGGGGAGAAGCTGCTCGCACCGCTGCGGGGGCGGCCGCTGATTGCGCACATCGCCGCGACGGTCGGGGAGGCAGTTGGGACGGGCCTGCTCTCCGGCGCAGTGGCGGTCATCCCGCCGCGGGCCACCGCGCTGGCCTCGCCACTCGACACGGCGGGATGCACCCTGATCGAGAACTCCGACCCGGCGAGCGGACTCGCGTCCTCGCTCCGGCTCGGCCTCGCGGCGGTGACCCGCCACGATCCGCATGCAGTCGCCGCGCTCATTGTGCTCGGCGACCAGCCGCTGCTCGGCCGGGGGACGATCGTCAGGTTGATCGATGCGTGGCGCGCGAGCGGGACGAGTGTCCGGCCGCGCTACGCGCTGACGCCGGAGGCGCCGGGCCACCCCGTCCTGCTCGATCGCGCGGTGTGGCCGCTGGCGGCGTCGCTGGAGGGAGACCGGGGCATGGGTCCGCTCTTCGCGGCGCACCCCGAACTCCTCGTGACGATCGATGTACCCGGCGCCAATCCCGACGTGGATACAGCGGCGGATCTCCATGCACTTCAGGATGACAGCTGATGCGACTCAGCATCCCTGGCGAAGCCGAGGTCGGTGGGCCGGTCGCGGGACGGCAGCCGGGCCACTGGAAGGTGACCGCCGTCGTGAACGCGCCGAAGGACCTCGCCATGAAGGCGGGGCGGAAGGCGCCCGCGTGACCGAGCGCTGGATCACACGTGCCAATCTCCGGCTCTGCGTTGACGACGTCGGCGCGGGGCCGGTAGTGCTGCTCGCGCATGGCATGTGGTGCGACGCCGGCATGTTCGCGCAACTTCGCGCCGAACTCGCGCGCGACCACCGGGTACTGGTGCCCGACCTGCGTGGGCACGGTCGCAGCGACGTTCCGCCGTCGCCCTGGTCGATCGCCGACCTCGCGGACGACCTGTTCGCGATCGCAGAGCAGCTCAGCCTCCCGAAATTCATTCTCGTCGGCTTCAGCATGGGCGGCATGGCGGCAGTGGATTTCGCGATCCGGCACGGCGACCGGCTGAACGGACTGGCGCTGCTCGGCACCAGCGCCGCGTCCGAGGAATTCGTGCGGATCGCGGAGATCAAGACGCTGGCGAAGCTCATCGAAATCGCCGGCCCGCCGAAATTCCTCGCCCACGAGGCCGCGCGCAATGCATTCAGCCCGGGCTTCCGGAAACGCGATCCGGGCGAGGTCACTCGCTGGGAGAGCGTCGTCCGGGCCATGCCCGCGCCGGCGCTGGTCCAGGCGCTCCGGGCCGTCGCCCGGCGCCCCTCGCTGCTCGAACAGCTGGGGGAGGTGCAGACGCCGACCCTGATCGTGTCCGGCACGGCCGACAAGGTCTTGCGACCCCGCTGGTCGGCGGCGATGCACCGCCGGCTCCTGCATTCCCGGCTGGTGTGCTATCCCGGCGTGGGCCACGCCGTGCCGACCGAGCGACCGATGGACGTCGCCGCGCTCATCCGCGGCCTCGAGTCAGGGACCCCGCCGTCCGCGAGCTGAGTTGGCGGCGGGTCGCATCGCATGACACATTTGTGTCTCGGACCTCACACCCCGGACCAACCCGATGAAGATTCCCCAGTTGCTGCTCCGCCAGATGTACACCTTCGGCTCGCTCATCAACGATCCGGAGGGCTGCCGCCTGAGCCTCAAGAACCGCCTGAGTGACGTCACGCTCATCCGGATCGCGCGGCTCCGGCTCAACGACCTCGAAATCATGGCGAAGGACCTGCAGGTGGACCTGGGCGACGGCCACTGGCGCCCGGCGACAGAGGTCACGCCGGAGCGCCCGGAGGAATTCCCGCTCAGGCGGGTGGCGCACCTTCGCGCGCCGGGGCGCACCCTGCCGGACGGCACTGTCGACATCGAGATCGGCATCGAGGTCAAGGGAGTCGGCGCACTCACCGTGAAGGTGAAGGACCACGTCGCCGCGCCCCTCGCCCGCCCGAAGTCGGTCCCCTACTCCAAGGAGAACAACTACTCCCGGGAGGTCATCGCGCAGCGCCAGCGCTGGGTGGAGGAGTTCAGCGGCACCAAGCTCGACCATGTCGACAAGCATTCGTTCGACCCGGCCGTGACCAAGGGCAACATCGAGAACTTCACCGGCGTCGCCCAGATCCCGCTGGGCTTCGCGGGTCCGCTCAAGATCAGGGGCGAGCACGCCAACGGCGAGTTCATCATCCCGCTGGCGACGACGGAAGGCACCCTCGTGGCGAGCTACAACCGGGGGATGAAGGTGCTCAACCTCTGCGGTGGGGCAGTGTGCACCATCCAGGGGGACCACATGCAGCGGGCGCCGGTCTTCGTCTTTGATACGGCGCGCGAGGCGCGGGCCTTCCGGGACTGGGTGGACGCCCACATGGACGACATCCGTCGTGAGGCGGAAGCCACGACCCGGGTCGGCAAGCTGCAATACATCGACACCTACCTGGCCAGCAAGTTCGCCTTCCTGCGTTTCAACTTCTTCACCGGAGACGCGGCGGGCCAGAACATGGTGGGCCGCGCCACCTACGCCGCCAGCTGCTGGATCCTGGAGCACAACAAGACGATCCGGCGGTTCTATCTGGAGTCCAATCTCGCCACCGACAAGAAGGCGTCACAGGTGAACCTGATGCGCACCCGCGGCAAGCGGGTGACGGCGGAGTGCGTCATCAAGCGGGATGTCCTGCTGGAGGTGATGCGGGTGGAACCGGAGAGCCTCCATTACCATTGGGGGGTCGCCAACATCGGGGCCATTCTCTCGGGCGCGAACAACAACGGGCTCCATTCGCCCAATGCCATCACGGCGATGTTCATCGCCACCGGCCAGGACGTCGCCAACGTCGCGGAGGGCTCGGCGGGCATCGTCTACACGGAAATCACTCCCGACAAGGACCTCTACCTGTCGATCACCATTCCGTCGCTCATCGTGGCGACCCACGGCGGCGGGACCCATCTTCCCACCCAGCAGGAGTGCCTCGGTGTGCTCGGCTGCATCGGCAAGGGCAAGGTGAACAAGCTCGCGGAGATCGTGGCAGGCGTCGTGCTCGCCGGCGAGATCTCGCTCGCCGCCGCGATCTCGTCGCTGGAGTGGGTCTCGTCGCACGAGGAGTATGGCCGCAATCGCTGACACGTCGAACGAGGAGCTGCTCCGCGCCCGCGGCTTCGAGATCATGCGGGTGACGAGCCCGCCGGGCCTGCTCACTCGCTTCGCGGCAACCTACCGGCATTTCCTCGGCCTGCTCTTCGGGGGGCTGGCCGCCTACGTCCGGCACGAACGGGCGGAGGGC
Source organism: Gemmatimonadales bacterium (assembly GCA_036741755.1). Classification (GTDB taxonomy): domain Bacteria; phylum Gemmatimonadota; class Gemmatimonadetes; order Gemmatimonadales; family GWC2-71-9; genus JADJOM01. Next base: position 4,400 of record DAINRP010000157.1, read on the forward strand.
ACCGGCCGTGGCGTGAAGTTCCTGCTGATCCGGCTGATGGCGGTACTCTCCGCGCCCTTCGTGGACCGCGAGCTCCGCGCCCAGCCGTTCGCGGTGCAGTTCCGGCGCCGGCTCGAGCGACTCGGCCCGACCTACATCAAGCTGGGCCAGATCCTGAGTCTCCGCGAGGACTTGCTCCCGAAGAACATCACCAACGAGCTCAAGTCGCTGCTCAATCAGCTCCCGGTAGTGCCGATGCCGGTGCTGGCCACCATCATCGAGAGGGACCTCCACCGTCCGGTCTCGGAGCTGTTCCTGCAGATCGATTCGATCCCGATCGGCTCCGCCTCGATCGGGCAGACCCACCGGGCCACGACCCACGACGGCGATCCGGTCATCATCAAGGTGGTCAAGCCGGGCATCCGTGAGACGCTGCAACGCGATGCCAAGCTGCTCGGCCTCCTCGGCAGCCTGGCCGAACTGATCATTCCCCGGTATCAGCCCAAGCAGCTGGTCACCGAGTTCTGCGAATACACCCTGCGCGAGGTCGACCTGCGCCGGGAAGCCGACAACGCCGAAACCTTTGCGGCCAACTTCGCCGACACGCCCGATGTGGTCTTTCCCGCGATCTACCGTGAGCTCTCGGGCCGGAGCGTCCTCACCATGGAGTTCTTCGATGGGATCCGTCCCGATTCCGTCGAAGCCCAGGCCCTCCCCGAAGAGGCGCGGCGGCACCTGACCGACCGCGGCGCCGAGTCGATCATCCGGATGCTCTACCGCGACGGGTTCTTTCACGCCGACCTGCATCCGGGCAACCTCTTGATCCTCCCCGGACCGCAGATCGGCTTCATCGATCTCGGCATGGTGGGCCGGCTCGACGAGGACCTGCGGCGGGCGCTGCTGTACTACTACTTCGCGCTGGTCATGGGAGACGCCGACAATTCCGCGCGCTACCTCGCGGCCATCGCCAAGCCGGGACCCGGCGCCAACCCGGCAGCCTTCCGGCGAGACGTCTCCGAGATCGCCAATCGCTGGAAGCGCACCTCCACGTTCGAAGGCTATTCGCTGGGGCAGCTCATCCTTGACTCGCTGAGCCGCGGCGCGCAGCATGGGATGTACTTCCCGGTGGAACTGGTGCTAATGGTGAAGGCGCTGGTGACCTTCGAGGGGGTCGGCCACGTGCTGCTCCCGGGCTTCGACGTCGCGGAGGTCTCGAAGAAGCACATCCGGGCCCTGTTCATTCAGCAGTTCAGCCCGCTCCGCCTGCTGACCGAAGGGATGCGAGGGGCACCGGACTTGGTGGACGCGATGGCCAAGATGCCGCTCCTGGTCACGGACGGGCTCAGGGTGCTCGAGCGGGTGGCCCGTCAGCCATCGGAGAACCCACTCTCGGGTTTGCGCGGGACCCTGATTGCGGGCTCCTGCCTCGTGGCGGGGGCCATCGCGATGGGCTTTGCCGCCCCATGGCCGGTCTGGGGCGGGCTGTTCGTGATCGCCTTCTTTCTCGCCATCCGCCGGAGCTGAGTCGATGCGCGAACGAGTCTCGGCACACGACGCGGTGTGGCTGCAGGACACCGCCACCAATCTGATGGTGATCAACGGGGTCTTCATCACCGATCGGATCGACCTGGCCACCTTTCGTGAGACGTTCCAGCAGCGGGTGATCGAAGCCGGCGGCGGGGCGCAGTACGGGCGCTTTCGCGATCGAGTCGTCTCGATCCGGGGCGTGCCCTACTGGGAAACGGACCCCGGGTTCGATATCGCCCGGCAGATCATCCCGGCCCGGGAGAATGAACTCCCCACTATCGAGGAACTGCAACGCTACATCGGGGAGGAGGCCTCCGCGCCGCTGCCGGCCGACCGACCACCCTGGCAGTTCCAGGTCATCGAGAAGTTGGGAGCAGACTCGAGCGTGGTGCTCGCTCGGATTCATCACAGTATCGGCGACGGAGTATCCCTGATCACGGTGATCTTCGCGCTCATGGAAGAGATGACGGCCGAGCACGAGACGGCCCCGGCCCGCGGAAGCATCCGTCCCGCCGCAGGCGCGATGCGGAAAGGCCTCCTGAAAGCCATGAGTGTTCCTCTGGCTGCGCCGGGCATTCTGCTCAGGCGGCTCCTCTGGCGACCTGACCGGCATGCCCTGCATGGGGCCAAGGTCTCGGGGAAGAAACAAGTCGCATGGACCGCGCCCTTCGACCTGGCCATCATCAAGCGCGCTCGCAAACAGCTCGATGCGACTGTCAACGACGTGTTGATGGCGGTCGTCTCGGGGGCCTTCAGCCGGTACCTCGCCCGGCATGCCGGCGAGACCATCGACAAGCTGCGCATCTCGATGCCCGTGAACGTCCGGTCCGCGCACGAACCGCTGCGGCTGGGGAATCGATTCGCGGCCGTTCCCCTCGAGTTGCCGGCCGGGATCGAGCATATCGGCGACCGAGTACGGGCGGTGAAGCTGAAGATGGACGCGCTGAAGCAGTCGGTGGTCCCAATCGTGGTATACGGGATCCAGTCCGCGATGCTCACGCTGCTTCCCCAGGGCGTGAGCCGCGGGCTCATCGACTTCCTAGCCAACAAGTGCACGGCCGTGGTGACCAACGTGCCCGGGCCGCAGCGTGAACTGACGCTGGCGGGACGGCGGGTGCGGGGCCTGATGTTCTGGGTGCCGCAGCGTGCCGATATTGGGGTGGGAATCTCGATCCTGAGTTTTGCCGGGTGCGTCCAGGTCGGCGTCCTGGCGGACACCGTCCTGGTCCCCGATGCACGCGATCTGGTCCGCGCGTTCGAGGAGGAATTCGAGGCGCTGCGCGCCATCTAGGGGCGACCCGCCGGGTCGCAACTAGGCGCCGCGCGGCGCCCGTGCCCGCCTCGCCCTGCGCCGTGCAGGCTTCGGCACCGCCTCCAGCCGCGCGAGCGCCGTTGAGAGCCGATCGGTCAC
>DAINRP010000158.1:0-7304 GCA_036741755.1 Gemmatimonadales bacterium
TACCTGTCATCCAGCGACCTCCACATGTACCAGGCGGCGTGGCTCCGCCACGGGCGGAACTGTTCCCCGACCTTGGCGATGGCCTTCGGCGTGCGGGCACCATACAACGTGAAGACGGCGCGCTGCACGCCGCCGTCGCCCACCGGCCAGACGTCAGGACGGTTGAGCGAGAACATCAGGAACATCTCCGCCGTCCACACCCCCACGCCCTTGACCGAGGTGAGCCGCTCGACGATCGCCTCGTCGGAGAGCCGGGACAGCCCTCGGAGCCCGCCGTCCGCCGCGAATCGCGCCAGCTCGCGGACGTAGCGGGCCTTGGCGCGCGAGAGCCCGGCCCGCCGTAGCCGCCGCGGGTCGGCCTCGGCCAAGGTGGCGGGGCGGATCGGCACCTGGCTCTTGAGCTTTGCCATGATGCTCGCGGCCGCCTTGCCGGAGATCTGCTGGGAGACGATCGCATCGACGAGCGATGGAAAGTGCGCTCGCGGCTGGAAATCCGGAGCCTGATGGCGGGCCACCAGGTCGGCCATCACGGGGCAGGAGAGCAGAATCTCGGTCATGGAGTTCCTAATGTAACCGGCACCGCCGCTTGACAGAGACGGGGTCGGCGGCGTAGCGTACCAGCCATGCGGAACCCAGAGCGATTCGGCTTCTTCTTCTTGTTTACCAGCACAGGCGGCGCGTTGCCGTCCGGGGCGGGGAAGCGATAGCGCTCACCCGATACCTGACGCCTGACGCCCCGCCGGAGTCGCCGGCGGGGCGTTGTTGTTTCCACTCTCGGAGCATGTCATGCGCGTTGCAATTCAGGGGACTCGTGGTGCCTTCAGTGAAGCGGCGGCCCGGCAGCAGTGGCCGGAGATGGAGACCATCCCGTGCCGCGAGGTGGGCGACGTCGTCGCTGCCGTGCGCGAAGGCCGGGCCGATGCCGGCTGTCTCGCGATCGAGAACTCGCTGGTCGGATCGGTCACTCCGACCTACGATCTGCTCCAGGAGGCCTTCGGCGAGGGCGACCTCCACCTGAGTCGCGAGATCCTGCTCCCCGTCCATCACAGCATCATGGGCGTGCCGGGCGCCAGGCTCGAGCAGATCACCCGCGTCCTCTCCCATCCGGTGGCACTGGGCCAGTGCCGGATCTGGCTCGCCCGGCATCTGCCCAACGTGACGCTGGTCAGTGCCTGGGATACCGCCGGCAGCGCGGAGATCGTCGCCCGGGAGAAGGACCCCACCCAGGCGGCGATCTGCGGCCGTCAGGCGGCCGACACATACGGCTTGCAGGTCTTCGACGAGCGCATCGAGGACGATCCCACCAACCAGACCCGTTTCCTCACCTTCACCCGCGAGCCCGCCCAGGAGAGCGACCCGGCGGTACCCTACAAGACGTCGCTCATCGTCTGGACCGATCACCGGCCGGGGATGCTCGCCGCAGTGCTGCAGGCCTTTGCGGGCCGGGGCGTGAACCTGACCAGCCTGCAATCGCGGCCCGAGCGCTCGGCGCCGTGGACCTATCGGTTCTATTTCGACGTGGATGGCGGCCGCAACGAACCACGTCTGGCCGAGGCGCTGGAGGCGATCGAGGCGCTGGCCTCGCGGATCGTCGTGCTGGGGAGCTACGGCAGCTGGCAGGGGGAGGGCGCGATGCCGGTGTCCAGCCTTCCGAACATGCCGCACCTCCGCCCCAAGCCGGACCTGCCGCTCTTCGATCGCCGGCAGCATCCGGAGGGCACGATCGTCAGGGTTGGCAACGTGGAGATCGGCGGCGACCGGGTCGTGCTGATCGCCGGCCCCTGCTCGGTGGAATCGGAGGCGATGATCATCGAAACGGCGGAGGGAATCGCGGCGGCCGGGGCGGACATGCTGCGTGGCGGCGCCTTCAAGCCGCGGACTTCACCATATGACTTCCAGGGACTGGGCGTGAAGGGACTCAAGTTCCTCGCCGAGGCGCGGGAGCGTACGGGACTGCCCGTGGTGACCGAAGTGATGAGCTGGGAGGAGGTGCCGCTGGTCGCGCGCTATGCGGACATGCTGCAGATCGGTGCGCGCAACATGCAGAACTTCGCGCTGCTCAGGGCGGCGGGGCGGAGCGGCAAGCCGATTCTCCTCAAGCGCGGTGGCGGCGCGACGATCGAGGAGTGGCTGCACGCGGCGGAGTACGTTCTCTCGCATGGCAATCCGAACGTCGTGATGTGCGAGCGCGGCATCCGCACCTTCGAGCGGGCGACCCGTCACACCCTCGACCTGAACGCGGTCGCGATCGTCCGGGAGCGCACCCACCTCCCGGTCATCGCCGATCCCAGCCACGCCGCGGGGATGCGCAATATCGTCCCTGCCCTCACGCTCGCATCACTCGCGGCCGGCGCGCAGGGCGTGATCGTCGAGGTGCACCCCGACCCGGACCATGCCCTCAGCGATGGCGCCCAGAGCCTCGACATCGCCGGCTTCGCCAGGCTCGCAGCCCAGATCCGGTCGCACGATCCCGCGGTGGCACCATGAACTCCTCGCCCCATCTGCTGGTCTTCGACGGGTTCGCGGACTGGGAGGCGGCGTTCGCCACCGCCGAACTCCGGCGCTCCGGCAAGCATGAGGTGGTGACGGTCGGTTTCTCCGGTGAGCCGGTCATCTCGATGGGCGGGCTCTGCGTGCTGCCCGATTTCGATCTGGCCGAAGTCGACCCCGAGGGGATCCGGCTGCTGATCCTGCCGGGGGGTGACCGCTGGGAAAAGACCCCGGATGACGAGGGCCTCTCGGCGCTGCTCAAGCACCTCGCGACCGCCCGGACGCCGATCGCCGCCATCTGTGGCGCGACGCTCGCGGTGGCCCGTGCCGGCCTCCTCCAGGGCCGGAAGCACACCAGCAACGGGCTGGAGTACCTCAAAGCGCAGGTGCCGGCCTACAGCGCCGCCGAGGATTACGTCGACACGCTGGCGGTCCGCGATCGTGGACTGATCACCGCGAGCGGCCTGGGCGCGCTGGAGTTTGCGCGCGAGATCTTCAGCGAACTCGGCGTCTTCTCGAACGAGGAGCGGGCGACCTGGTACCGGGTCTTCAAGGAGGGGAAGGCATGAACGCACCGCATGAGAGCGACGCCGTCCCCCATCTCCCGGCCGGCACGGAGTATCCGCTCAGCGCCTGGTTCCTGGGGCCGCGGGCCGAGAATGCCACCGTCTGGTCGGAACTCTTCGACCACATCTTCCAGGACTACATCCACTGGCGCCGGAACTACTTCCCGACCGACCCGTGGATCGTCGGCCGGTTGCGGCGGCGGAGCCCGGAGCACGAATCGTGGCTGGATCTGCTCACCGGGCACCTGGATGCGATCCTGAGCGAACTCAAGTTCCACTTCCCGCTCCACTCCCCGCGCTACAACGCCCACATGGTGTCGGAGCAGAGCCTCCCCGCCGTGCTCGGCTACTTCGCGGGCCTGCTCTACAATCCGAACAACGTCACCGGGGAAGTCGCGCCCATCACCGTTGCGCTGGAACTCGAAGTCGGGCGGATGATCTCCGCGATGCTCGGCTACAATCCGAAGCGGGCCTGGGCCCATATCTGCTCCGGCGGAACGCTTGCCACACTGGAAGCGCTGTGGGTCGCGCGGGCGGTGCAGTTCGCGCCGTTCATCGCGCGGGAGTTCTGCCGCCAGGAGAAGCTGGGCTTCCGGATTCGCACGGCGAACGGGGGCGAAACAGAGCTGACCGCGGTCGCCGACCGCGCGCTCATCGCCCTCCGCCCGCAGGAGGCCAGCACCATCCTCCGGCGGCTGGCCTATCACCTCGAGACCGAGCAGCAGCTCACGACCACGGAAGCGCTCGAGCGGGTAAACCAGGCGGTGAGCGCCAGCCCGTTCAACGTGGCGCGCCGGGGACTCGGCGCCATTCTCGGTGCGACCGGACTCCGGCCCGTGGTGCTCGCTTCGGCGGCGGCGCACTACTCGATCGCGAAAGCCTGCAACGTGCTCGGCTACGGCGAGGACGCGGCACGGCTGATCCCGGTCAACGAGCGGTTCCAGATGGACGTGGATGTGCTGCGCGACACGATTCGCGGGCTCGCGCCGAATGAGTACGTCGCCGCGGTCATCGGCATCGTCGGCACCACGGAAGAGGGGGCCGTAGACCCGATCCACCGGATCCGTTTCCTGCGCGATGAGTGCGAACAGCACGACAACCGGTCGTTCTGGATCCACGTGGACGCCGCGTGGGGTGGTTATCTGCGCACACTCTTCAACGGCCTCGCGGTACCCCACGTACCCCACGGCGCCGGTCTCGATGCGGTGTGCGACGAGTATATCCGCGCCCTCGACGTCCACGAGCGGTTCGAACTGGACGTCGGGCTCGAGCACCCTGACGTGCGCACGCTCGAGGTGCGCTGGGGCGACCGGGAGACCTACGCCGCCTTCCTCGCGATGGCCGACGGCGACTCGACCACGGTCGATCCGCACAAGATGGGCTACATCCCCTACCCCGCGGGCGTGGTCGCCTTCCGCAACGGCGGCGTGACCGAGTTCGTCACCCAGCGGGCGCAGTATCTCTCCGACGATGACGCCGGCATCGGCTCATTCGACGACCCCGGGTCGGTCACGGCGTTCGGGCCGCACATCCTCGAGGGGTCCAAGCCGGGCGCAGCGGCGCTCGCCTGCTGGCTGGCGCATCGCACCATTCCGCTCACCGTCGATGGTCATGGCAAGGTGGTTCGGGTCACGCTGCTCAACGCACGGCGACTCGCCCGGCTGCTCACCTATCACCATCATCTCTTCGCGAAGTTCGAGCGGGAGCGCGTCGGCGAGCCGACCGCTCGGGTGCCGTTCACCTTCTTCACCGTCACCGAACCCGAGACCAACCTGGTCTGCTTCGTGGCGCGGCAGATGACCTGGCAAGACGGCGTGATGGTCCCGGCGGCAGTGCCGCTCGCCGAGGTCAACCGTCTCAACGAGCGGGTCTTCAGTGCCGCGAGCATCCCCGGCTCGCGGTCGCCCCACCGGCTCTCCGCGGCGCAGCCATTCTTCGTGTCACGCACCCGCTTCGAGGAGCGGCAATACCGTGGGGCGACGCTCAAGCACCTGCTGGCCCGACTGGAGATTTCGGAGGAGGCGTACGCAAAGGAAGGACTGTTCGTGCTGCGGTCCACGGTGATGAACCCGTGGCATTCGGAGGCTCAGAAGGCGGGGATGGACTATCTGTACGAGTTCGTGCGGTTCCTGCATCGGGTGACGGCCGAGAGCCTCAATCCCGGCGTGGGGCGCGACTAGTCGCGGCCCGCGCCGGCGATCGTGCCCGTCACGGTTTCCTTCCGCTTCATCCTCATGATCAGGAATCGGACCTGCTCGCCGGGCTCATAGCTGCGGAGAATGCGGAGCAGGTGTCCCGGACCCTCGGGGCCGCGTCCGTCGACTGACAGCACGACGTCGCCAGCCCGGAGCCCCAGCTTCGACTCCGCCGGAACACTGATCACCAGCACCCCGCTCGCGACCCCGAAATAGCGGCCGAGATCGCGGTTCACGGGGGCCAGCTCGAGGTCCTCGAGCGGCGTCCCCATCGTGAACATCATGGGTGGCATGCGCCGGTACGGTTCGCCCCGCATCCCGAGGCTGTCGGTCTCGAAGCGCAGCGTCATCCTTCCGTGAGGGCCCTCCGGCCCGCGTCCGAGGCCGTCGCCCGCCTCGGGGTCATTGTCGCTGAACGGGATGACCCATGATCCCTCGGGCTGGCTGAACACCCAGGCCGGCTCGTCTCCCGCCACCACGCTGGCGTTCCTGCGTTCCTTCCCGCGCCGGTACTCGATGGCCACGGTGTCACCGGGGCTGAGCGCCGCCGCGAGCATGGCGAGCGCTACGCCGGACCGGGACTGATCGTAGCCGGTGCGCACGGTCTGATCGACCAGCGCGGACCCGTTGAAGCGGGTGATCACGTCGCCCGAGCGGAGTCCCGCCCTCGCCGCCGGCGAGTTGGGCGTCACGGCCTGGATCAGCGCGCCGATCGAGTCGGTGTCGCGGGCCCGCATGTTGATCGAGATGCCGAGCCGGGCGCGCCGCGAGGTCAGGATCTGCACCCGGCCCTCGGACATGAAATCGCCTGGAGGCATCATGCGTTTCGGATGCTGGACGTCGGTGGAGTCGGGCCGGATGAGCCGAGGCTCCTGGGCAGCCAGAGCGGTACCGAGCAGAAGGGGAAAGGCAGCGAGTACGAGGCGGGGCGTCACGGCAGGGTCCTAGAATCCGACCTGGCTCGCCCGAGTCAGGTGTACGTCGACCAGCGCGTCGAGCAGGCCCACGCGCTGGCGCCACAGCCGAAGCATCTCGGCCTCGCTCTTCCGGTTCTCCTGCAACTGGGCCACCTGAAGCTGCTGATCGACCTGGGCGATCCGATCCTCGAGCTGTCCCGCCACCCCGGCGGTGAGCCCGTCGGTGACTCGCCGATCCGGATTGTAGGACTGAATCAGCTGCTCCAACTGGCTCGAGCGGGTCATGATGGAGTCGATGGCAAGCTGCGCGGTGCCCTGATGCCGGTCCCGGCTGCGGACGGTCACGACGGCGGCGATTGACGCGGCGGCCGCAACCCCGGCGATCGCCACCCAGCGAATCCGCCGACGCCGGCGCTCGGCGGCAAGCTTCCGCTGCAGGATCGGCCACTGGTCTCGCGCGGGACGGAGCGAAGGGAGTGCTTTCAGGCGGGCGCTGCGCTGATCGAGGCGGGCGGCTTCCGCCTGACAGAGGGCACAGGCCGCGAGGTGCTCACGAGCCGCCGCGAGTCCCGGCTCGAGCCCCGGCTCCCGCAGGGCGACCAGCTGATCGATCGCGAGGTGCGTCATGCGAGTGACACCTCTTCCCCGAGCCACCGCCGCAGCCGGACGTGGGCCCGCGAGAGCTGGGACTTGGAGAAGCTGACCGTCTTCCCCATCATCCCCGCGATTTCCTCGTGGGTGTACCCCTCGACATCGTGCAGCCACACCACCGCCCGGCTGACCTCAGGCAGCCGCTCGAGGGCGGCTTCGAGGTCCATCCGGAGCCCGTTGTCCTGGCGGATGCCGGGGCGGTGAAATTCCTCGTCCAGCTCATCGGTATCGCGGTACTTGTTCCGGCGCAGGCGCATGAGCGCCTTGCTCGCGGTGATCGTGCGGACCCAGCCCCAGAGGCTGCCGTCGCCGCGGTATTGCCCGATGCTGCGGCAGACCTCGAAGAAGGTCTCCTGCATCACATCCTCGGCATCCTCGACCGTCCGGCAGATCCGGCGGGCGAGGTTGTAGACCGGGACCTGGTAGGCGCGGTAGAGCTGCTCGAACGCGTCGAGCTCCCCGGCGCGGGCGCGGGCGAGGACCTG
>DAINRP010000159.1:0-7285 GCA_036741755.1 Gemmatimonadales bacterium
CGACGACGACGGGGATGGCCAGCCGCAGCGTCGCACGCAGCTCGCCGCGCCGGGGGACGATCCGGCCGGCCAGAGATGTGAATTTCATTCGTCAGGAGGGGATCGTGGGCTGGACGGCGTCCGGGTGCGCACGCGGGCCGGCGAGGAGCCGCTCGGCGAAGTCCACCCGCTCGGCCAGCTCGGCCACTTGGTGACGCAGCAGATCGAGCTCGTCGAGCACGTCGGCCGGGACAGGGCCTCCCCGCGGTGCCTCCTCGGGATCCCACCGGCGCACCAGCCGGCCGTCGGCGTCGCGGAACGAGCCGCTGGCAACCAGGATCAGGTCGTAGAGATACCAGAGCCCGACCCCGCCGACGGTGACCGCCATGAGGATGCCGGTGCCGGTCTTGCCCACGTAGAAGCGGTGCCCTCCGAACAGCCCGAGAATCGCCGCGAGCGCGAGGGCCACCCCGCGAGACTTGTCGGAAGGCTCGTCCGTGTAGGTGATGATGGCATCCATAGGGTGGGGAATATCCGTCGCCAACCGGCTCGTGTCCACGGTCGCCGCTCGCGGGGACGGGGCCGGGAGGAATCGAACCCCCTACTCGAGGCCGAAGACGAACACGGACCGTCCGGCCGCGACGGCGACGTGCTGCCTCCCGCCGATCAGGAACGACACCGGGTTGCCCTGCACCACCGCCCCGGTCTGGAAGTGCCAGAGCGAGCGGCCGCTGCGCGCGTCCAGCGCGAACACTCGGCCCTCATTGGTGCCGCCGAACACCAGGCCGCCCGCGGTCGCGAGCACGCCGGCCCATCCAAGCGACTGGAGCCGGAATTCCCAGCGCCTCCTCCCCGTCCCGATCTCCAGCGCGCGAATGGCGCCGAACGAGCTGTCGTTCTCGAATGCCTGCTCGCCGCCACCGGGGAAGAAGGTGCCGACTGCGTACTTCGCCTCGCGCTTGTAGTAGACGGAGCCTAGCTCGGTCGCGGGGACGTAGAGGAGGCGAGTGCGCGGGCTGTAGGCCGGGCTGAGCCAGTTCGTGGCGCCCTGGAGGCTCGGGTACACGAGGCTGCCCGAGTCACTCGGCTCCGTGCCCGGGATCACCCGGGGGCGGCCGTGCTCGTCCAGGCCGTCCGCCCAACTTTGCCGCGAGAACTCGACGCCGCGTAGGAACTCGCCGGTTGTGCGATCCAGGACATAGTAGAACGCGTTCCGGTTGGCCATCGCCACGATCTTCCTGGTTCGCCCACCCAGCGGCACGTCAGCGAGCACGGGAATCTGAGCGGCGTCCCAGTCGTGGGTGTCGTGCGGAGTGAACTGGAAGTGCCAGCGGAGCGCGCCGGTCCCGACGTCGAGCGCCACCAGGGAACAGGTATAGAGGTTGTCCCCCGGTCGGACGTCGCCGTTCCAGTCGGGCCCGGGGTTGCCGATGCCCCAGTAGACCAGGCCGAGCGCCGGATCGTACGACCCGGTGACCCAGGTGGAGCCGCCGCCGGTCTTCCAAGCCTCCCCCGTCCAGGTCTCGCTCCCGGGCTCTCCGGGCGCGGGCACCGTCCAGAAGCGCCAGAGCCGCTCGCCGCTCCGGGCGTCGTAGGCATCGAGGAATCCGCGGATCCCCGCCTCGGCGCCGCTCACGCCAATGATCACCTTGCCGTCGGCAACGAGCGGCGCCCCGGTGATCCCGTAGCCGCTGTCGTTGGACGCCACCGGCACGTCCCAGCGCACGGTGCCGGTGCGGGCGTCGAGCGCGACGAGGTGCGCCTCGATGGTGCCCACGAAGACGGTCGAATCCAGGATCGCGACGCCCCGGTTGGTCGGGCCGAAGCCCAGCGTCTTCACCCCCGCCGGCACCGGCCGCTCCCAGCGCCAGAGCGGGTTTCCGGTCCGGAGGTCGAGTGCTGCGACATGGCTCTTTCCCTCGGTCACGTACATCACCCCGTCGGCCACGATCGGGGTGGTCTGCACATCGCCGGGCTCGCGTGCCTGGTACACCCACGTCGGGCGGAGCCGGGCGACGTTCGCGGGAGTGATCTGGGCGAGCCGGGAGAACCGGTGCGACGCGTAGTTGCCGGAGTAGGTGAGCCAGGAGCCGGGCTCGCCGCTGGCGTTTTCCAGACGCGCCGCGGACACCTGGGCGCCCGCGAACGCGAAGGGCGCCGGCAGGAGAGTCAGCGCGACGAGGACAGCGGTCGGTCTCACGGTGCCCCCCGCAGGGTCGCGAGGTAGCTCACTACGTCGTCCAGTTGGGCGGCTGAGAGGGCCTGCCCGAAGGCGGGCATGAGGCTCTGGTCCGGTCGCCGCTCCAGCACGCGCAGCTCCTCCTTGAAAAAGGAATGGAGCCGGCCGCGGGCATCGCGGAGCTGGATGGTGAACGGGTCTTCGTTGATGCGCTGCCCGACGACCTCTCGCCCGCGGCGAGTCACCACCCGGACCACCAGGTACTTGGCGTACTCACCGCTCGGGTAGGTGAAGAGCGGCCGCACCGGCTGGGTCGCTCCGGGCTCCAGCAGCGCCTGCCAGAGATAGCCGAGATTCCGGAGCGCCCCGATCTCCGTGAGCTCGGGTCCTGTCGCGCCTCCCCTGCCGGCCACCGTGTGGCATCCGCCGCAGCCGCCCGCACCGGCGAAGACCTCCTGCCCTCGGGCGGAGTCGCCCGGGAGCGGCTCGGCAGGCAGGCGGCCGAGCGACCGCACATACCCCACGACCTGCCCCAGCTCGCTCTCGCTCAACTGCCAGGCGCCGGGCATGATGGTGCCGGTGACCCCATCCTTGATCACTCCCGCGAGGGCACTGTCGTTCGCCGCCCGGCGCAGCTTCGGGCGCCGGAGGCTCGGCCCCTGTCCGCCACCGCCATCGAAGCCATGGCAGCGGGCGCACTGTGACTGGAAGAGCGCCCGGCCGTGGGCGAGGCTGTCCTCGGCGGACGCGGGTGCCGCCGCCTGCTGTCCCCGAGCCGTGGGTGCGGACCACAGAAGGGCGAGCAGTCCCAGGAGCCGCGGCGCTCGATGCTGCATCGGCTTCCCCCCGGCCGGGTCGGCGTCGGTGCTCGGACCTGCCGGCCATTGGTCGCTGCGGGAACCGTCAGGTCGAATGGCTTGGAGCGGAAGGCCTATAGTACAGCGCGAGTCACACCCCGGCCAGAGCGCGTGGGCGAAGCGGGCAGCCGCGGGGCCCGCGGCACCGAGAGGGGTTCCTCGCCGCAGGGGAGCGTGAGGGTCCAGAGGGCCTATAGGAGAGAGCTTGGCACCGTTTCTGGCACCACGCCCTTCGACAAGGTTGGGCGGAAGGTGAGCCGAGGCGGCCGAAGGTGCTGCAGCAGAATGCTGAAAGCAGAGTGCGCCCGGGTGGAATCGAACCACCGACCCACAGCTTAGAAGGCTGTTGCTCTATCCAACTGAGCTACGGGCGCTCAACCACCCAGGATGATGTCTGTGGCTGTGGTGCCGTCGGTGGTGCCCGCTACGGCGCCGTTCGGACAAGCTAGGCGGGGACGGCGGGTGCCGGCAAGCCGCTCGGCGAGGAGCCTGGTCCCGCCTTGGCCCTAGCCCCGCTCCACCTTTCCGCACTCCACTGTGATCTCCAGGTCGCCGCCGTCGCCGAACGAGCCATCCTTGTAGAACGCCGTGCGGGCCGTGCCGGTGAAGACGAGCGTGGCCGTGCTGCCGCGATCGGTGACCTTCGCCGTCGGCTTCAGGACTTCGTACAACACCTGGTCGTCTTCCTGGCCGAAGGAGACCGTGGCGGTTGCCTCCGCGCCGGCGACGACGGGCTTGGGATCGATCCCGGTGATGACGCTGGATATCTTGTCCTTAAGTGTGATGTCCGCACTCCAGGTGGCGTTCCAGGCACCCGGCTTCATCACGCCCGCGAGACACGACTCGGACGCAACGTCGTACGTGCCCGCATAGGGCCCTCCACCCAGCACGACATGAAAGTTGGCCACACCGGCGGCTGAGCCGGCAGCGGCCTGAGTCGTGCCGCTGGCCGTTTACTTTTCACTGGCGGCGCAGCCGCTCCCGGCTGTCAGAAGCAGGCACATCATCGCCATCACGAACCTTGTCGTGCCCACGCATCGGTCCATGCCCCCTCCTGACTGAAGCCGAAGTCAAACTCGGTCTCCCGAACGCTCCGGCGGTCGCTGTCCGACCCGGGTGGACGCGCCTCAGTGGAGGATCGTCTTCTCCGGCGGCGGAGTGGCGATGGTATCCACCATCACCACGAGCAGCTTCGAGGTGTTCCAGAACGTATTCTCGTCCAGGACGTTCAGCGTGGCTCGCTTCTCGCCATCCGCGGTGATGGAATAGGCGCTATCCGGGTGGAGCGACAGCACCTTGATCTTCTTCGCCTCGGCCTCGATCGGGATGGCCTTGGTCTCGGTGATGTCGATCTTGGTGAACTTGGAGAGATCGACATTCCGGGCGATCTCGTACCGGCCCTTCATCCCCAGGAAGGTGCCCTTCTTGTCGATCAGCTTGAGCGCCTGGAGCTCGTCCTTGGCTTTCACGATGTAATACGCCGTATTGAGCTGATTGACCTTGTCCAGGATGACCACGTTCTGCTGCGACAGCGAGTCTTCGAGCACCTTGATACGGCTCCGGGCGTCCGCGAGCTGGGCACGCAGCGATTCCACCGTCTTCCGCAGCTGGGCATTCTCCTGCGCCAGCTTCTGGTTGGCGAGCGTCAGCGAATCGATCCGGAGGTTGGCGTCCTGCAGCTTGCGGCTCTGCTCGGCGAGCTGGGCCTGGAGGCTCTTGATCTGCGCTGCCTGCTGGCGAATCTGTGCGGTCTTGGCCGATATCTCCCGGTCGATCCGGCGGGCGACGCTGTCGAGTCGTTCGGGCAGGCTCGGCACGTCCTCCGGCTGACCGCCCGCGAGCACTCGAATCGCCCCCCGCTGGGCCTCGAGGGCGCTGATACCAGCGTCAACCGCCTGCAGCTCGGCGAGCGCGTTGGCGTAGAGCTTCTCAGTCGTGTCCTTGGATGCCGTGATGCTCGCCAGCTGGGTCTGGAGCTGCTGGTTGAGCAACTTGGCCTTGTCGGTGCAGCCGGCGAGGGCCGGGGCCAGCGCGAGCAGGCAGAGGGCGCGTTGAAGTCTCATGGACGATCTCGAAGTGGAGGAAAGGCCGGCGGCCGCGGGACGTCGGAACCGCCGCTGCTACTTCTTCTTCTTCTTCTTCTGGGTCGTATCGGGCGGGGGCGGCTCCTTCGCCCGCAACAGCTGGTCGGTCAAGTCGTCGATGCGCCTCTGGCGGACGGCGAGCTCCGTCTGGGTCTTGTCGAACAGCTCACTGAACGCCGTCTGCTGTGCACCGAGTGCCGCGGTGAGGGCACTGGAGAGCGAGTCGCCGCGCTGGCGCTCGCGGGCCACCTGGTCGGTGAGAGCCGCCATCTGTCGCTGCTGGCCCGCAAGATCCTGGTTTTGCGTTGCCAGCTTCTGCGCCAACGACTGGGCGCTGTCCTGCCAGCGGGCGACGACGCGGCGCAGCGAGTCGGCCGTGCGCTGCCGTTCCACCAACAGGACCGACAGGGTGTCGGAGGTTCGCCGGAAGGCCAGCAGGAGCGAGTCGGTCAGCCCCCGGACCTCGGCTCTGGACGCCGCCTCCCGATTGTGTGCCGTGAGGCTGCTGCGGAGCTGCGCAAACCCCTCGGTCAAGGTCTTGACGGCATCGCTCAGTGCCGAGACGCTGGAGGCCAGATTGGTGGGCTGGCCCTGGCCCTGGGCCGCTGCCGGGGTCGTTAGCGCCAGCGCGAGACCGGCCAGCAGATTGCGAGTCATAGAGAGGCGCACGGATATGTTCCTCACGCGAGGCTGCTCGAGAGGCTCCGGTGGACGGCCACGAACACTGCCTAAGGGTTGCTATCCCGGAGTCCCCCGGACCGACAGTAGCGGAATGAACGTGCGGAGAATGTAATCGACGATCTTACACACGTGCACCCTTAGGTCGGGATCCCAAGGGCTCCATGCCCGAATGCGCTGGCTCCGCATCAGCTGGTGGCGTGGAGTTGACCCGCTTCCGTGGACACTTCACCCTTTGGGGGGGAGGAGTCCACTATGGGACGAACACGGAGGCCGTATCCGCCGGAGTTTCGGGAGCAGCTGGTGGCGTTGGCACGGGCGGGCCGAACGCCTGAGGAGTTGAGCACAGAGTTCGAGCCCTCCGCGCAGACGATCCGCAACTGGGTGGGCCAAGCGGCCACCGATCGCGGCGAACGCCCGGGCGAGCTGACGACCGCCGAGCGCCAAGAGCTGACGAAGCTGCGCCGCGAGAACCGCCAGCTGCGGATCGAGCGGGAGATCTTGTCAAAAGCGGCGGCCTGGTTCGCGCGGGAGACCGCCACGTTGCCGGACTCTTCGACTTCGTGACGGCGAACCAGGTGACCTACCCGATCGCGACGTTGTGTCGCGTGCTGGGCGTCTCCCGCAGTGGCTACCACGCGGCGCGCGGTCGCGGTCCCTCGCTGCGGGCGCAGCGTGATGCGGTGCTGCTCACCCAGATCCGGGGGTTCCACGCCCGCTCCCATGCGACGTATGGCGCGCCGCGGATCTGGGAAGATCTGCGCGAGGACGGCGTGCACCTGGGCCAGAAGCGGGTCGCCCGGCTGATGCGGGGGGCCGGCTTGGTCGGCGTCAGCCGCCACCGCGGCGTGCGCACCACGATCCAGCGGCGGGAAGCGCCGGCCGCGCCCGATCACGTGCAGCGGAACTTCACGGCCACCGCCCCGAACCAGTTGTGGGTCGCGGACATCACGTACATCCCGACGGGGGCCGGTTTCCTGTTCCTGGCCATCGTCCTCGACGTCTACAGTCGCCGCATCGTCGGCTGGGCCATGGCGACTCATCTCAAGACCGACCTCGTCCTCGACGCGCTCAACATGGCGCTCGCCCAGCGCCGCCCCGCCGGCGTCATCCATCACAGCGATCGCGGCAGCCAATACACCTCTGTCGCGTTCGGGCAGCGCTGCCGCACCATGGGCGTCGTGCCCTCCATGGGCTCCCGCGGCGACGCCTACGACAACGCCGTGGCCGAGAGCTTCTTCGCCACCCTCGAGTGCGAACTGCTGGCCCGCCATCGCTTCACGACCCAGGCCGACGGGCGGGTCGCCGTCTTCACCTACATCGAAGGCTGGTACAACCCGCACCGCCGACACTCCACGCTCGGCCAGCGGTCGCCGATCCGCTTCGAACACGAGACCTCACATGCGGCTTGAATCCCAAGCCCTTACCTGTCCACGAAACCGGGTGAACTCCACGACAGTTGGACAAGGTGTCCTAACGTGTTGCTAAACGAGCACTAATGGCACTCC
>DAINRP010000160.1:0-7273 GCA_036741755.1 Gemmatimonadales bacterium
GCTCAAGCGCCACGCATGACCGTGCCCAGTCTGTACGATCGAATCCAGCAGGCGGCCGCGGCTATCCGCGGCCGCTCGGCGTTCACCCCCGACATCGCGATCATTCTCGGCACCGGCCTCGGCGGACTGGTCGAGGACATCACGGCCGACGCCATCATCCCATACGAGGAGATCCCCGGTTTCCCGCTCTCGACCGTTGAGAGTCACGCCGGTCGGCTGATCCTCGGGACGCTGAATGGCCGACGGGTTGTTGCGATGCAGGGCCGCTTCCACCGCTATGAAGGCTATTCGCTTCAGGACGCCACCTTCCCGGTGCGGGTGATGCACGCCCTCGGGGCACGGACCCTGGTCGTGACGAACGTGTCTGGCGGGATGCACCCGCTGTGGGCACCGGGTGATCTCGTGCTGATCGCCGATCACATCAATCTCCTGGGCGACAACCCGCTCATCGGGCGCAACGACGAGCGGCTGGGACCACGATTCCCCGACATGTCGGACCCCTATGACTCGGGGCTTCGTGCGAAAGTACGCGCGCTCGCGATTGAGCAGGGGATCACCCTGCGCGAAGGCGTCTACGTCTCCGTGCCGGGCCCCTGTCTCGAGACCCGGGCCGAGTATCGCATGCTGCGGGCGATGGGCGCGGACATCGTCGGGATGTCCACCGTGCCCGAAGTCATCGTCGCGGTGCACCAGGGGATGCAGGTCGCCGGGCTCTCGATCGTGACCGACCAGTGCCTGCCTGACGCCCTGGAACCCGCCGACATCACCACGATCATCGCGACGGCGATGGGTGCCGAACCCAAGCTCACCCGTCTCGTCTCGGCCCTGGTCAAGCAGATCGGCGCATGACGTATCGGCCGTGGCCGGACGGCGGTGCCGACCGGATGGAGCAGGAGCTGCTGGGGAGCTGGGCCTCCGAGCAGCTCTTCGAGCGCACCCTCGAGGCGACCCGCCAGGGCGCACCCTTCGTGTTCTTCGAGGGACCGCCCACGGCCAACGGCAAGCCGGGCATCCACCACGTCTTCGCGCGGACCATCAAGGACCTCATTTGCCGCTTCCAGGCGATGCAGGGGAAGTCGGTCACCCGGATCGCCGGGTGGGACACGCACGGCCTGCCGGTCGAGATCGAAGTCGAGAAGCAGCTCAAGCTCAACGGCAAGAAGGCCATCGAGGAGTTCGGCGTCGAGAAGTTCAACCGGCTCTGCCGGGAGAGCGTCTTCACCTACAAGGCGGACTGGGAGCAACTGTCCAACCGGGTCGGCTACTGGCTCGACTACGATCACGCCTACGTCACCTACACCAACGAGTACATCGAGACGGTCTGGTGGCTCCTCCACCGGCTGTTTGAGAAGAACCTGCTGTACCGCGGCCACCGGGTGCTGCCGTACTGCCCCCGCTGTGGTACCGTCCTCTCGAGTCACGAACTTGCCCTCGGTTACGAAGAGGTAAAGGACAAGTCGATCTACGTCACCTTCCCGCTCGAGGATGGCTCTGGCCGGGAACTGGTGGTCTGGACGACCACACCGTGGACGCTCCCTTCGAACGTGGCGGCTGCGGTACATCCTGAACTCGACTACGGCGTCTACCGCAGCCCGAAGTTCCCCGGCCGCTCTTTCGTGATGGCAGTGAGCCGGGAGGCGAAGCTCAAGGAGATCGCTGGTGAGGACCTCGTCCTCGACGCAACGATCCCGGGGGTCTCCCTCGTCGGTCTCCGCTACACGCGCCCGCTCCAGGTGGTGCAGTTCGAGGGCAGCCGCAACCACTCGGTGGTGGTGCCTGGGGCCTTCGTCACCGCGGACGACGGCTCGGGCATCGTGCACATGGCGCCCGCATTCGGCGCCGACGACTACGCCGCGGGCAAGGAGCATAATCTCGAGATGGTGCGTCCGGTCGGGATCGACGGGACGTTCACCGGCACGACCTGGCCGGAGATCGAGGGGAAGCTGGTCACCGCCGAGGAGACCAATGAGCTGATCATCCGGCGGCTCAAGACCGATGGCCGCTGGCTCAAGACCGAGCAGTACGTCCACAGCTATCCGCACTGCTGGCGGTGCCGCAGCAAGCTGATCTATTACGCGCGCGACAGCTGGTTCGTCCGGACCTCGCAGGTGAAGGACCGGATGCTCGAGATCAATCGCGGCGTGAACTGGCAGCCGCCGGAAGTGGGCGAGGGCCGCTTCGGGTCGTGGCTGGAGAACAACGTGGACTGGGCCCTGTCCCGGGACCGCTACTGGGGAACGCCGCTTCCCGTCTGGGTCTGCGACAAGGACCCCGCGCACGTCGAGGTCATCGGGAGCTACGCCGCGCTGGCGGCACGGTGGGGAGAGTCGCTGCCCGCCGACTTCGATCCACACAAGCCCTACATCGACGCCTATCACTGGGCCTGCGGCTGCGGCGGCACGATGCGCCGGGCCGCGGAGGTGATCGACACCTGGTTCGATTCCGGGTCGATGCCCTACGCCCAGTGGCACTATCCCTTCGAGCACGAGACGGAGTTCAAGGCCCACTTTCCGGCGGACTACATCTGCGAAGGGGTGGACCAGACCCGGGGCTGGTTCTATTCGCTGCTGGCAATTGCCACGACGGCGTTCGACAGCCCCGCCTACAAGAACGTGATCGTCAACGAGCTGGTCCTCGATGCCGAGGGCCAGAAGATGTCCAAGTCGAAGGGCAACGTCGTCAATCCGTGGGAGCTGATCGGTGAGTTCGGCGCCGATACCATGCGCCTCTACCTGCTTGTCTCGAGCCAGGTGTGGCTGCCGAAGCGGTTCGACCGGAGGCAGATCCCGCAGGTCACGGGAGACTTCCTGCGGGCGCTTCGCAACACCTACGAGTTCTTCCGGCTCTACGCCGCGCGGGTCGAGGGGGCGCCGGCGCGGCCGGCGCGTCCGGACAGCGACCGATGGGTGCTCGGGCGCCTCGACGCGACGGTGCAGGCGGTCACGACCGCTTGGTCACGATATGAACCGACCGCGGGCGTGCGCGCGCTGATGGACTTCGTGGTCGATGATCTTTCGAACTGGTACGTGCGAATCAGTCGCGATCGCTTCTGGGCGCCGGAAGGGCAGGCGGACTCGGCCGCCGTTGCCACGCTGCGCGAGTGCCTGATCGCGGTGAGCCGGATGCTCGCGCCCGCCGCCCCGTTTGCCAGCGACTGGCTGCACCGGTCACTGACAGAGGTGTCGGTGCATCTGGCCGGGTGGCCGGAGATCCCTGCTGCGCCGCGGCGCGAAGAGGCGGAACTCGCCGTCGCGATGGACGCGATTCGGCGGCTCGCCTCGCTCGCCCGCGCGGCACGCGAGTCCGGCAAGCTCAAGGTGCGCCAGCCGCTCGGCCGGATGCAGGTCGCCGTGCCGGTTGCGGCCCGCGGACCCGCCTTCGAGCGCCTGCTGCCGATCCTCCGGTCGGAGGTGAACGTCAAGCGGATCGACATCGCGGAATCGGACACCGACCTGGTGCGGCTCCGGGGCAAGGCCAATTTCCGCTCCCTCGGGAAGCGCTATGGCAAGGAGACCCCCGTCGTGGCGAAGGCCGTCGAACAGCTCGCGACCGAGCAGCTCCGGGCCCTGGAAAGCGGGGCCCAGGCCACGCTCCGTGTGAATGGGACCGAAGTGGTTTATTTTGCTGAGGATGTGGTGGTCGAGCGGGAGGTGGCGACCTCCTGGCTGGTGGCTAGCGACGGCCCGTTTGTCGCCGCGCTCGATCCCACGATCGACGCAGCGCTGGCAGCCGAGGGTCTCGCTCGTGAGCTGGTTTCACATACGCAGCGACTCCGCCGTGAGGCGGGATACGATGTCAGCGACCGGATCGCACTGGGTATCGAAGGTCCGGACGCTGTTGTCGGCGCGGCAGGGGCTCACCGTGACTTTATCATGACCGAGACGCTCGCCCGGCATCTCGAAGTAGGGACAGGAATCGCGGATGCCGATCTCCGGCAGTCCGCAGACGTGGATGGGCACGACGTCACCTTCAGTGTGCGACGGCATGGGGCCGCCGCCTAGCGCCCGATGGTTGGCCATCGGGCAGGGATAGGGGCATGAACAAGAAGCATCTCGCGCATTTCGAGAAGCGCCTCATGGAAGAGCGGGCGCGCGTGATGAAGGAACTCGGCCACTACGATGAATCCTTCAGTGCCACGCTGCAGAGTTCGGATGGCGACCTGTCGTCCTACTCGCTGCACATGGCCGATCAGGGAACCGATGCCATGGAACGGGAGAAGCAATTCCTGTTTGCCTCGCAGGAGGGGCGCTACCTGTGGCATGTCAATGAGGCGCTGCGGCGGCTCTACAAGACTCCGGAGAAGTTCGGGCTCTGTCACACCTGCTCGAAGGAGATCAACTTCGAGCGGCTGGACGCGCTCCCGCATGCCAGGCTCTGCATCGAGTGCAAGGAAAAGGAAGAGAATGGGAAGCGGCGCTGAGCGGCGGCTCTACTGGGGCGCCGGTTTCTCCGTCCTCGCGCTCGACATCCTGACGAAATACCTCGCCGAGCGGGAATTGCTCCGCTCGGCGGGTCGGGCGGTGCTGGGCGACTGGCTTCAGCTGCGCCTAGTCTACAATCCGGGAGCGGCGTTCGGCCTGAATCTCGGCCCGCTCTCCCGCTGGATCTTCATGGGTGTGGCGATCGCGGCGGTGTTTCTGCTGTTCCGGTATCATCGCACGGCGGAACCCGGTGACTGGTTCCGGCAACTGGCGCTCGGACTGGTGAGCGGCGGCGCGCTGGGCAACCTGGTCGACCGGATCCGATCCAGTCAGGGCGTGGTGGACTTCCTCGATGTGGGGATTGGAGCCTATCGCTGGCCCACGTTCAATGTGGCGGATATGGCGGTAAGCTGCGGCGCGATCGCGCTGGCCATTTCGCTCTGGCGGGAAGATGCCCGTCGGGAGGCCGCCGCGGAGGAGCCGGGGCGCCCGCTTCCTCCAGAACACACGCCACCACAGACCGTGCCGGCGGCGAGGAGTGAGGACTAACGAGTGCATGCCACCGCGGAAGACGCATCCGGCCCCTCACTCCATATCCCGTATTCATCCCTCACGTTTTCCGTCCTCGCTCCAACGACCGAACGCCTCGACCGGTTCCTCGCCGACCAGCTCCAGCTCTCCCGCACCCAGGCCGCCCGACTCGTGGCGGATCAGCGCGTCGCGGTCAATGATGTCGTCGCGCGATCCTCGCGCACGCTCGCGCGCGGCGAGCGGGTGACGGTCAACTTCCCGGAATCGGAGCCACCCAGACAGCTGGTCGCGACCGATATCGCGCTCGAGGTCATCTTCGAGGACGAGTATCTCGCCGTGATCAACAAGCCGGCGGGGCTGGTGGTACATCCCGCCCCGGGGCACTGGGACGACACGCTGGTGAATGCGCTGGTGGCACGCGGTACGACGCTGTCCGGTGGGGCGGAGGGGCGGCCCGGGATCGTGCATCGGCTCGACCGCGACACCTCCGGTCTGATGGTCGTCGCCAAGACCGATCTGGCCCATCGCCGGCTGGGTGCCATGCTGGCCGCCCGGCGCGTGACGCGGCGCTACGCCGCGCTCTGCTGGGGCCATTTGGATGAGAGTCCGCTGGTGATCGAAGCGGCGCTCGCGCGCCACCCCAAGGACCGCAAGAAGATCATCGTGTCGGCGGAGGGTCGGCAGTCCCGCACCGACGCATACGTGGTCGCTCGTTACGGACTGGTGGATCTCTTGCGGCTGGAATTGCACACTGGCCGCACCCACCAGATCCGGGTGCACCTCGCCCACATCGGCCATCCGGTGGTCGGCGATCCCGTCTATGGGGCCGGGGGCAGCCGCCGGATGACTGGCGGCACCCAGCGACCGGCCGCCGAGGCACTGGAGCGTCTCGCTCCACGGCAGGCCCTCCACGCCGCCTGGCTTCAATTCCGCCACCCGATCACCAACGACCCAATGGATTTTCGGGCCGAATGGCCGGCCGATCTTGCGCCACTTCTGACTGCTGCGATGGGGGTTCGGGACGCCGTTGCTCCGGCCGAAGCCCTTCGGTATCTTCTTTTCTTTGAAGCACATGCCTGATTCCGCCCCGGTTCGGCTGGTGGTCTTTCGTCTGGGACCGCTGGTTTGCGCCGTGCATGCGACCGCGGTACGGGAGATCATCCCGGCGGGGCGTTCCACCCGGATCCCCGGGGCTTCTGCCTCGGTTGCCGGGCTGGTCAACCTCCGTGGCACGCTCCTGACCGTGGTCGATGCTCGCCTCGCGGCGGGCTTTGCCGATACTGGACTAGCGGCCGAGTCCATCCTCGTGCTGGAACAGGGCGTGCGCACCTTCGGCCTTGCCGTGGACGAGGTCCTCGATCTCGTGGAAGTGCCTGGCGGGGCGCTCACGGCGGGCGAGGGTCTGCCGGGGATCGATCCCGGGATGGTGGAGGCGATCGGCCACCATGGCGGTCGGGTGTTCGCAGTGCTCGATGCGAAGGCGATGCTCGCGCCGGTCTCGGGATAGCGATCCCGCCGGCAGGCCAGAGAAACGGCGAATCAGGGCAACAGCACTTATGGAGGAACGCGTGAGCCACACCGTGCTGGTCTGCGACGATGCCATCTTCATGCGCACCATGATCTCGGACATTCTCGCCCAGGCCGGTTTCGAAGTGGTCGGGGAGGCGGAAACGGGTCGCGAGGCCGTCGAGAAGTATCGGCACCTCAAGCCCGACCTGGTCACGATGGACATCGTGATGCCCGACATGGGAGGGATCGAGGCGGTCCGGGAGATCTGCAAGGATCACCCCGAGGCCCGCATCCTCATGTGCAGCGCGATGGGTCAGCAGGCGCTCGTCGTCGAGGCGATTCAGGCGGGCGCGAAGGATTTCGTCGTCAAGCCGTTCCAGCCCTCGCGGGTTCTCGAAGCGGTCCAGCGCGTCCTCGGCTGAGGCCGCCATGGATCTCTCCCGCTACGCCGCGCTGTTCCTCACCGAGAGCCGTGAGCAGCTCGGCGCGTGCGGACAGGCGCTGCTGGACTGGGAGCGCACGCCGGCGAGTGCCGAACCCGTGGTCAGTCTGTTCCGCGCCATGCACACCTTCAAGGGCATGGCGGCGGCGATGGGGTACTCGAACCTCACCGAGCTGGCTCATCGTACCGAGTCGATACTCGACCTGCTTCGCGGCGACCCCGCGTCGGGTCGGGACCTGATCGACCTGCTGTTCCGCATCGTCGATGCGCTGGAGCAGGGGGCTGAGCGGGCGATGGCGGGCGGCGACGCCCAACTTGACTTCACGAAGCTGCTGGCGGATCTCGACGAGGCGTCGGTAGCCGCCGCCCC
>DAINRP010000161.1:0-1059 GCA_036741755.1 Gemmatimonadales bacterium
CCAATGTCTTTCCCAGACGAAGCATTCCTGCCCGGAGCCGCTCCGGCGGCACGGTCAGCGCGATTCGAAAGTGTCCTTCACCGCCGGCCCCGAAGGCGCTGCCCGGCAGCACGACAACGCCCTCATTCTCGAGCGCCCGGCGGCCGAATTCGGCCGAGCTGACCCCGGCGGGCAGCGGCACCCAAAGATACATCGTGCCTGCGGCGACTCGCAGGTGAAACCCGCCTCACGGAGCGCCGTCACGCCCGCATCCCGCCGGCGCTGCAGCTCGGCGATGTTCGGCGCCATCAGCCGGTCGGCGTGGTCGAGGGCATAGGCGCCCGCCTCCTGCACCGCGAGCCACGGACCGGTGTCGACGTAGGATTTCACCCTGGTCAGTGCGGTGACGTACGCGGTCTCTCCCGCCACCCACCCCAGCCGCCATCCCGTCATCGAGAAGCTCTTGCTCAGCGAGAAGAACTCCATCGCCACTTCGCGGGCGCCCGGGACTTCGAAGATGCTGGGCGCGCGGTAGCCATCAAAGGTCAGATCGCAGTACGGATTGTCGTACGCGATCATGATCCCGTAGCGCCGGCACAGCGCGACGGTGCGCTCGAGGTAGTCGCGTGGCGCGATCGCCGCCGTCGGATTGTTGGGGTAATTGAGATAGACCAGCCGCACCCTGCGGAGCGTGGCATCACCGAGCTCCTCGAGCTCGACGAGAAATCGGGTACGCGCCGTAAGGGGGTAGATCAGCGGCTCGCCACCCGCGAGCATCGTTCCGCCGAGGTACGCCTGATAGCCGGGCTCGGGCACCACCGCGACATCGCCGGGATTGAGCACCGCAAACGGCAGGTGGGAGAGTCCTTCTTTCGAACCGAGCAGCGGAAGGAGCTGCGTTGCCGGATCGAAGTGAATACCGAAGCGCCGCTGCATCCACGCTGCCGCCGCGCGCCGGAACTCCGGATTCCCCTGCTGGAACCCGTACTTGCTGAGCCGAGTCTCCCCCACCGCGCGCTGCATGACCTCGATCACCTCGGCGGGTGGCGGATAGTCCGCATCTCCTGCGCCGAGATCGAT
>DAINRP010000161.1:1159-7209 GCA_036741755.1 Gemmatimonadales bacterium
ATGCTGTACGCCATCTCGGAAGTGGCGCCCTGCTGCTTGACGGTGCCGTTGAGTCGCGTCGTCACCGTGAGCGTGCGCCAGTCGAGTCCCTCGACCACCGCCGGCCCCACCGGGCAGAAGGTATCGAAACCTTTCGCACGGCCCCACTGCCCATCCGTCTTCTGCAGGTCGCGGGCGGTGACATCGTTCACGCAGGTGAAGCCGAGCCGGGCCTTCTCCGCCTTCGCCGCACTGACGTTGCGCAGCCGCTCGAGCACCACCACCCCGATCTCGCCCTCGTACTCCACCTGCTGCGACTGACCCGGCAGTACGATCGCGTCGCCGGGCGCGAGCAGCGCCGAGGGCGGCTTGAGGAAGATCATCGGCTCGGGAGGAACGGTATTGCCGAGTTCCTGGGCATGGGCGATGTAGTTGCGCCCCACGCAGATGATCTTGGACGGTTTGACCGGGATCATACGCTGGCCTCGATTCCGTGACGGGCAAAGAAGTCCTCGACGCGGGTGCGCACCTCCGACCACGGGCCGATCACCCGGTCGGCACGGGGCAGTCCGCTGAGTACCAGCGGGCCGTAGCGTTTGGTGACGACCCGCTTGTCGAGCAGGATCACGACGCCGGCATCCGTCCTGGTCCGGATCAGCCGCCCGAACCCCTGCTTGAGCTTGAGCGCGGCGTGCGGAAGCAGGTACCCCATGAAGCCATCCTCGCCCTGTTCCGCCAGCCGCTCGAGGCGCGCCGCGGTGATCGGTTCGGACGGCACCTTGAAAGGCAGCTTGGTGATCACGAGCGAGCGCAGCGCCCGTCCGGGGACATCCACGCCCTCCCAGAACGAGTCGGTTCCGAGCAGAATCGCCCGCCCCAGCTCTCGAAACCGGCGGAGCAGGACATCACGTGGCGCCTCCCCCTGCACCAGGATCGGCCAGCGTTCCCCCGTCACGCCGCGCAACTCCACGGCGGTGCGCCGGAGCGCGCCGTGGCTGGTGAACAACACGAACATGCCGCCATCGGAAGCCTGCGCCAGGTCGTGCACCACCTGAACCACCGCGCCGGCGTGCCCCGGCTCATCCTCGCGGGGATCCGGCAGGTCGTTGGGAATCCCGAACAGGCACTGCTCGGCGTAGTCGAAAGGGGACGGCAGAATCGTCTTGACTGAGACGGGATTGGGCGCGATCGAGAGCCCCAGCCGCGACTCGAGGAAGTCGAACTCACCGCCAGCCGCAAGCGTCGCGCTGGTGAGTGCGACGGTCTTCACGCGGTCGAAGATGGCCTCCCGAAGGATCGGCGCCAGATCGAGCGGCACCGCCGCAAGCGCGACCTGCTGCCCCTTCGGGCCGCTGCGTTCGAGCCACCGGACCGTGGGCGTCCCGCCGGCCGCGGGACGGAGCGCCTGATTGAGCGCGTCGGAGACGGAATCGAGGCGCCGCATCACGCCACGCAGCTCGCCCAGCAGCTGGATGCGCCGCTCGGTCAGGTCGGTGCCCGCCATCCGGTCGGCGATCGTCTCGACGAAATCCTTGATCGACCGGAACGCCAGCAGCGTCGCGTCCAGTTCGCGCTGCAGCCCCTCGGCCCAGACCGCGTCACCACCGAACTCGTCGGTGAGGCGAAGCACCCCGCCGTGCTCCTGCTCCACCCGGCCGTGCAGCCGAAGCAGCATCTGGTCGGAAGCGCGACGGGCGTCGGAGACGCCGGGGAGGAGCCGTTCCCGGAGCAGGTCGAGACTCGCCCGGCTCAGCAGGTCGCCCGTCGCGGAGAGATCGGCGGCGAGCGTCGGCAGGAGCCCCTTGCCGTTCCGCTCGAAGCGACCCAGCAGACGGCGAATTCCCCGGCTCGTGACCTGGGCGCCAAGATGCGAGGCGGCCACATCCTCGAGGTGATGCGCCTCGTCGAGGATCAGGCGATCGTACGGCGGGAGAACCGCGGCCTCCTTCCAGTTTTCCGACGCGCGGCGCACGGCTAGGTCGGCCGAGAGCAGGTGGTGATTGACCACCACGACGTCCGCCTCCGCCGCCTTGCGCCGGGCCTTGAAGAGGAAGCAGGCATCAAAATGCGGGCACTGCAGCCGGGGGCAGAGATCGGCCTCTGCACTCACCTCGTCCCAGATCTCGCTGCTTGGCGTCACCGGCAGGTCGGCCAGTGTCCCATCGACCGTCCGGCCCGCCCACGCGAACAACCCCTGCAGCTCGTCGTATTTGTCGGGTTCGAGCAGCGAGCGCTGCGAGCCGACGGCATGATGCATCCGCGCGAGGCAGAGATAGTTCCGCCAGCCCTTGAGCATGGCGAACGTCGGTACCCGTTCATCGGTGGCGAGCGCGTCGCGCAGGAACGGGAGGTCCTTGCCGATCAGCTGTTCCTGCAGGTTGATCGTGTTGGTACTGATCACCGTCCGCTCGCCATTGGCCTTCGCCCATGCGAGTGCGGGAATCAGGTAGGCGAACGACTTCCCGATGCCGGTGCCGGCCTCGAGCAGCAGCACCCCGCCATCGTTGTACGCGTCGGCGATGTATGCGGCCATGTCCCGCTGACTCGGCCGGTCCTCGTACTGGCCCATCTGCTTTGCGACCGCACCGTGTTCGGTGAGGTCGGCGATGACCTCGAATGCATCGAGCCGGGCGAGGCCCTTCGCTTTGGGAACCTCGACCACGACGTACAGATCTGCGCCGTCGTTGGTGACGATGCCGAATCCCACTCCGCCATCGTGGAGCCTGGCCGCGACCGAGAGGTCGGCCATCGATGGCTCGAGAATGCCGCTGGGGTGATTGTGGAGCAGCATCTCGCCGCGGGACGCAACTCCGGGCAGGGCAAGGACCCGGTCGACGGTCCCGCGCGCCACGGTGCGCACCTCGCTCAGCCGGCCACCCGCATCAACGCACGCGACGAACGACACCTCCCGGCCGCCCGCGGCAGCGATTTCGGAGGCGAGGTGTCGCTGCACATCGGTGGGGATGCGTGGGTGTTGAGCCATCAGGTTTTCAGCTCCCGCTTCTTGGCGGCCGGAAAGAGAACGTTGTTCAGGATCAGCCGGTAGCCGGGCGAATGCGGATGCAGGGAAAGGTCGGTCGGCGGATCGCCGATCTGGTGCTGCGGGTCCTCGGGATCATGGCCGCCGTAGAAGGTCCAGGTTCCCTGACCCAGCTCGCCGTGAATGTACTTGGCCCAGCTCGCGCCGGGCTCGTCGGCCAGGATGGTCACCGAGGGCTTGAGGGTGCGCTTGGTGAACGAAGTCGTGAGCCCGTAGAAGTCGGGGATCACGTCCCGGTGGTTCTGCACCAGCATGGTCGCAACCGGATCGATCGTCGCGCTGAAGTTGAACAGCTTGAACGCCCCCAGCGGCTGGCGCCGGTCGAGACTATTCACCTGGTGGCCGTCGATATCCGAAAAGGCGGGGACGTTCGGTGACAGCTCCAGCTGCGCATTCTGGAACGCGAGCGCCTGGCTCCAGTCCATCTTGCGGGCGGCGTCGGGGTCCATCGGCGACCCATCCGCGTAGGAGGCGGCGATATCGGCGTGCTCGCTCGCGAGGGCGAGATCCAGCGTCTCCGTCGCCGTACACATCGCGAAGAGAAAGCCGCCCCGGTTCACGAAGGCCCGGATCTCCTGCGCGACGGCGCGCTTGTCCGTCGGCACATTGGGGAAGCCGAGCTGCTTCGCCACCGCCTGATTCCGCGCAACCATGTCTGCCAGCCACGGAGCGCCGGCGTAGTTGAGATAGAACTTGGAGTACTGTCCGGTGAAGTCCTCGTGGTGCAAATGGAGCCAGTCGAACTTGACCAACCCTTTCCCGATCACTTCCGGATCCCAGATCTTGTCGAACTTGATGCCGGCATAGTCCAGCACCATCGTCACCGCGTCGTCCCAGGGTGAGGCGTTTGGCGGGGCGTAGACCGCGACCTTCGGCGGCTTCTCGAGCGGGATCGCGTCCATGTTCCCCAGGGCGATCTCCGCCTTGATGCCGGTCACCTGGCCGTCGCTGATGGGCTCGCAGGCGACCCCGGCCAGCGCAGCATCACGCATTGTCGCCGCGTCCCCCGGCAGCAGAAACGATCCGCCACGGTAGTTGAGGAACCACTCCGCCTTCGCCCCTCGCTCGAGGACGCGATAGGTCACCCCGTAGGCCTTGAGATGATCGGTCTGGGCATCATCCATCGGCACGAGCAGCCACGGCGCCAGGGAGGCCCGGAGTCCACCGAGGCGCCGGATCGCCGGGCCTCCAAGCCCGAAGACCAGTGGAGCACCGAGTACACCAAGAAAGTCGCGACGCTTCATGTACGGGGCACGGCGTTGCGCGCCTGGTCGAGCAGCCGGCGGGCCTGGGGAACCAGCGCGCTGGTGGGATACTCGAGAATCATCCGCTCCAGCGCCTCGGTCGCATCCTCGCGGCGCTCGAGTGACAGCAGCAGGCGCCCGAGCTCCAGCAGTGCGGCCGCGGAGGTAGCCGGTGCGTGCTTGTTCACCGCGAGTCGAAACACCCGCTCCGCGTCTGCGCCCTGAGCCGCCATGGCGTAGAGTTGTCCGGCAAAGAGCGTCACTTCGGCCTGTCCGGCATCAGGGGGCAGGCCGCGCCCAATCTCCTCGAACGCCTTTGCGGCGCCGAGGGTGTCCCCGGAATCGAAGGATCGGAGCGCCGTCCCGAAGGAAGGCAGGGTATCCGGGCCGATCGGCTGGATCAGGGCCAGGAGCCCCGAGCGCTCGGTCGCTTCTTCGCGGGTGCCCGCAAAGGGCCCCGCGCTCTTCCACAGTTCGGACGCCCCCTTGAGATCCCCGGCATAGAGCCGGAGCCGGCCCTGCAGCGCGAGGGCCTCGACGCTGCTGTCCGCGGCGAGCAGCGCCTCGGCCCGCCCGATCTCACCCGACTGACCCCAGCGCGCAGCGACCTCGCGCCGCAGTCGCAGAAAGTCATCGACCGGCAGCGCCGCGCGATAGCGCTCGAGTTGTGCCGAGGCTTCGTCCGTCTTGCCCTCCTTCACCAGCAGTTCGATCAGCGTGGCGGTCGCCCCGGCCTGAACTGCTGGGCCACCCTCGCTGTCCCCCGCGATGCGAGTGAGCATCCGTCGCGCCGCCGGCCGGTCGCCAGCAGCGACATAGGCGCGAGCCGATTCGAGGCGAAGCCGGGACCGCTGCGGTGCCCCGGTCCAGCGGTCCGCAATCTCCTCGAGGGTCCGCGCCTGCGCCTCGAGATAGGGTGTCGTGGCTTCGACCCGGACCTGTTCGAGGAATCCCTGCAGCGCGTCGAGTTGTTGCGGCGGCCCGGGCGGGAGGGACTTCATGAGCGCCTCCAGGGCACCGAGGGGATCGCCCCAGCGGGCCCGCAACTCCACCATGATGCGCGCCGCTTCGGGGCCCGACTCCTTCTCCAGCGCCTTGAGGATGTCGGGCCGGGCCCGCGCCGGCGCAGGCCCCAGCGTCGCAATCGCCGAAGAGCGGTAACCCGGCAACTGACGCACCGCGCGCCCCCATTCGCGAACCGCGCTCACCCAGTCCTGCTCGGCGATCGCGAGTTGTGCCATCTCGGCGGCGAGTGCGTCCGGCTTGCCGACCCGCTCGCGCCCCATCTGGTAGGCTCGACGCGCCATGCTGCGGTCGCGCCGCTGCAGCGCCGCTGCCGCCCACTCCCGGAACGGCGTCTCGTCGCCCGGCGCAGCGCGAGCCCACAGGTCCACAAGGTGCGGCAGACTGTCGAGAAGATTCGCCGCCGCATAGGCCCGGAGCCCGACACCATACACCGGTATCACCGAGGGATCCGCTGCCAGCGCGGCTTGCACCGCCGGCAGAATATCGGGCAGCCGATTGATCGGTGTCAGCGCCCGCTCCAACCCCAGCAGGGCACTCACCTCGGCGGGCTTGTCCTTGAGAACCGCGCGGTAGAGTTCCGCCGCCTGGGCATAGCTGCCGCGGCGTTCCAGATCGAAGGCGCGTGACATCGGATCCTGCGCCCTGGCTGCTGCCGGAATACCCAGCAATAGCACCACGAGCAGTGCACCCCGTCGCGCAAGGCACCGACTCATGGCCTGGCTCCTTGCCCCGCGGCGCCGCCCGGTGGCTTCTCACTCAGC
>DAINRP010000162.1:0-4775 GCA_036741755.1 Gemmatimonadales bacterium
CGCCGGCCGGGGCGTCGCGCTCGATCTGCGGGACGGCCATCACGTGCGCGAAGCGTTTCACAAGGCGCGCGAACACAGCCGCGCGGTGATCGTGGAGACGTTCGTGACCGGGCGCGACTACCGGATGCTGGTCGTGAACGGCCAGCTCATCGCCGCCGCGGAGCGCGTCCCGGGGCACGTCGTCGGAGACGGGAAGCACACCGTGGCCGAGCTGATCGAGATCACAAATCGCGACCCTCGGCGCGGCATCGGGCACGAGAAGGTCCTGACGCGCCTGGAACTGGACGACCAGGCGAATCGCTGTCTCACCGAGAAGGGTTACACGCGCGATACCGTGCTCCCGGCCGGCGAGCAGGTCTCCCTCCGGCTCACAGGGAATCTCTCGACCGGCGGAACGGCGATCGACGTCACGGGGATCGTGCGCTCGCCCCAGCGGCAGGACAGCGGCGGGCGCTTCTTTGAATCACCGGACTGGCGCCGGGACATCCGGACCGTGACATTCAGCCCCGGGGGAGAGACCAGCCATGAGCAGAAAGCCGTCGGCGCACGCCGTCCCGCTCGCAGATCACCGGACGGCCATCCGCGAGTACTCGGCAGCCGCCAGTCGCTTGGACACTCAGACGTGGCTGCGTCCGCTCGGTCCATCACGCTGGTCCCCTGCCCTGATCACGGAGCATGTCACGCTCGCTATCGGCGCCTTCACCGCCGACGCCGCGGGGCGAGCCCATATGGCGGAGGTGTTCGGGCCGTGGAAGCGGTTCGTCGCGAGGATGCTCTTCCTGCGCCGCCTGCTGCGCACCGGCGAGTTTCCGAAAGGCGCGATCGCCCCGCGTGAGACCACCCCTTCCTCGGCTCCCCAGCAGCAGGCCGACGCTCTGACGGCGCTCGAACGGGCGGTCAGCGATCTCGAAGTGACGATCGGCGCGCACCCCAACACCGATCGCTGCGAGATCACCCATCCCTACTTCGGACGGCTCCCGCTGCCCACCGCACTGCGCCTGTTGGAGCTGCACGCCCGTCACCACCTCGGCCAGCTCCCCAGGCGCGCCGCTCCCCCGGGCAATGAACCCCCGCCCAGCTGAGCCGGCCCATACCCTCCCGCCAACGGGTACACCGTGTCACCCGGTTCCGTTGCCACTTGCGCAGGGATCATGATCGTCCCCTCACACCGCCTTCGCCTCCTCCCGCTGTACTCCCTCCTGCTCTGCGCGATGCCGCTCGGCGCCCAGACCGCCGCCCGCTGCCTCAATGGGCCGGCCGACGACAGGAGCATCCGGATTGACGCCACCGTCGCCGTGCCGCTGCTCACCCTTTACCATGTTGGGGACAGCATCCTCACCGTCCACGGTTTCCAGTGGACCGCGGCGAGCCCGGTCTCGGCCCGCATCACCGCGCCCAGGTTCACCTGGCCCCCAGGCTCGGAAGGCGAAGCCTGGCACGGTACGGAGTCGCCTGGGCTGGTGATCACGATTTCCGCCTTTACCGCGCACGACTCGACCCGCCTTAGCATCTCGAGCCAGGTGCTCTGCCGGGTCAGCGCTCCGGAGGTGGAACCGACTGACTCGAGCGTCGAGAGCCAGCTCCGGGTTCTAGGGGCGGTCGAGATCGTCTCGGGGCTCACCGAGGCACTCCGGCGCCAGCCCGAAGCCAAAGCGCCGTAATCCCGGGCACCGCGCTCGGCAGCGGAGCCCTGTCCTGCTATCTTGGGGCTGGCACTGCAATGCAGTCCCGACCGAGAACGGATCTTCGCCATGCCCCCTGACGCCCGAAGCGAACGCCGCCACGAAATTGCGGTCCGCGCGCGTGCCTACCTCGAAGGACTCATCCCGCGGAGCAGCGTCCTCGAGGGCCTCGAGGCGGCGGACTACGCCGACCCGAAACTTCGTCCCCTGCTCGAACTGATCCAGAATATCCCCAAGAAGTCGCGCACCTCGGGCCTGTGGGGGAAGGCCTACGATGCCCTCATCGCCCGCGCCCGGGAACTGATCGCCGCCGCCGACGCTTAGGCATGCATCCGAACGCGGCCCTGCTCAGCCGATTCTACGACGCGTTCGGGCGCCGCGACCACCTCGCCATGGCGGGCTGCTACCACCCGGAGGCGCACTTCTCGGATCCAGTCTTCACCGACCTCCGGGGCCCCCAGGTATCCGCGATGTGGCGAATGCTCTGTACCCGGGCCACCGACCTCCGGATCGAAGCCAGCCAGATCGAGGCCGATGAAAAGCTCGGTACCGCCCACTGGGAGGCGTGGTATCAGTACAGCGCCACCGGCCGGCCGGTCCACAACATCATCGAGGCTTCGTTCACGTTCGAATCGGGGCTGATCGCCACCCACCGGGACCGTTTCGCCCTCTACCGGTGGACCCGCCAGGCCCTTGGCCTCAAGGGGCTCCTGCTCGGCTGGGCCCCGCCGACTCAGCGCGCGATCCGCCGCACCGCAGCCCGTGGACTCGCCCGCAGCATGGAGCCCTGAGCCCTTGGGCTTCCAGGATTATTTCTCGGCGCGGGCCGAGCTGTACGCCAAGGCACGACCGACCTATCCGGCGGCGCTCTTTGCGGACCTTGCCGCACTCGCGCCGGCACGGCGTGGCGCCTGGGATTGCGGCACGGGGAACGGGCAGGCAGCTGTGGGCCTCGCGGCCTGCTTCGAGTCCGTCCTCGCGACGGACCCCAGCAGGGCGCAGCTCGAGCGGGCGGAGCCACACCCGCGGGTCGAGTATCGGGTCGCCGCAGAAGCGGCCAGCGGACTGCCTCCGGCGAGCGTCGATCTGGTGACCGCCGCCCAGGCCGCCCACTGGTTCGACCCGCCGAGGTTCCACGCCGAAGTGCGGCGCGTGTTGCGTCCGGGCGGGATGGTGGCCATCTGGTGCTATGCCCTGTGCGAGATCGCGCCCGCGATCGACAGTCTCGTCGCGAGCTTCTATCGCGAGACCGTCGGCAGCTACTGGCCACCCGAGCGGTGTCACGTCGAGGATGGGTACCGTTCCCTCCCCTTCCCGTTTGCCGAGATGCCTTTTCCATCGCATGTGATGGAGCGGCGGTGGAGGCTGGCGGAGTTCGGCGCCTATCTGGGGAGCTGGTCCGCCGTCGAGCGTTTCCACAAGTCACGGGGTGCCGACCCGGTGGCGCCGCTGCTCGCCGCCCTGGCACCGGCATGGGGCGACGCACCACGACTGGTGCGGTGGCCATTGACCGGTCGCCTGGGAAGGGTCACACCATGACACTGCTCATCGTGGTCGGCGCCTTTGTCGCGATTGTACTCGCCTGGTGGATATCCCAGCTTGGGAACCGGGGACCTGGGAATCGCCGGCCGCCGAGTGTGGCCAGCCTGCACGCCGCCCCCCTGTCTCCGGGGGAAGCCGGGCTCCGAAGCCTCCTCGCGGCGGGCGACAAGATCGGCGCGATCAAGCAGTATCGCGAGTTGACCGGAATGGGGCTCAAGGAGGCAAAGGACGCCATCGATGCGATGGAGGCCGGACGAGCCCTTCCCGTCCCCGCAGCTCCAACGAAGACGCCTGGCCTCAATCCGGCTTCGGATCCGGAGATCCGCCGTTTAGTCGAAGCTGGGGAGCTGATCGAAGCGATCAAGCGGTACCGGACCCTGACCGGGGCCGGGCTCAAGGAAGCCAAGGATGCAATCGAGGGACTGACGAAGTGAAACGATTGCGACGGGGTCCTCAGTCAGGCCCCGAGGACGATCCGATCCTCCCGACGTTGCGCGAGATGGTCGGCTTCATGTGCCCTGCTGCCTGCGCCCTCGTCGGGTACGGAATCGGCATGTACTGGAGCGGCTTCATGGCCGCCTTCCTCTGCGCCATGGTTGGCGTGGGACTCGGTACCACGGTCACCCGGGCATGGGCCCGTGACTTCTACCTCTGACAACTGCGCCTACCAATGTCCAGCACCCTGCCCATTCCAACACGTCTCGCCAGCGGACTGCTGGCCTGCATACTGCTCGCCTGCGGCGCGAGCCAGCCCTGGAATGCGGTTGCGCGTCCGGTCACGGCGTTGCCCGGCCAATTCGTGGTGGACGGCACGGTCCCCACCGGCACCGGCCGCGCCTGCATGGCCCACCTCAAAGCGCCGGACGGCGATACCCGTCTGACACTGGTGCGATCCATCGACAATGGGAGCGACGGGCTCATTGGCGATTACCGCGTCGAGCCAGTGGGCCGCTATGGCCTCGACGCCAATGAACTGCTGCGGGTGGACTGCGACACGGGCCGGGCGAGCGGCGCCGTCCGGGAGCGCGGCTGATGCAGGGCACGTCGGTTGCCAGCGATATTCCGCACGTCATCCAGCTCTCGGTCGCGCCGGTCTTCCTGCTCTCCGGCGTGGGCGTCACCCTCGGGGTGCTCGCGACCCGGCTTGGCCGCATCATCGATCGCGCCCGACTGCTCGAGCACCGGCTGCCCGACGCCACCGACGCGGCGCGTCAGAGTGCCGTCGAAGAGCTCCGCACTTTGTCGCGGCGGGCGCAACTCATCAACCGGGCGATCACCCTCTGCGTGGCCTCGGCGCTTTGCGTCTGCCTGCTCATCGCAGCCCTGTTCGTCGGCGCGCTGCTCGGGCTCGGCCTCGTCGTGCTGCTAGCGGGACTGTTCATCGCCAGCATGCTCGCCCTGGTCGGCGGCTATATCAGCTTCCTTCACGAGATCTTCCTCGCGACACACAGCCTGCGCTTCGAAAATCGGCATCACCCATGAGGGCAATCACATGACGGGCCACATCAGTCGCCTCAGCATCAAGTCGCAGACGCCCGGAGAGTATGGCCT
>DAINRP010000162.1:4875-7205 GCA_036741755.1 Gemmatimonadales bacterium
CTTCGGGTGGCGCGACACCCCTCGGAAAGCGAGGAATACCTGGCCACCCGAGTGCTGGCCTACTGCCTGGAGTATGTCGAAGGCATCAGCTTCTCCAAGGGTCTCGCCGAGCCGAACGAACCGGCGCTTTCCGTCCGCGATCTGACCGGCACGCTGCAGCTCTGGGTCGAGGTGGGCGCTCCCGATGCGGGGCGACTGCACAAGGCGAGCAAGGCCGTGCCGCGCGTGGTCATCTACACCCATCGTGACCCCGCCTTCCTGGTCCGGCAACTGGCCGGTGAGCGCATCCATCGCGTGGAGGAGCTGGAGCTCTACGGCCTGGGCGGGGAGCTCCTGGCCGGGCTCGTCGCGCGCATGGAACGGCGGACGGCGTTCGACCTCTCGGTGTCGGACGGGCACCTGTATCTCACCATCGGCGGCAGCACGTTCAGCAGCGAGCTGGAACGGACCCCGATCGCCTGACCGCGACCCCGAGGGCCGCAAATGGAACAGCCGGCTCGACGGGTGTCGAGCCGGCTGCGCCCTCAGACTGTTACCGCGATCGCGTGGTTAGCGTGCGGCGCCGACCTTTGAGACCTTCTCGGCGGCGGGACCCTTGGGGCCCTGCACCACGTCGAACTCAACGCGCTCACCTTCGGCAAGGGACTTGAAACCCTCACCCATGATCGCGGAGTGATGGACAAAGCAGTCCTTCTCGCCGTTCTCGGGGGTGATGAAACCAAAGCCCTTCGCATCGTTGAACCACTTCACGGTTCCGGTCGTACGAGCCATTGCAGTACTCCTAGAGAGTTGTAATCGGGGAGTCCGGCAATGCCGTACAGACCGACTACGCATGTGTTCGTGAACTTAGCCCTCACGATAGGCCTGCTCCGACAGCGCGAGGCACTTCCCCACCACTGTCTGCGATCCTGTAAACAAAAAAGGAGCCGAAGCGAAGCTCGGCCCCTCACGTT
This sequence comes from Gemmatimonadales bacterium, assembly GCA_036741755.1. GTDB lineage: Bacteria > Gemmatimonadota > Gemmatimonadetes > Gemmatimonadales > GWC2-71-9 > JADJOM01. The sequence continues at coordinate 5,829 of DAINRP010000162.1, forward strand.
TACTCGGAACTTGTCCGCGCAACTGGCGCATCGATCGCGGGAACAAGCTAAGACATTGTCCCGGATTGCGCAATGATCAATCTGGCCCCCTCCCCGGGGTGCCCCTCCCCCGCGGCGCGCCGGGCCCGTAGGTTGAGGGAGCCTGTCACCTGACCGAGGGGATTCCCGGCCGTGATCAACACCCCGATCATCATCGACGCCAGCGGCGACCTCCTGGTCTTTGCCAGCGTGGGGGCAGCCGAGCGAGAACTCACCCCCGACGACGTCCGCAGCGGTATCTACCGGACGGCCTACGACCGCACCGGGCGGCAATTGCGTCTCGAGATCCGTACCCGGGAGCGCCGGATCCTCGGGGTCTTCCGGGACGTGCAGGAACGGGTGCAAATCGTTCCGGTGGAGCACGTCCCGACACAGGAGGAGGCGCTCAACGCCCTCCTCGGCCGTTTCCTTGCGCCGGGCGCCAGCCTGAGCGGAGCCGCAGCCACCCGGAGGGGCTGAGCTCGAACGGGAGCCGCAGCCTCGCGCCACGCCCGGTTTCCGAGGTGGTGATCCGCCGCGTCGACCGGCGCCGGCCGGTGCAACCGGCTATCTTGCCGCTGTTCCGGCGCCCCGGATTCTGTCCGGGGCGCTTCGTGTTCATTCAGCCAGGATTCCGCGTGCCATTCAGCAGTCTCAAGCTCCATCCCAATCTCCTCACCGGCCTGAAGGAACTGGGCTTCGCCCGTCCGACCCCGATCCAGGCCGATGCCATCCCGCCGGCCCTGGAGGGCCGGGATGTGCTCGCCTGTGCGATGACCGGCAGCGGCAAGACCGCCGCCTTTCTCCTCCCGATCATCCACAAGCTGATCGGACGGCCCCGCGGCACGACCCGCGCGCTGATCCTGACGCCGACGCGCGAACTCGCGGCACAGATCCACGAAGTCCTGCGCGACCTGGCCATCCATACGCCCATCACGGGCGCGGTGGTCGTCGGGGGCCTGGGGATGGGTCCCCAGGAACACGCCTTCCGTGTGGGCGTGGACGTGATCATCGCGACCCCTGGCAGACTGCTCGATCACTTCCGCGCCTCCTACGCGAAGATTCCCGGCATCGAGTTCCTGGTGATCGACGAGGCCGACCGGATGCTCGACATGGGCTTCCTGCCGGAAATCAAGAAGATCCTGCGCCATCTGCCCGCCAAGCGACAGACGCTCTTCTTCAGCGCGACAATGCCACCGCCGATCGCGGCGCTGACCCGCGAGATGCTGCGCGACCCGGCGACCATCAACCTGGCCCGTCAGGCGGCGCCGGCCGTCGGCATCACTCAGGCGGTGTACCCGGTCTCGCAGGAGCTCAAGTCCGCGTTGCTGGCCGAGTTGCTGAAGCGCGGCGACATGC
>DAINRP010000163.1:0-7159 GCA_036741755.1 Gemmatimonadales bacterium
TGGCCGGATGGTTCCTGGGGAGCGAGACCGGCAACGCCCTCGCCGACCTGATCTTCGGCGTCGAGAGCCCGTCGGGGCGGCTGCCGGTGAGCTTCCCGCAGCAGTCGGGGCAGCAGCCGTACTTCTACAATCACCGCCCCACCGGCCGTCCCTTGCGTGAGGCAGATGAGCCGTACCGGGCCCGCTACATCGAGGCCACCAACGAGGCGCTCTACCCGTTCGGCCACGGCCTGAGCTACAGCAGCATTGAATACGGGGCGACGCAACTCAGCAGCAATGCGATGGCCTGGAACGGCGAGCTGCGGGTCAGCGTTACAGTTACCAATCGGGGCCGACGCGCGGTGCGGGAAGTCGCTCAGCTCTATATCCACCAGCGGGTCTCGAGCCTTACCAGGCCGGTGCGCGAGCTCAAGGGATGTCAGGCTGTGACCCTGCAGCCCGGCGAATCCGCAAACGTGAGCTTCGTGCTCCGGCGCGCCGACCTGGCGAGGGTGCAGCCGAGCCTCAAGACCGCCGCCGAACCCGGCTGGTTCGATGCGGTGGTGGCGCCGAGTTCGTCGGCGGGGGAGATGGTGGGTTTCCAGCTCAAGGGCGCGAAGGCGTGAACGGGTAGGCGGAAACAGTGAGTCAGAGACATATTCCCCCGGTCCTTCCAACAGAACTCGCCCGATTCCCTTCCGGAGATTCCATGATCGGCTGCCTGCAGGGCAACCTCTGAGCACCACTGACGACCGTTTGCGCCAGGCGCTCGCTGACCGCTACCGCTTCGAGCGGGAGCTGGGTGGCGGCGGCATGTCGCGCGTCTTCCTCGCGAAGGAGACCGCTCTCGGCCGCGAGGTGGTGGTCAAGGTCCTGGCCGAGGAGCTCGCGGCGGGCGTGAGCGCGGAACGGTTCACCCGGGAGATCGGGGTGGCCGCCCGGCTGCAGCAGGCCAACATCGTCCCCGTCCTCGCGGCGGGGGAGGCCGACGGTCTCGCCTTCTACACCATGCCGTATGTGCGGGGCGAATCGCTGCGCCACCGGATGGCGGGCGGCGCGCCGCTGAGCATGGCGGACCGGGTGAGCATTCTCCGCGACGTGGCTCGCGCGCTGGCGTATGCGCATGGCGAGGGCGTGGTGCACCGGGACATCAAGCCGGAGAACGTGCTGCTCTCCCACGGCGCGGCAATGGTCACCGATTTCGGGATCGCCAAGGCGATTTCGGCGTCGCGGACGCAGGATGGCGGCGCCACGGAGGGCGCCGCTACTCTCACCCAGGCCGGCGGCACGATCGGCACGCCGGCGTACATGGCGCCGGAGCAGGCGGTGGGCGGCGCGGTGGACGCCCGAGCCGATCTCTACGCCTGGGGAGTTCTCGCCTACGAAATCCTCGCGGGCGCCCATCCCTTCGCGCGGCACACCACTCCGCAGCAGCTCATCGCCGCGCACATCACCGAACCAGCGGCGCCGCTCGCAGGGAAGAACCCCGCCATTCCGCCTGCCGTCGCGGCGGTGGTGATGCAGTGCCTCGAGAAGGATCCGGAGCGGCGGCCCGGCTCCGCGTCCGACCTGCTCTCGGCGCTCGAGTCGGTGACCACCCCGGGCGCCTCCGGAGAGCGGCCCATTCCGACGGCGAAACCCCGCCTCGGGCTGACGCTGACGCTCGTGGCCCTCGCGATGATCGCGCTCTTCTGGGCACTCGTCCATCGCACCACCGGATCCGCGGGGGGAGAGCCACCGGATCGCTCGCTCGCGGTGCTGCCGCTCGCCAACCTGAGCGGCGACAAGGCGGACGACTACTTCGGCATCGGGCTCGCGGAGGAGATCACCCGCGCCCTCGCCAAGAACGGGGTCCGGGTCATCGGGCGGACCAGCGCCGCCGCTCTCCAGGCCAAGGGGCTCGACGAACGCGCGATCGCGAACGAACTCGGTGTCGCCTCGCTGCTCACCGGCTCGGTGCAGCGCGCCGAGGGGCAGGTGAGGATCACGGTGACGCTGGTCTCGGCGAGCGACGGCGCGGTGCGCTGGACCGAGAAGTACGACCGGCCGCTCGCCAACGTCTTCGCGGTGCAGGACGAGATCGCCCGCACCGTCGCGACGACGCTGCTCGGCTCGCTGGGGCCGGTGGCTCCCGGGCCGGCGGCCCGGACCGAGACCGCCGATCCGGTGGCGCACGAGCTGGTGCTGCAGGGGATGGTGCTGTTCAACCGCCGCGGCGCGGGGGCGCTGCAGCAGGCGATCGCGCTCTTCCAGCGGGCGTCGGCGCGCGACCCGGCCTATGCCCGGGCCCAGGCGTCGCTCGCGATGGCGCTGGCAGTACTGCCGGCCTACGTGCTGGACAGCAGCCCGCCAATCCTGGCCAGCGCGGTCGCGGCGGCCAATCGGGCCATCGTGATGGACTCGACCATTCCCGAGTCGTACACCGCGCTGGGCTACGCCTACTCCCTGCTCGGCGACCTCGGCAGGGCCGACGCGAGCTTCCGCCGGGCGCTGGCGCTCGACTCCACGGTGGCGACCAACTGGGGCTGGTACGCACTGCTGGCCAATCGCCTGGGCGACTTCCCGGCCGCGCACGAACGGGTGACGCGCGCTCGGGCGCTCGATCCCGCCAGCCTGATCCTGCGGATCTGGGAGGCCCAGGTGCTGGTGACCGAGCGTCGCTACGCTGAGGCCGATTCGGTGGCCGCCGAGACCATGGCACTGGATTCGACGTTCATGCTGGCATGGTCGTGGCGGGCGTATGCCCTGCTGGGCCTCGGAAAGACGGCGCAGGCGATCGCGCTCGTGGAGCGGGAGATCGCCCTCTCTCCCGAGGGCTCGCTGGGCCAGCTCGCCTACGCCTACGCGATCGCCGGCCGGGTAAAGGAGGCGCGCGGCGTCATCGAAGCGCTGCGTCGGCGATCGGGAGGGCGGATTCCCCCGACGGGCATCATGGCCGCCGCGCTCGAAGAACTCGGCGACCACGAGGCGGCCGTGGCTCTTCTGGGTGAGGCGATCGCCGCGCACGATGTCTGGGTGGTGCAGTTCCCGCGGAGCGAGCGCTTCGACAAGCTCAGGCGGGACCCGCGCGCCGCCGCGATGCTGGCGAAGCTCGGAACGACGTGATCTGAACGAGGCCGCGCCTCCAGCAAGGTGAATACGGGTGGGCTACCAGCTCCGGCTCAAGTCCGTGGTTCTCGGCACTTCTCCGCTCGCAGCTCTCGACCGGTGCGGCGGCATCGGGTACGGTCCTTTCGCGCCGACGGAGGCATACGACCTGGTCCGTCCCGTCTTCCGGCTCTTTACCGCAGCCAGCAAGCTCCCCGAGGGAGCCGCGCGCACCGAGGCCCTCGCCCGCTACTATGCCGCCCGCGACGCACTCGGCCTCACCCTGACGACCGAGGCCGGCGAGGCCGTCCCGACCCGGTGGGTCCACATTCGCGATCTCGTGGATGGCGCGGCGACCGGTCTCGAACTGCAGGCGGCGCTGGTGCCGCCTGGCAAGAGGAAGCGGTAGCGGCATGGACTTCGCCCATCTCAGCTTCACCGGCCCCCCGATCGACGACGCCGACATTCTCGACAAGTTGCCGGCCGAACTGGTGGCGCTCCTCAGGGAGCGGAATGGGGTAGTCGTGCTCTCGGGTGGCTTTCACTTGAGAGGCGCCTGCACGACTCCGGGATGGCACTCGCTGCGGGCCGCGATGGAGGGGCCGATGGCGCTGCATCGGCTCTTTCCCGAGGTGAAGCCGACGGATGTGCCGTTCGCCGAAGAGGCCTGCGGCGATCAGTTCCTGCTTCGGGGCGGAGTCGTCCATCGCCTGGCGGCGGAAACCGGCGACATCGGCTCCCTGGAGTTGCCGCTGTTGCCGTTCCTCGAGCGGGTTCGCGACGACGGGGTGGCCACGCTCAACCTCGAGCCGCTGCTCGCCTTTCTCGAGGCGGGCCATCACCTCGAGCCAGGGCAACTCCTCAGCGTCTTCCCGCCGTTCATCCTGACGGCCTCCGAGGGCGGCGTCACCCTCAAGGCGGTGCCCGCCGTCGAACGTCTCCTCTTCCTCGCCGATCTGGCGCGGCAGCTCCATGATCTGCCTGATGGCGCGGAGATCACCTTCAAGACCGTGCCGTGAAGGAGCAGCGTGACCTCGCTCACCGATCCCGGCAGCAGGAGATCCGATCTTGTGCGCGATCACCTTCATCCTCGCTCCGCTGACCTCCTCGATCTGGTGCTGGTGTCTCGGCTCGCCGGGAAAGAGGATGGTTTCAGTCGGGGGCGCAGCGTTTGCCTGATTGGCGGGGGAACAGTATCGTGGTGCAGCAGCAGCCGGCCGGATCGTCCAGGTGTGGCGGCGGTCGCGTCGGGTGCCACCAGCCGGGCAGTCGCATCATCGGTTCGCCCGCGAGGTAGTGTGCTGTCGCGGTGCGTCTTCCGCCAGACGGAGCGCCACCCGCTATGAGCAACCACGTCGTCGCCCACTACCAAGACGGCCGGCTCCTGAAGGGCACGAGCCTCGACGTTGACCCCGCCAAGCCAACGTGCCATGTTCGGCCCGTGACTGGGCCGGCAGTGGATGTCAAGCTGGCGGACCTCAAGGCCCTCTTCTTCGTCTGCTCGCTTGAAGGGGATCCCGCCCACGTGGAGGCCGTGGTCCCTGATCCGTCGGATCCGCGCCTGCGGGGCTCCAGCCCGATCGCGCTTCGATTCCAGGACGGGGAGACCATGGTCGGCCTTACGAATCGGTTTCCTCCAACCCGCCCGTACTTCTTCATCGTGCCTCTTGACCCGAAATCGAACAATATTCGCATCCTCATCAATCGTGCGGCCGTGGTCTCAATGGAATCGCCAACGCTCACCTAGCGCCACGGCTGATTCGCCTCGATGAGGCGTGGCGACAGTGGCCTTCAGGCGTGAGACACCCGGGAGGACGTGCCGTGTTCAGAAAAGACGGTCGACTCAAGCGCAGCGCCTACGAGGAGAAGCTCGCGGTACTGCACTTCGAGCTGGTCAAGATGCAGTACTGGATCAAGGAAACGGGCCAGAAAGTTGTGCTCCTGTTCGAAGGCCGCGATGCCGCAGGCAAGGGGGGCGCCATCAAGTGCGTAACCGAGCCGCTCAATCCCCGCGGCTGCCGGGTCGTGGCGCTGGGCACGCCCTCCGACCGAGAGAAGACCCAGTGGTATTTCCAGCGCTACGTGGCCCACCTTCCCGCCGCCGGCGAGATTGTCCTGTTCGACCGCAGTTGGTACAACCGGGCCGGGGTGGAACATGTCATGGGATTCTGCAGCGATGCGGAATACACGGAGTTCATGCGCGCCTGCCCCGAGTTCGAACGCATGCTGGTGCGCTCGGGGATCATCCTGTTGAAGTACTGGTTCTCGGTCAGCGATGAGGAGCAGGAGCGCCGGTTCGAGGAACGGGCGGGTAACCCAGCGCGGCGGTGGAAACTGAGTTCCATGGACCTTCAATCCATGGCCAAATGGGTGGACTACTCCAGGGCCAAGGATGAGATGTTCCGGCACACCGACATCAAGCAGGCTCCGTGGTGGACCGTGGAGGCCGACGACAAGCGCCGTGCGCGGCTGAACTGCCTTTCCCATATCCTGAGTTCAGTACCCTACCAGGACGCGACGCCGCCGCCGCTCAAGCTCCCGCACCGCCGCCCGCCCCAGGGCAGCTACATCCGGCCCCCGAAGGCGGATCAGAACTTCGTTCCTGAGCTGGAGGTATGACCCCTGCCATCGGCCAGCTTCCGCCGGTACAGGTACACGGCCCTCGGCGACCACATCAGTGCTGAGTACCCCCCGCCATACTGATGACAGGCGCGGCCTCACTAGCGCATGCATAAGCCGCGGCGCCGCTGAAGAGTACGAGCACCTCCTGTCCACAACGGGTCTTTCAGGGCGCTATTACGTCCCGAATGATCCAGAATGAGGGGAGCATACCGTGTGGCTGGCCCTTCCCGAGATGAGCACACCCCGATGACGCCCACCGCTTCACACTCGCTCGCCTTCGTCACCGGCACCAGCTCCGGCATCGGTGAGGCACTGGTCCGGGATCTGCTCGGCCAAGGCTGGCGGGTGGTCGGGGTCGCGCGGCGCGATGCGCCTATCAGGGACCCCGGCTACACCCATCTCCGCGCAGACATCGGTGACCTCGCCGCCCTTTCCGCGCTGCTCGAGTCCGAGGTGAAGCCGCTCCTCGCCGACCCGGCCGTGACGCGCGTCGGCCTCGTCAACAACGCCGCCCTGGTGGCGCTGATCGGCACGGTGCCGGCGCTCGATCCGCTCCAGCTGCCGCACATCTACGCGGTCAACACCGCCGCGCCGATCCTGCTGATGGGGTGGTTCCTCCGAGGCACCCGCCCTGGCGTTCCGCTCCGGATCGTGAACGTGTCGAGCGGGCTCGCGGTGATGCCGCTGCCTGGCGCCGTCGCCTACGGCAACACCAAGGCGGCACTCCGGATGGCGGGGATGGTCGTGGCCGCCGAGCTGGACGCCGAGTCCGGCGCCCGGCCGCGCGACGCGAGTGTGCTCTCCTACGAACCGGGGCTGGTGGACACCCCCATGCAGACGACCGCGCGGCGCACCCCGGTGGAGACCCTGCCGGTCGTGCAGATGTTCACCGACTGGGCGGCGACCGGCGCTCTCGTGGCCCCGGCCCTTCCGGCCCGCGAGATCGCGGACTATCTCTGTACCAACGGTCACCCGCGCTGGCTGGAACAGCGGTACCAGCCAGATCGGGAAGCCTGACACACCGACATCACATCCCTCCAGCCCCGCCAGGCTAAGGATCTCCATGCACCTCCCGCGCCGTAACACCGTCAGTCTGGTCGCCGCCGTTCTCGGAGCGGCCTGCGGTTCCCCCGCCGATCCCGGCGGCGGGTCGGGCGGCCAGCCGCTGGTCGCCGTTGGCGACACGATCTCCTCGCGACTTACCGCGGGCGATGTCGACACCTTCCGCCTGCAGCCGGCCACGAGCGGCCTAGTGGCCGTCTACCTGCAGGCGCAGGACAGCAACCTCGTCGAGATCTCCGTGGAGGGGCTGGGCGTCCCGATCGCCACCCGCGCATCCTATGTCAACCATGCCTCGCTCGAGGCGAATCGGACGACACAGTTTCCAGTTGTCGCGGGCACCATCTACCGGGTGATCGTCCAGGCACCGTTTGGCACTGCCGTCGGGTTTCGTGAGGGCCGGTACCGGTTT
>DAINRP010000164.1:0-7151 GCA_036741755.1 Gemmatimonadales bacterium
GCGGCCCCGCCGTCCACCGCCGCCGAGAACATCGCCGTCCGGCGGCCCGGGGGCTCCGTGGGGGCCGGCTCGGGGGCCGGCTCAGGCGCGGGGATGACTGCAGGGGGAGGCGTGGCTGCAGGTGCGGGCATGGCTGCAGGCGCAGGCATGGGTGCAGGCGCGGGGACCGGGACGGGCTCCGCAGTCGCGCCGCTCGACGCAGGCCGTAGCAGCACGCGGGTGCCGTCCGGCTCGGGCAGCAGTTCGACAGTGAACGGCTGTCCGCCGAACTCGTAGCCGAAGCTGAAGGTCGTGGGACCCTCCAGCCGGTAGTGATCGGCGAGCGGCGTGACCTCGCGGACGAGCGCGATGATCTGCGCGCTCGAGAGCGGGTCCTTGGTCACCGCACGCGGCACACCGCCGAAGAGCAGGCTCGCGGGTTTGCCGGGCGCGAGGACGAGTCCCTGCGCCTTGTGATCGAAGATGGACTGGAGGAATCGGTCGAGTCTGGGCACGTCGATGTCAGGAGAGGGGGCGGGCGGCGCGAACGAAGCCCCGGTTCAGACAGAGGCTCCCCTCGTCGGTGATGAGCAGAAAGAAGCGTTCGGGAGCGTTGAGAAAGTCGAGCGCCCGCGAGCGAGTCGGGGGCAGTTCGCTGACGGCGATGCCACGATGCTCGGCGCCGCCGACCATCATGATTTCGAGCGGGATCATGCGGGCCGCGCTCTGGCGGTCCGGATCGTCCTCGGCCGGGGCAGCCACGAATGCAAACACCGCGACCTGCGCCTTGGCCACGAAGACGACGTCGCCCTGGGGAAGATTCAGGGCGAAGAACGCGTCCCCGCGGTTCAGCATCTCGATCGGCGTCTCGGGGCCGTCGCGCCATGCCACGCGCGGCTGCAGATGCACATCGCCCTGAATGACCAGCCCTTCGGCCAGGGTCACCCGCGCGGGGAGGCGCTGCGTGGAAGCCCAGTCGTTCATGATCCCCTGATCGCGACGCCGGCCCGCTCTTCCTGCAGCCGGATCGCCTCCAGATAGTCGCCACCTTCGCCGAGGGCGGCGCGCGCCTCATGCATCAGCCGGCTCACCTCGGAAAGGAGCGGCCCGGCCACGCCCTGGCTCTTCAGGAACCCCACCGCGATGCCCACATCCTTGTCCAGCAGGGCCAGCCGGAAAGTCTTGGGATAGGCGCCGGTCAGCACCCGGTCCGGCACCAGGCCTTCCGAGACGAAGGAGCGACCCGACGAGGCGTTGATGACCTCGAGCGCCTTGCGGACCGGCACGCCGGCCTTGGCGAGCGCCACAAAGCCCTCGCCGAAGGCGAGGATGTGCGCGGCCAGCAACGCATTGTTCACCGCCTTCACCGCGGAGCCCGCGCCGACGGGGCCGAGGTGCTCGATTCGCTTGCCGAAGCAGGCAAGCACCGGTCGGGCCCGCTCGAAGGTCGCGGCATCGGACCCGACCATCACGGTGAGCGCCGCCGCTTCTGCCCCGTTGGTTCCGCCGCTGACCGGGCAGTCCGCAAAAGCGACCCCCGCGGCGGCCAGCCGGGCACCGATGCGCTGGGCGCTCGCCGGATCACCCGACGTGCAGTCGAGGAAGAGCGCGCCCGGAGCCAGTCCGGCGAGCACGCCCTCCGGACCGTCGAGCAGCGCCTCCACCTCGGCCGAGGTCGGCAGGCAGGTCAGCACCACCTCGGCGCCGAGAACCGCCTCTCTCGGGGTACGAGCCGCCCGGGCCTGGTGTGCAGCGGCGAACTCCGACGCACGCGCGGCGGTGCGGTTCCAGACCGCGAGCGCATGGCTGCGCGCGAGATGAGCCGCCATCGGACGACCGATCGCGCCCAGGCCCAGGAAGGCCATCTGCATGCTCAGGCTTCTTCCTTCGCGGTGGCGGCTCCGCGCTGCCCGAGTTCGCGATCGAGCATGACCAGCGCCGCCTGATTCTCTCCCACCCGGCGAACGCTTTCGAGGATGTGGCTCGAATTCTTCTCCTCCTCGACCTGCTCGGTGATGAACCACTCGAGAAAGACCTGGCTCGCGTAGTCGCGGTCGTCCAGGGCCAGGCCGTAGAGTTCGTTGATGCTCTTCGTGACACCCTGCTCGTGCAGCTTGACCTGCTCAAAGACTTCGAGCGGGTTCCTGAAGCTCACCGGCGGCCCGCCGAGCGGCTGCAGCTGGACCCGGCAGCCGCGGTCAATCAGGTGATCGAAGATCTTCATCGCGTGCGTTGCCTCCTCACGCGCCTGCTGCCGCAGCCAGGCGGCGAAGCCGGGGAAGGTCTGGTCCTCCATCCAGGCCGCCATCGACAAGTACACGTAGGCGGACTCGAACTCCCTGCGGATCTGGTCGTTCATGGCCTTCTGCAGGCCCGTCGTCGGCGTCATTGCGTTGCTCCAATTGTGGAATTGCTTGGGTGGTGAACGGTATACCGAGGCGGCACGCTCGGCCAGTCATCCCGGTGGCGTTCATGGAAACACAGCAGGGCCGGCCCCGAAAGGCCGGCCCTGCCCGGTCCCGGAGTTCGGCGACGGCGCTTACGGGTAGGTCAGCCGGCACCCGCCGGTGCCGGCGTTGCTCCAGTTCCGCTGCACCAGGAAATCCTTGCCACCCAGATTCATGTTGGCAACGCCACCATTGGCGGTGGTATAGGTCGTCCCGAAGGTCCAGGCACACTTGTCGGCGTTCTCGGCACCGGCCGCGTCGAACCAGGCGTTGAGCCGCGGGTCGGTGGTCGCCTCCTCGATCTCGTGGGCGAGCACATTGATCTCGCGATCGGCCGCAAGATCGCCGTTGGGGGAGGGCGCCCCGGCGGAGCAGCCACCAGGATAGGCCTGCACGTACGGCTGGGCGGAGTAGATCACCGTCTTGCCGTTCCAGAGGAACTTGCTGTGATAGGCGCAGTACTGGGTGCCGAACCCGCCCCCGAGATTGGTCTTGCCTGCGGTGAAGACGGAATAGATCGTGGAGGGATCGTAGACCAGTTTGCCGCTGGTGAAGCCCGAGATGATCATGTTCCTGATCGTCCCGTTGGTCACGGTAGCGGTAAGCGCCGGTACGTTGACGTTATTGGCCCAGAACTGGGTGTACTGGACGGTATTGGTCACCGGGCGCTGGGCACCGCCGCCCACCGTGTCATAGTAGGTGGTGTTGATGTTGAAGTACGGCGACCCGCCCAGGTTGCGCAGGAAGTGGCCGATCAGCGAACCGTCCCCGGCCCCGGTGCCCTTGGTGCCCGGGGTCGGCCCGCCGACGTAGATCTTATTCCTCCCCCAGTAGATTGCGGCCACCTTCGTCACCCGCAGGACCGGCCCGCCGGAATAGATCATTCCCGCTGCATTGGGACTCGCCAGCGCAGCGCTCATCAGGGACTCGTAGGGATTGAGGTGCATGATCTCGATCACGTCCTCATCTGTCCCACGGATGAAGAACGGCGTTGCTGCGGCCGATGGGGCGGTCGGAGCGGTCGGGGCGGAGCCGTCGGCGCAGGCGGCGAGCAGCAGGGCGCCGACTGCGGCGGCAAAACCTGAGAGCTGCATATAGTCTCCAGCGAGAGGGGACTGCGGCCGCGCCTCCGCGCGAGCCGTCGAGCAGGACCTGCACTGCGCCGGGCAGCGGCTCGGCGCGACATCGCGCAGGGCCCACGTCCCGTGTCCGGAACGGGGACTCCCACGTCAGTAACGGAGTAGCGACCGGCACCCAACGAGCACCCGCGCCCCCGGGTCGCCAAACCGTGCATTAGCTTTCGACGAGACCGCCGTCACCATTGCAGAGGGCCATGCCGCCACGCATCATCCACGTCGACCTCGATGCCTTCTTCGTCGAGGTGTGCCGCCAGCGCCATCCCGAGCTCCGCGAGGTGGAGCTTCTGGTCGTCGGCGGACGGCGCGAGTCGCGCGGCGTGGTGCAGTCGGCCTCCTATGCGGCGCGCCGCTTCGGGGTGCGCTCCGGCATGCCGATCGCCGAAGCGGCGCGCCGCTGTCCCGGCGCCACCTTCTTCAAGGGCGAGTTCGCCCACTATCGCGAAGCCTCGCGCGCGGTCCGCGAGGTGCTGACCCGGCACTCCCCGACGGTGGTGATGGCCTCGCTCGACGAAGGCTATCTCGACTTCACCGGCACCGAACGCCTGTATCCCGTCTCGCTCCTCCCGGTAGCGCAGACCCTGCGCGCCGAGATCGTGGCGGCGACGGGGCTCGATGCGAGCGTCGGCATCGGCCCCAACCGCATGATCGCCAAACTCGCCTCCGATTACGCCAAGCCGAAAGGCATCTGTGAGGTGCGCGCCGGCTGGGAAGAGGGCTTCCTTGCCGGCCTCGAACTGCGCGCGCTCCCCGGTGTCGGCCCGCGGACGGCGGAGCGGCTCGCCCAGTCAGGGCTGACCAACGTGGCCCAGGTGCAGCGCCTCACCGAAGCCGAACTCGCCCGCCTGGTTGGCGACTTCGCCCGGGAGCTGAAATGGCGCGCGCATGGCCACGGCTCTTCCGCGCTGCACGGCGACCGCCTGCCCCGCTCCATCAGTCGCGAAACCACCCTGGCCCGGGATGCCAGCGACGCGGCCTATCTCGAGACGCTGCTGACCCGGTTCATCGGACTGGTCGCCTCACAGCTGCGCGACGAAGGCCTCGTGGCCAGGACCGTTGTCCTCAAGCTGCGCCACGGAGACTTCCACACGGTCACCCGGCGCCATACCCTGGAGACGGCGACCGATCTCGATGCCGAGCTGCTCGCTCCCGCGCGGGCCCTCTTCCGGAGCGCCTTCGACGAAGCCATCCGGCGCCGGCAGGGCGTCCGGCTCATCGGCGTCGCCGCGACCAACCTGGCGCAGTCGGCGCCGGCGGACCTGTTCGAGCCCGCCGAGCGGACCCGGCTGCGCGAGCTCACCAGCGCGGTGGACCGGGTGCGGGAGCGCTTCGGCTTCAACGCCGTCACTCCGGCGGCCACACTGCGACTCGATCGTCGGGATCGTGCATGAGATACGCAGGCCTGGTCCTGGTCCTCTCACTCGCCGCGGCACCCCTCGCGGCGCAGGAGGAGGCCGCGACAAGCGCCACGCTGGCGCGATGCAACGCTGGAGTGGCCGGTGCCTGCGTCCGCCTGGCTCAGCTGCTGGCCCAGGGCATCGGGATCAGCGCCGACCCCGCCCGGGCCATGCGCGTGTCGCTGCAGGCCTGCGATCTCGGTGCCCCCGAAGGCTGCACTCAGCTCGGCCGCTGGTATCAGCGCGGCCTCTACGTCGGCTCGGACCCCGGGCGCGCCCTGGCGCTCTTCCGCCGGGCCTGTGACGCCATGGATCCGGAGGGATGTCAGGCAGCCGCCAGCGCGTATGAGAACGGCGAGGGGATCGTCGCCAGCCTGGAGACGGCCCTCAGCTTCGCCCAGCGCGCCTGTGATGCCGGCGGAGGACGTGCCTGTCTTCAACTGGGTGAGCGATATGAGCTGGGAGTCGGACCGACCTTCCGGAACGAAGGGCGGGCCGCGGCGCTGTATCAGCGGGGTTGTGATCTGGAAGAGGCCAACAGCTGCGTGCGGCTGGGCACGATGTACCACGAGGGGCGCGGCGTAGGCCAGAACGACGATCGGGCGCGCGATCTCTACCGTCGCGCCTGCGACATCGGCAACAACGCCGCCTGCCATCTCTTCCCGCTGCTCAGGGACGGTCTGCCGATCGGAAGACCCTGAGACCCGCCGGGCAGGCGGTGCGGCGCCTGGCGTTCAGGGACGGAAGTCCTTGGATTCGAACCGGAGACCGACCGATCCCGTCCGGCGATCCACCTCTGCACCGAGATTCTTGAAGGTGGCGGTAGTGCCGTTGGCGGCCGTCGCCGCGACGGCGCTGTTGAGAAAGAGCGGGTAGTACCCGATCCGTGCCCGGCTGGCGCCGGGATTCACGCTGCAATCGCACGGCTGAGCGTTCACGGTCCCGGCGTTGACGGTGATGATCACCGGGCCGTCCGTGGCGTTGCTGATCAGCGGCGCGAACACCGGCTGCTCGGTGTCACCCGCGTCCACCGCGCGCACCAGCTCTCCGCTCGGCGCGGGTTCGTTGATGCTCCCCTGCAGTTCGACGCCCAGCGGTTTTCCACCCGGCCCGATGGGGCGCACCAGATACCACTGCGCCACCAGCGGTCCCTTTCCCTTCACCTTCTGCGCGGTGCGACCCCCGGCGGGAACTTCGAAGGTGACCGCACCGACGGTGACCCTGATCGGCTCCACCAGCAGGTTCTCGACTACCAGCACCGGTGACCTCGCCGCGAGCATCCACGCCCCCGCCGCGGCCCCCGCGACGAGCAGCAGAAGCAGCAACAGCGGAGTCCGGCTCTTCGACGGTGGCGGCGAGGCCGACCCCACGACCGGGGCCTTGGCCGCCGGCGCCGATCGCTGGGTCGGCTGCGCTGTCACGGCCGGCGCCCCGGTGCGGGGACGCTCCGCACTCGGCATGATCGCCGTGGCGTCCTCGCTCTCGAGCTTCCGCGCGATCCGCTCGGCGCTGATCACGTCCTGCGAACCGGATTGCCGGCCGGTCGTGAGCGCGTCAAGCAGCATCGCCACCGACTGGAACCGCTCGCCCGGCCGCTTCGCCAGGCAGCGCACGATCACGTTCGACAGCCAGACCGGGATCCGGGCGTCCTTGGCGGTCGCAATCGGCGCCGGCTCGCTCAGGTGCTTGCCGACAATCTCCTGCGAGCTGTCCCCCTCGAACGGAGGAGCGCCCGTCACCATCTGATAGAGCACCGCGCCGACGGCATAGATGTCGGAACGCGCATCGAGGTCACCCTGGCCCAGCGCCTGTTCCGGACTCATGTACTGCGGCGTGCCGACCACGAACCCGGTCTGGGTCTTGTGGCCCTCACCATCGATGCGCTTGGCGATCCCGAAATCCACCAGCAGCGGCCGGCTGCTGCTGGCTTCCAGCATGATGTTGTCCGGCTTGATGTCCCGATGGATCAGCCCCTGGCTGTGGGCATGGGCTAGGGCGTCGAGCAGCGGCCGCATGATCGCGAGCGCGCGGTCCGTCGAGAGGGCCCCGGTGCGCCGGAGCATCGCGGACAGCGCCTCCCCCTCCACGAAGGGCATCGCGTAGTAGACCAGCCCCTCCCCTTCGCCCACGAAGTGAATGGCCAGGATGTTGGGGTGACTCAGCCGGGCAATGGAGCGGCATTCCTGCCGGAA
>DAINRP010000165.1:0-7139 GCA_036741755.1 Gemmatimonadales bacterium
TCATCGCATCGGCGTTGTCCGCAGGCCTGATGCTGATTCGTTGCGATCCGCTCGCCGGGCAGACACCGCCTGTCAAGAAGCTGATCGAATTCGGATGGGACCGGCCTTCCCCCTCCTTCATCGCCGCGCACGCCGCCAGAATGGACAGCAGCCTGTTCGACGGGGTCGTGCTGCAGTTCTCGACCGGATCCACGGTACTTCGGCTGAGAGGCGTAGACACCACCGCGCTGAACCGGGATGCGGCGCTGCTGCACGGCGTGACCCTCCGTCATCTGGTACACAATTTCGCACTCATGAATCTCACCCCGGACTCAGGCTGGGACTGGTTCGATGATCGCGTCTGGCGGGTATCGGAAAGCAACATCTGGCGCATGGCCCGAGCCGCCAAGGCAGCCGGACTCAGGGGGATCGCGCTGGACTACGAGCCCTACGGCCGCAATCCATGGGATTTCCGTAAACTCCCCCACGGCCCCGGGCGCTCGTTCGAGGACTACGCCGCCAAGGTGCAGGCCCGGGGACGGCGACTCATGACTGCCCTGCAGGGTGGCTTCCCCGACCTGGCAATCCTCGCCCTGTTCCAGATGAGCTACCTCGACCGGATCGCCGCGCTCGCGAACCCGTTGAGTCGCCAGGGAGCACTCGCCCGGACGGACTACGGCCTCCTGGCTCCCTTCGTCGCCGGGATGCTCGAGGCCGCGAGCGGCAAGACCTGTATCTCGGATGGCAATGAGCGGGCCTACTGGTATGCCGACAGCACGGCGTTCAGCATGGGCGCGCAGGCGATCAGGACCGGTGCGCTGGGCCTGCTTCCCGCGGAGCTGCAACCCGCCTACCAACAACGGGTGCAGGTAGGACAGGCGGTGTTCGCGGACTATCTGCTCGGGATCTACCAGCGGGCAGGAGACAGCGTGGCCGCGCGGGTGGCGCCTGGCGACCGGCTGAAGTGGCTGGAGTACAACGTCTATCACGCTCTCCGCAATGCGGACGAGTATGTGTGGGTCTATTCGCAGAAGATGAATTGGTGGAAACAGGATTCGCTGCCACCCGGTCTGGCCGAAGCGGTGGAGCGGGCCGCCCGGGCCGCGAATACCGGCGCAGGGCTGAGATTCGGCCCGCCGGACTTCATCCGCTGAGGCTCAGCCCGCCGCCCTCCGCGGTGCGGGCGTTTCGGCGGAGACCTCGAGTCCCTCCCTGCGGAGTTGCTCCGCCTGCCAGGGCGCCAGTCGGACACTCACGACATGCCAGTCCCCGTCGATGGTCTGCTCCAGCACCTCACCCAGCCGATAGAGTGAGGCGAGCCGCGCGCCGTCCGCCAGCGGCACCAGCACCGAGACGGGCGGCCGGAGCGACCGCTCCCGGCGGCGCAGTTCGTTCTTGACCTGATCCAGTCCGTCGATCCGCTGGGTGGTGCCGAGCAGGGCCTCGGGATAGAGCTCCCGGGCCCGGGCCGCGAAGGCGGACGGATCAGGCACCGCATCCATCTTGTTGAAGAGCGGAATCACCGGCATGCTGCCGATGCCGATCTCGGCCAGCACGTCGTCCACCACCACCATCTGCTCTTCCCACCCCGGATGGCTGGCGTCCACCACATGCAGCAGCAGATCGGCCTCCCGCACCTCTTCCAGCGTGGCGCGGAAGCTCGCCACCAGATGGTGCGGCAGCTTGCGGATGAAGCCGACGGTATCGGAGACCCGGGCCCGGCAACCGTCGCCGAGTTCGATTTCCCGGGTGAGGGTATCGAGGGTGGCGAAGAGCCGGTCCTCGACGAGGATGCCGTGCTCGCCGGAGAGCATTCGCAGCACGCTCGACTTGCCCGCGTTGGTGTAGCCGACCAGCGCGACGTTGAGCAGCGGCGAGCGTCCCGCGCGGAGCACGTCGCGGTGCCGCTCCCACTCCAGCAGCTTCTCGCGCAGCAGCTGGATCTTCTTGCGGATCATCCGCCGGTCGGTCTCGAGCTGGGTCTCGCCCGGGCCTCGGAGACCGATGCCGCCGCGGATGCGCGAAAGGTGGGTCCACATCCGCGCCAGCCGCGGCAGCAGGTACTCGAGCTGCGCCAGCTCGACCTGCAGCTTGGCCTCGTGGGTGCGGGCGCGGGTCGAGAAGATGTCGAGGATGAGCTCGGAGCGGTCCATCACCCGGACCTTGAGCTCCTTCTCGAGGTTGGCACCCTGATTCGGCGTGAGCTCCTCGTCGAACAGCACGAGGGTGCCCTTCTCCGCCTCCAGCAGGGCGTGCAACTCCTCGACCTTGCCTTCGCCGATCAGGGTCGCGGGGTTGCGGGAGGCGATCTGCTGGGAGAGCCGGCCCACGACCAGGGCGCCGGCGGTGTCGGCGAGGCGGGCCAGCTCGTCGAGATGTTCGGTCAGGTGCTGCGCGTCATCCGAGCCCTTCCTCGGCGCGCCGACCAGGACGGCGCGTTCGGCGGGCGGCTCGATCGTGATCAGATTGCGAATGTCAGGCTCCGCATGCCTACGGCTTGAGAAGCGGGACGTTGCCCTGCCCCGTGAACGGCACGTCGAACGCGGTGATCCCCGGCGCCGTGATCGTGGCGGTGCCCTTGATGGCGTAGTTGACCGCGCCGTAGTCCAGCACCGACCGCGCCGCGGAAGCCACCCCCGACCAGCGGAAGGTCATCGGCACCGTGAGCAGCGTAGTGTCGCGGCCGGCCAGCGAGAAGGGGTTGGAGAGGTCGATGTCGCCGAAGTGGTTCCCCTCGATATCGAGGCCGGCCTGCACCCGGGTCCCCTGCAGGTTGATCTTGTTCGGATTGTGGAACGCGAGCACCAGATCGAGCGTACCGCCTGACAAGCCGACGTTGCGGAGCGAGAGGTGATCCAGCCGGACGTTCGGCTGGAGCAGCGTGAGCGGGTTGACCGTACCGGGTCCACACGCCACGAACAGGGCGACCAGCGCCAGGGGGAGGAGTTTTCGCATGCCCTCAATATAGCGGGGTGCGCCGACGATGGCGGACCTGCAGCTCCGCCCTACCCCTTCTGCTTCGCCCACCACTCCATCCGCTCCCGGATCCGCTTCTCGAAGCCGATCTCCCCGGGATCGTAGAACTTCTGGTCACGCAGCGCCTCGGGGAGATACTCCTGCGGGATGTACCCGGTGGCCGAATTGTGGGCGTACTGATAGCCCTTGCCGTATCCCAGCTCCTTCATGAGTCCGGTCGGCGCGTTGCGGATATGGAGCGGCACCGGCTCCGCCGGGGTCCGGCGCGCCGCCTCGAGCGCCTGCCACAGCCCCATCGCCGACCGGTTCGACTTGGGCGCCGTCGCCAGGTAGATGGTCATCTCGGCCAGCGGGAGGTAGCCCTCCGGCGGGCCGAGCATGTGGTAGGCGTCGCGGGCGGCGATCGCCAGCTTGAGCGCCTCCGGATCCGCGAGCCCGATGTCTTCCGCCGCCATCGCGATCGCCCGCCGGAAAAGCGTCATCGGATCTTCCCCGCCTTCCAGCATCCGCGCCATCCAGTACAGTGCGGCTTGAGGGTCGCTGCCGCGGAGCGACTTGTGATAGGCGCTCAGGATGTTGAAGTGGGACTCACCACTCTTGTCGTAGGCCGCGACCCGGCGGCCGAGCGCCTGGACGATCTCCGCTTCGGTGATGACGCCGCGCGGCCCCACCAGCCGCGCGGCATTCTCGAGGACGGTAAGCGCGCGCCGGGCGTCGCCATCGGACTGTTCGGCGAGCAGGGCGAGGGCATCGGGCTCGACGCTGAGTTCGAGATGGCCGAGCCCGCGCTCCCGCTCGGTCACCGCCCGCTCCAGCAGCTTGCGGATCGTGTCGGCCGACAGCGGCCGCAGCACGAACACCTGGCAGCGGGAGAGCAGCGCGCCGTTGAGCTCGAAGCTGGGGTTCTCCGTGGTGGCGCCGATCAGCGTCACCGTCCCCCGTTCCACATGCGGCAGGAAGGCATCCTGCTGCGCCTTGTTGAAGCGGTGGATCTCATCGCAGAAGAGCACGGTGCCCCGCCCCATCACTCGGCGGCCTTCGGCCTCCTTGATGATCTCCTTCACCCGTGCCACGCCGTCGAGCACCGCGGAGAGTTCGACGAACTCGCGATCGGTGTGCTGGGCGATGAGCCGGGCGATGGTGGTCTTGCCGGTTCCCGGCGGCCCCCAGAAGATGGCGCTGCCGACATCGCCCCGGCGGATGGCATCGCCCAGCGCCCGGCCCGGGCCGAGCAGCTCTTCCTGGCCGAGGCATTCGTCGAGCGTGCGCGGCCGCATGCGGGCGGCCAGCGGCTCCGGTGCGGCGAACAGCGAGGGCGCGGTCACCGGAGCCCCGCCGCCTCGACCAGGAGCCGGGTGACGAAGAACATCGCCGCGCCTCCGAAGAAGCTGGTGGGCAGGCGCCAGCCGCGGCGGGCCTGGAATTCGGGGACCAGATTGGAAGCGGCGACGTACAGCGTGACGCCAGCGGAGATGGCAAGTCCGTGATCGGCGAGCGGCGCACTCACCTCCGTCAGGATCACCCCGAGGATGGTGGCGATGCCGAGCAGCCCCGAGGCTCCCAGCGCGCGCATCCGGCTCTGCCCGCCGGCGAGCATCACGCTCGACATGGCGAGGCCCTCCGGCAACTTGTGGAAGAAGACGGCGAGGAAGAGCAGCAGTCCGAGGTGGTTCGACACCAGGAATCCGCTGGCGATCGCCACCCCATCGAAGAAGGTGTGCAGCAGGAGTCCCAGCAGCGCCGACACCCCCTGCCGCGCGCTGACGCGGTGGGTCTCCTCGCCGAAATGGAAATGGGGCACGAACACATGCTGGGCGAGATGCACCGCCAGGTAGCCGAGGAGGATGTAGATCGCCGCATCGCTGCGCCGGGCGATCGCTTCCGGGGCGACTTCGAGCAGCGCCACGGCGAGCATGAAGCCCGCGCCAAAGGCGACGAATTGCTCGATGACCGCGAGGCTCCGCCGTTCGTGGCGCACCACCGCGTAACCGCCGGCGATGTTCCCCAGCGCCGCGATGAGCGCGAAGAGCAGCGCGCTCACGTGAGGCTCCTGGCCCGGGCGAGCAGGGTTTCCCGGCGGTTGAGCGCGGGGTCATCCACGACCAGCGACAGCAGCCGGTCGAGCACCTCGCCCATCTGCGGCCCCGGGGCGATGCCGATCTCGCGCAGATCGTTGCCGGTCACCGCGAGCTGCTTCCGGGTGAGCGGTTCGTTCCGTTCCCGGATGCCGCGCATCACCGGCTCCCAGAGCGGGAGCGCGCCATGCCGCACCCGCCAGAGCGTGGTGTGGTCGTCGGCCGCGTCGCCGACCGCCGCCATCCAGCGCCGGACCCCGAGCAGCGAGTGGTCCGCCGGCTCCGCCGGTCCGGTGAGCACGGCCATCGCCCGGGCGATCTCGGCGTTGGGAGCCTTGAGCCGGCTCAGCACCGCCACGGGATTGATGGCGAGCAGCGCCGTGAGCAGCACCGGGTCGCGGGGGAGATCGGCCCCGCGCGCATCCAGCAGCGCGATGAGGGCGGCGGTGCGCTCCGGCATGCGTCCGACGTGGCTGAGCCGCTGCACCAGCGGCGACCCCGTCGGGGAGACCATCGGCGTCGGCCGCGAGGTTGGATCGGCCAGCAGTTCGGGGAGCCAGACCGCCGCGCCACCACTGCTGATCCACAGTTCGATGAGCCGCGGGATCGAGCGCGCGGTTCGCAGCCCCTTGTACCACTCCTCCCGTACCCGCTCGGCCGAGAGCTGGGCCAGACCCTCGGAGGTGGCGCACAACGCCTCCCAGGTGCGCGGATCGATCTCGAAATCGAACCGGGCGGCGAAGCGCAGCGCGCGGAGGATGCGGAGATAGTCCTCGCGGAAGCGGGTCTCCGGCTCGCCGACGGCACGGATCAGCTTTGCCTGGATGTCGAGGGCGCCGTAGAACGGATCGCGCCACTGGTGCCGGAGCGGGTGGTGGGCGATGGCGTTGATGGTGAAGTCGCGGCGGGCGAGATCGTCCTCGAGCGAGACCCCGAACTCGACCACCGCGTGACGGCCGTCGGTCGTCACATCCTTGCGGAAGGTGGTGACTTCGTGATAGCGGCGCCGGGTGCGGACCGCGACGGTGCCGAACCGCTCGCCCACGTTCACGGTGTGCTTGAAGAGCCGCTGGATCACGTCCGGCGTCGCCGAGGTGGCGATATCGTAGTCGGTGTTCTCCACCCCCAGCAGCGTGTCCCGGATGGCGCCGCCGACGCACCACGCCTCACAGCCCGCCGCTTCGAGGGTGCGGGCGATCTCGAGGACGTCCTCCGGGATGGCGAGCCGCTCGGGGAACTTCATCCGCCGTATCCGATCCCGGCCGAGAGGGCGATTGTGAGTTCGAGCCGCGCCTGCGCGGGTGTCCTCGCGCCGGCGGGGATCACGCCGGCACGGACCAGCGTGGCGCCACCACCTTCAAAGGCGTAGGCCGGGGTCACTTCGCCATAGAGGCAGCGACTCGCCAGCACCACCGGCTTCCGGTCCGCGAGCCAGCGCTTGATCGCCGGCACGGCGCCCGGCGGCACGTTGCCGCTACCGAAGGCGACGACCACGACGCCGTCGTGCCCGTCGCGCGCGAGGTCCAGCAGTTCCCCCTGGTCCCCGATCGTCATCGGGATCAGCGCGACCCGCGCCGCGAGGCGGGCCGGCTCCGCGATCCGGCGCCGCTTTGGCCCGACGGTATAGCGCACTCCCTCGGCGCCGACGCTCGCGACCGGCCCGGCATGCGGCGCGGCAAACGCGTCGAGCGCCGTCGCCTGGATCTTTGCCGTTTCCAGTCCGTCGAACACCGACCCCGCGAATGCCACCATCGTGCCGCGCCCGCGGCTCGCGGGGTGGGCCGCGACCCGGGCGGCGTCGGTCAGATTGCGCGGACCGTCCCACCCCTCGTCGCTCGAGGTGCGCATGGCGCCAGTAATGACGACCGGCAGGTCGGGATCGAGGGTGCGGGCCAGCAGGTAGGCGGTTTCCTCGATGGTGTCAGTGCCGTGGGTGATGACCACGCCCTGGGGGCGTTCGTTGGCGCTGATCGCCTGGATCCGATTGCGCAGCTCCCACAACTTCTCCTGCCCCAGGTGGCACGCCGGATAGCGGCCCCAGTCCTCGATGGTGAACGGCGAGACGCCGGGCAGCTCCGGCGCGAACCCCACCAGCGTCGCTCCGCCATG
>DAINRP010000166.1:0-7107 GCA_036741755.1 Gemmatimonadales bacterium
GTACCCGGTCTCGCAGGAGCTCAAGTCCGCGCTGTTCCTGGCGCTGCTCAACCGCGGCGAGATGCAGGAGGCGCTGGTCTTCACCCGTACCAAGCACCGCGCGGACCGGCTGATGAAGTACCTGGTCCGCAGCGGCATCAAGGCGGAGCGCATTCACGGCAACCGTTCCATGCCGCAGCGGACCGAGGCGCTGGCCGGATTCAAGAGCGGCAAGTACCGGGTGCTCGTCGCGACCGACATCGCCGCCCGCGGCATCGACGTGGAGGAACTCGGCCACGTGGTGAACTTCGACGTGCCGGCCGTGCCCGAGGACTACATCCACCGGGTCGGCCGCACGGCGCGGGCCGAGGCGACGGGGGACGCCTTCACCTTCGTCTCGCAGCAGGAGGAAGGTGATCTCCGCAACATCGAGCGGGCGATCGGCAAGCGACTGCCGAGAGTCACGGTGCCTGACTTCGATTACACCGCCAGGCCCGAGGGCCAGCTGGAGGTGCCCCAGGCCGAGCGGATTGCCGCCATCCGTGCCCGCAAGGCGGAGGAGCGCGCCCGCGCCAAGGCGAAGCAGGACCGGCGCTCGACTCAGGATGCCCAGCCTGGTGCTCGCCGAGGCGGCGCGCCGTCCTCCTCCCGCCCCGGAGGCGAGGGCGGTGCCAGAAATCGCGGTCGGAGTCAGCCGCCCCGGCGGCCCGGGAGCGGAGGCGGCAGTTCCTCCACAGGCCGGAAGCCGAATTGAGCGCGCCAGTGGTGGTGCCCGAGGCACCGAGGGTGCCGCCACTCCGCTATATTTCCCGCCATCGCACAGGGTACTCCCCTGTACGCAGCCCCGGCCTTCCGCCGGCGGACTTTCCCTGAGCGAGTATCGATGACCCGGCTCCGAATCGACCAGCACCGTGTCTTCCACCGTGGCCGCGAATTCCATTTCGTCACCTATGACGGCGACGCCGATCCCGAAAACACCGGCGGGGCTCCGATGTGGTATCTCATGAGCGGCCTGCGCCGCTGCGAGGCCATCCGCCAGGTACCGGAGCAGGACGAGCCGACGCTCGACGCCAGGCTGCGCCGGTGGCTCGATACCAACGCGTTCGCCTGAGCCCTGCGGTCCAATGTCCGGTGACGTCCCCCACGACAGACTTCCACCTCGCGGGACAGGGTTCTAGTTTTTTGGCGTGAGAAGGCCGGGAGGAGTCCCGGCGCGAAGCCCATATTCTGCCGGAGTACTCATGTCCAAGCGCGAAGAGCAGAAGCTGGCCAAGCTGCTCAAGAAGCATGCAGGCAAGGTCGCGCCCCTTCGGAAGGACCGGGACGCTCAGTACGACAGCACGCTGCGGCAGCGGCCGCCGGAGCAGGACAACGAGACGACCCGCCTCTTCAAGGACATGAAGAAGCGTGAGTTCTGAGGCCACCCGCCTCATGAGCCCAGCGGTCAGGCGACTGTCGGCGATCGCACTGCTGCTGACGGCAGCCCTTTGTGCCCATCAGGCCTCCACCCGGGGATGGGGCAGCGCCATCGGCCCCGACTCCACGCGGTACCGCCTCGCTCCCAACGGCATCGCGCATCTCGCCGCCGACGGCTCGGGCCTCGCCAGCTGCCGCTGGTTCCCCCTGCACGGCGCCGACCCGCTCTGTCAGGCGGCGTCCGGAGCCGAGCCCCGATTTCAGCGACTGACCTACGCGTACCCCGCTCTGCAGTCCGGCGCCTGGTTGAGCTTCCTCGCCATGCTCGTCCTGGCACTTGCCGGGCCGCAGGCCTCCAGGCTCATCAGGACTCTGGCCGCCCTCGCGACCGGGGCATCGATGCTCGGCATCCTGCTCGTCCTCAGCGGCGCCCCGGCGGGCGCGGCCGCGTTCGTGGGGCTGTCGTTTGGCTTCGGTGGAAAGGGACTGATTCTCGCAATTATCGCCCCGATCGCTGCATTGGCTGCGGGGCTGCTGATTCCCGCCACGGCGGCACGTGCGGGCTGACTCGGGAGGACGCACCCTGACGTCCGCCGCCCTGCTCCTCCTCTGCACCCTCCCGTCAGCCCTGCTGGCGCAGGGCCTTCCCTCCTGGATCATTGCTCCCGCCGCGCAGGACAGCCTCGCACGGCTCTGGGCCGAGAGCATCGCCGCCAACCGGGAGCACGTCGGCTGTCTCGGCGGGAGCCTGGGACTCGACACGGTCCGCATCGAGCAGGTCATCCTCCTCGACGACGCGCCGGGCGACTCCCTGAACGCCCCTGCCGAACTCTCGCTCGCGACCTGTGGTCCTCCGCAGTGGATTGGCACCGTGCATAGCCACGTGCGCTCAACCGACGATCCGAGCCCAGCTCCCCACTTCAGCGGGAGTGACCGGGTCGTGATGTCGGTATGGTCCGAGAAGTGGCGAAGCCGGGGAGCGTTCTGCGTACTGTACAGCGAGCGTGGTGCGCGCTGCGAGGTCTACCCCTCGGGGCGCCCGGCCATTCCCATACCACCCCGCAGCGACTGACCGGCAGCCCGACGGCTGATTAGCTTCCCACCGACCCGAGACAACCTCCTCCAGCCCCGTTCATCATGACGCTGTTCCGGCATACCCGCGTGCTGACCCTCGAGGGCGCAAAGCGGCTGGCCGCCGCGGCAGAGGCCGAAGCGAGCCGGCGCAACTGGACGGTGGCGATCGCGCTGGTCGATCCCAGTGGCGGGCTCATCCTCTTCCACTGCATCGACGGAACCCAGCCCGCGAGTCAGGAGATTGCGATCGCCAAGGCGCGGACCGCCGCCCGCATGAAGCGGCCGACCAAGGCCATCGAGGATGGCATCGCCGGCGGACGGCATGCCCTGCTGACGGTGCCGGCGACGCTGGCACTGGAAGGGGGAGTGCCGATCATCGTCGAGGGGCATCTGATCGGGGCCATCGGCATCAGCGGCATGACCTCCGCCGAGGATGGAATCATCGCGGCGGCAGCCCTTGCGAAACTGGCCTGAGCGCCCGGACATCCCCCGGTGACCAGCCCCACGATTCATCCGCAGGTGGCGATCGGCCACGTGCATCTCAAGGTGGCGGATCTGGAGCGCGCGCTCGGATTCTATTGTGGCGTGCTAGGCTTCACGCTGACACAGCGATTCGGTTCCTCGGCGGCATTCCTCAGTGCCGGTGGTTACCATCATCACATCGGGCTCAACACCTGGGAGAGCGAGGGCGGATCGCCACCGCCTCGGGACAGCACCGGCCTCTATCACCTCGCGATCCTCTATCCGGACCGCGCGACCCTGGGGGACGCGCTGCGCAGGCTGGTCACGGCGGGTATTCCGCTCGACGGCGCCAGCGACCACGGGGTGAGTGAGGCGCTGTACCTCCGGGACCCCGATGGCAACGGCGTGGAGCTGTACCGCGACCGGCCTCGTGACGAGTGGCCCGTCTCTCCCAGCGGCGAACTGGCGATGTACACCAGACCGCTCGATCTTCGCGCCCTGCTCGCCGAGCCCCCCCCGGCCACCTGACCAATCCCGCCGTCCCGGACTGCACGATAGACCAGGGAAGACACTGGGGGCGAGCGGCGCACGAACGACTGGACTTCGTTTCGACCCGCTGAGGGAGGGATCGCATGCAGATCAGGCAGGCCACGAGCGCCGACCTCGATCAGGTTGCCCCACTGTTCGACGCCTACCGGCAATTCTACCGATTGGCTCCGGATCTTCCGCTCGCCCGCGCCTTTATCGCCGAGCGGCTCAGCCGAGGTGATTCCACGATCTACCTGGCCGAGGAGCAGGGGGCCGGGCTCGGCTTTGTGCAACTGTATCCGGTCTTCACCTCGACTGCGGTGGTACCTGGTCGGCTGTGGCTGCTCAACGACCTCTACGTCATCCCGGCAGCGCGCGGACGTCGGGTCGGCCACGGGCTGATGGAGCGGGCTCGGGAGCTGGGGCTGGCGACCGGCGCCCGGGGAATCTTCCTGCAGACGGCACGGGATAACACTCCCGCGCAGCGGCTCTACGAAGCGCTGGGCTATCGCCGCGACGAGCAGTTTCTGGTGTACGAACTCGACCTGCAGCAGCACGGAACCACACCGGCCTGAGTTCGCCTGCCCGCCGATCGCGCAAACGAAGGCATCGCTCGCTGACGCGTTCGACTGGCTGACCGCACGGTGCGCCCCTAAGTTTGTCCGCATGATTCCCGCCTTTGCGACGGGCACGCCCGTCACCGGTGCCGACCTGGGACATGCGTTGGGCGCCCTGCTCGCCTCAGGGACGGCGTTCCTCTCCACGCTGCCCGACCCGGTATTCTTCGCGCCGCAGGGGACCGCCTGGTCGCCGGCGGGACATGTACGCCATCTGCAGGGGTCCACCGAACCCCTGAGCCTCGCGCTCAAGCTGCCGCGATGGATGCTCGGACTCCGGTTCGGGCACCATCACGGTTCCTCCCGGTCCTTCGCCGAGATTCGGGAGATGTATCTCGGCCACCTTGCGAAGGGTGCCGACGCAGGCCGATTTACACCGGCGCCCGAGCCGCCACCCGGCGACCCCGCCGCGCGCCGGGCGGAAATCATGAGGATGTGGACGGGCGCGACAGTTGGCCTGCAGAACGCGCTGCAACGCTGGCCCGAAGAGGCGCTCGACCGGCACCGACTGCCCCACCCCATTCTCGGCCTCCTGACGGTTCGCGAGATGCTCGCATTCACCGTCTATCACACGGCGCACCACCTCCGGCGGATCGCGGAGCGGGCCGGCGGCAATGGGCAGCCCGGGCTCCGCTAGCTACGCCCGGATCTATGCCGTCGTCCGACGGATCCCGCGCGGCAGGGTGGCCACCTACGGACAGGTGGCGGCGCTGGCCGGGCGGCCCCGGGCCGCCCGCCAGGTCGGCTATGCGCTCCACGCATTGTCAGGCAGTACCGCCCTCCCCTGGCAGCGGGTGATCAACTCCGCCGGTCGCATCAGCCTGCCGCCCGGCGCCGGCGGTCTGGAACAGCGTTTCCGGCTCATCGCCGACGGGGTCTACGTCGACGAACGGGGGCGGGTCTCCCTCGCGCGCTTTCAGTGGCGCCCGCGGACACGGGCATGACGGTCTACGAGCGCAAGGTCTGCATGATTGGCGCGGCGGGCGTCGGCAAGACCAGCCTGGTGAGGCGATTCGTGGAGGGGGTGTTCTCGGAGCGGTATCTGACCACGATCGGCGTCAAGATCGACCGCAAGCCGGTCCGGGTCGGGGAAGACGAGGTGAATCTGGTCCTCTGGGACATCGAGGGAGAAACCGACCTCCGGACCACCCGGCTCCGCTATCTCCGCGGCGCCGCGGCCTATCTGCTGGTCGCCGACGGCACCCGGGGGCCGACGCTCGACGTCGCCAGGCGACTGCAGCACACGGTCGCGGACCGGATGCCCGGCCTGCCATTCGTGCTGCTGCTCAACAAGCAGGATCGCGCCGACCAGTGGACGCTCGACCCGGCGGAGCTGACCATGCTCGCCTCCGAGGGATGGACCATCATCCGCACCAGCGCCGCGACGGGCGCGGGAGTCGAGGACGCCTTTGGGCATGTCGCAGCCCGGGTGCTCCCGGGGCCGGTCTGAGCCATGCCTCTTTCGCTCCTCGTCGTGCTCGGGTTTGTCGGGATCTACCTGCTGGTGCGCGGCACCCAGCGCTCGCGGGTATCCATGGATCCCGACGCCGAGACCCTGGAGGAACTGGTGCGCGCCGGATCCGATCTCTCGGAGCCGCACGAGGTCGAGTTCTTCCTCTACGTGGAGACGGCCACACAGGCGGCGGCCCTCGCCGCCGATCTCCAGGCCGGGGGGTTCATCACTGAGGTGCGCCCGACCGAGACTGATGGCTGCTGGCTCTGCCTCGCCACCCGAGTCATGCGCCCGGAACTGGCGGAGCTGCGGCGGTGGCGCACCCGCTTTACCGCGCTGGCCGAACGGACCGGCGGGGCCTATGATGGCTGGGGGACGACGGTGGTTGAGGGCGAGCGCCAGACGTGACTCCGCCGCCCGACCTCATCATCCGACGCGGTCAGCCCACCGACGCTGCGATGCTCGCGGAACTCGGCGCCCGCACCTTTCGCGATACCTACGCGGTTCAGAACACCCCGGAGAATATCACGCGGTATCTTGCGGCCAACTTCGGCCCTGCCCTGCAGGCGGAGGAGCTCGCCGATCCCGACATGACGACGTTGATCGCCGAAGTTGACGGGATCCCGGCGGGATTCGCCCAGTTGAGTCGGCGGGCACCTCCGCCCCAGCTTCCGTCGGACGCCGGGCGGTTCCTCTCGCGGTTCTACCTGGAGCAGGTCTGGATCGGGCGGGGCGTCGCGCAACCGTTAATGGCCGCGCTGCTGGATACCGCGCGCCGGGATGGGGCCAGCTATCTCTGGCTTACCGTCTGGCAGGAGAATCCCCGGGCGGTGGCGTTCTACCGGAAATGTGGATTCGTGGTAGCTGGCCAGACCACGTTCGTGCTCGGCGATGACCCGCAGGTCGACTGGCTGATGGCCCGCGAGGTCTGACGCCGACCCGTGGCGGCTGGCGGGATACCGTACAGTTCAGTAGTATCGGCTTATTCCCTATCAGGGTGGTGCCTATGCCGGCCGTTCGCGATATCCTCGCTCGGAAGGGCGTTGAAACCGTCACCGTAGCCCCGACTGCCACCGTTCTCGAAGCCGCCCAGATCATGAACGCACGCGGCATTGGCGCCGTGCTGGTGCTGGCCGAGGGTGAACTCGTTGGCATCTTCACCGAGCGAGACCTCATGCGCCGAGTGGTCGCCGAACAGCGCGACCCGTCCAGCACGCCCGTGGCCGACGTGATGACCCGTCACCTGGTGACCACACGGGCCGATATCACCGTGGAGGAATGCGCCTCCCAGATGACCACGCGGCGCATCCGGCACCTTCCAGTCATCGGCGAGGCCGGGCTTGCCGGCGTCATCACCATCGGCGATCTGCTGGCATGGCAGGTGGCGGAACAGGCTGTCACGATTGCGCAACTCAACAGCTTCGTCTACGACAATCGCTGATTCCGCTGCAGCCGGGCGGCGTCGGCTGGCGTCCGTACCATGGCTCGTGATACTCGCCCTCGCGGGGTTGCCCCGCGGGCTCGCCGCCCAGCAGGCGGCGCCTCCCTGGCTCGCCGGGTGCTGGCGCCAGGTGGAGG
>DAINRP010000167.1:0-7101 GCA_036741755.1 Gemmatimonadales bacterium
GCCTGGTGGCCGAGCCGATCGATGCCGGCGACCAGCCCGGGAAGCGAGCCGGGTGAGAGCGTGAGCGTGACGATCATGCGGCGCCCATGCATCGCGCACGGCGCGAGTGCAGCCACGCCCGGAATGTCTGCGCCTCCTGCTCGATGATCAGCTCCGCCCATCGGCGCGCGATGTTACTCTCCGAGCCAGCCTCACCGGGCTCCGCGAGATCCTGCAGGCCGAGCAGTGTCACCCCCTCGAGGTCACCAGCGGCCGGTTCGACGTTCCGCGGAAAGGCGAGGTCGACCAGCAGCAGCGGACGCGTACTCCGCCCTGCCGCCGCCCGCGCCGCTTGAAGGAGCGGGGCGAGGACGATCGGCTCCGCGGCGCCGGTCGCGAGGATCGCCGCATCGGCGGCGGCCACCGCGGCGTGACAATCATCGAATGGAACGACCCGCCCGCCGACTTCTCTCGCCAGCATATCCGCCCGCGCGCGATCCCGGTTGACGATTGTCAGGCGGACGCCGAGTGCCGTCAGTGCCCGCGCCGCTCCCTCGGCCGCCTTGCCTGCGCCCAGCAGGACGACCTCGTGCCTCACCGCGCCGGCCGGCGACTCAGCCAGTCCCAGCCGGTGCGCCACCAGCTTCGCTGCCGCCGTGCCCACCGACGCCTTGCGCCGCCCGAATTGCGTCTCGTGATGGACCCGCTTTCCCGCCCGCAGTGCGGTCTGGAAGAGCCGGTGCAGCTCGGGGCCGACGCTGCCTGACTCGGCGGCATCGGCATAGGCAACGCGCACCTGCCCCAGCACCTGCACATCACCCTCGACCTGTGATTCGAGCCCGGCGGCTACCCGGAGCAGGTGTCGCGCCGCATCGTCGCCGTGGTAGTGAGTCGCCGCGGCGACGAATCGTTCTCCAATCCCGGGCGCGAGCCTTCCTCCAAGAGCGATGACGCCCTCGCGCGCGCTCCGCGCCTCCGCGTGATCACTCCACACGATCAGCTCCACCCGGTTGCAGGTCACCAGAAACGCGACCTGGCACCCGCACGCCCGTCGCACGATACGGCTGAGCCGGGCGCGCTCCTCCTTCGTGAGCGCAAACGGCTCCCGTTCTGACACGCTGGAGCGGCCGTGATCGAGCGACAGAATGCTCAGCACGGCACACCCGTCCCCACGGCCCGCGCCGCAACGTTCCCGACCACGATCACAACCGGCGCGACCAGCCCGTCGCGGTCCGCGGCATCGGCAATCGTCGCGAGCGTCCCCGCGGTCACCCGCTGTTTCGCCGTGGTTCCGCTCTGCACGCAGGCGGCTGGCGTCTCCGGGTCACGGCCGGCGGCGATCATGTCGTCGGCGAGTTCCCGCAGCACCGAGCGCCCCATGAGCACGATCAGCGTCTCGATCTCCGAGTTCGCGGCGAGCTTGCGAATGGCGTCCGGCTTCTCGCCCCCTTCGCCATGCGCGGTGATCACCGCAAACGAACGCGACTCGCCCCGCGCCGTGACGGGAATCCCCGCCGCCGCGGGAACGGCGATGGCGCTGGTGACTCCGGGGACGACGGTGCAGGGGACGCCGAACGTCGCGCAGGCGTCGAGCTCCTCGGAGCCTCGGCCGAACACGAAGGGATCGCCGCCCTTGAGCCGCACCACCGAGCGACCAGCGAGCGCATGCTCGACGATCAGGGCGTTGATTCGCTCCTGGCTGGCGCCTTCGCCGCCCGGCAGCTTGCCGACATCGATCACCACCGCGTCGCGCCGCACTTCGCTGAGCAGCTCCGGTGCAGCGAGCCGGTCGTGGAGCACGACATCGGCAGCGCGCAGCAGAGTGAGGCCCCGTACGGTGATGAGGCCGGGATCGCCCGGGCCCGCGCCGACCAGCGCGACGCTGCCAGGAGGAAGGGTCGGACCCTCTCCCGCCGCCGGCAGCTCCGCGCGCGCGATCTCGAGCAGCAGCGCTTGGAGTCCGTCGTACCCACCGACCGGAATGTCCAGCACGATTCGACGCCCTCCCGCATCACCGAGACGACGGGGGAGATCCTCGAGGGCGTGGGAGCCGCCGCCAATGAGGAACGGGATGACGACGACCGATGGATGCCTGAGCGAGGCGAGCGCCTTCTCGATACCGGGCTCATCATCGAGAAACCCGCAGCCGACCTCCTCCGCGCCTCCGGATGAGACCAGCGCCTCGGCCAGATGCAGCGTCGCCAGCCGGCTCCTCGGGTTGCGTGGCGTGCCGTGCCCGACAAGCAGCACGCTCGTCTCGGCGAGGTCCAGCCGCTCCGCCGCTGCCACCGTCCGGATGCGCGCCGCCACCAGCGCGGCAAGCTTCGGATGCGTGCCGAGCGGCGCCGATTGGCGGACCAGGCGGCCGGGGCGCCCCGATGCGATCGCGGCGGGCAGCACTTCCTCGGTGTAGTAGCCCGCGCTCGTGAACAGCGGCAGCACCAGCACCCGGTCCGCACTCAGCGAATTCAGCGCCTCCGAGAATCCGGGCTCGCCTTGATGGAAGCCAACGGCCACCTCCTCCGCGGCTCCGCGTGATCGCAGGCCGGCGGCCAGCTCCCGCACTCGAGCATTCGCAGCCGGATCCCGGCGCGCGCCATGCGCGGCGAGCAGAATCGCGGTTCGCGTGCTCACGTAGCACCTCCGAGCTGCACCAGGCCCGACGTCGGGCTCTCCTTGCCGGTGATCGACTGCCTCGGCGTATCTCGCGGCAGGAGGCGCTGATAGAAGTCGCCGAGTCCTTCGTCAGGCGACCCTTCAGTGGCCCAGCGGGTGAGCAGCGGCCGAAGAGCGTTCAGCAGATCCGCCTCCTTCACCTGTGCCATGTAGAGGTCAGCCACGCGATTCCCCGCCAGACTCCCGCCGACGTAGATCTGGTACAGGCCGAGGGAGCGTCCGACGAAGGCGATGTCGGCAGTGTAGGGCCGGGCGCAGCCGTTGGGGCAGCCGGTCATCCGAATGGTGATCGGCGTGTCCCGCCTGCCCAGTGCCGCCAGCTCCTGCTCGAACTGATCCAGCAGCGACGGCATTGATCGCTCCGATTCCGCGACCGCGAGACCGCAGGTGGGGAGCGCGGGGCACGCCATGGAGTAGCGGCGCGCAGCGGCAAGCTCGCCCGCCGGCGACACTCCCGCCTCACGTAGCGCCTGCTCGATGGCGTGCACGGTGGTCTCGGTGAGGCCGGTGAACAGCAGATTCTGCTGGCCGGTGAGTGCGAGACCGGGCCGGAAGCGCTCGATCACCTGGCGGAGCGCGGTCCGGAGCGGCTGGCGTTCGGTGTCCGCGATGCGCCCGCTCTGAATGAACACCCCGTAGAACCAGCTTCCGTCGCTGGTGCGGTGGGCGCCGAGGTGGTCGTGGAAGGCGGGGGCAGGGAGATCCACCGCCGGCTCGAGCGGGAACTCCGCCCGGCGCCGGAACTCCTCCCGGAACCGGTCGATGCCCCATTCGTTGATCAGGTACTTGAGCCGCGCATGCCGGCGATCGGCGCGGTTGCCGTGATCGCGGAAGATCGCGGCCACGTGCCGGATCGCGGCGGCCCCATGCTCTTCCGCCACGAAGCCGAGCGGCTCGGCCAGGCGAGCGAGGGTGTCGCCCTTGCCGTGCGTCATGCCCAGGCCGCCGCCGACCAGCAGGTTGAAGCCGCGGATCGTGTCTCCGTCGACCACGGCGAGGAGCCCGGCGTCCTGGGCGTAGATATCGATGCAGTTGTCGGTCGAGAGCGCCACGCCCGCCTTGAACTTCCGCGGCAGATACTGCTTGCCGTAGAAGGGTTCCTCTTCCTGGGTGGTGACCTGCCGTTCTTCGTCGAGCCAGAGCTCGTAGTAGGCTCGTGATCTGGGGTTGAGTTCATCGGCGATGCGCTCCGCCGCACGGCGCACCGCCGCATGCGCGGGATGATCGAGGTCGACCGGGCATCCCATCACGTTGCGGCGGACGTCTCCGCAGGCCGCGATCGTGGTGGCAAGCGCGTGGTTGATCCCCGCGATCGTCGGCTTGAGATTCCCCTTGAGCACCCCATGGAACTGGAACCCCTGCCGGGTGGTGATCCGCAGGGTGCCGTTGGCGTGGGTGCCCGCGAGGTCGTCGAAGGCGAGGTACTGCTCAGAGGTCAGCAGCCCAGCCGGCAACGCCACCCGGATCATGAATGAGTAGGATTTCTCCTCGTCATTGCCGCGGGCCTTCCGCAGGTCCCGATCGTCCTGCTGGTAGGTGCCGTGGAACTTGAGCAGCTGCAGGTCGTCGTGCCCGAAGTGGGTCGCCTCCGACGCGAGTGTCTCGGCGATCGTGCCGCGCAACTGCCGTCCCTCGCGCTTGGCGATCTCGACCTTCGATTCCTGCTCGTGCTTCTTGCCGGTCCGGTCCATCCGGTCCCATCCTCTCGATTCAGATTCCGCTGCCGTTGCTGTGCAGGCCGCATTCGGTCTTGCCCGTGCTGTCCCACCGTCCGAGCCGGGTGTACTCGGTGACGTCCGCGCCCACCACTGCGCGGGTGCACTGCACGCACCCGATGCTCGGGTAGCCCCGCTCGTGCAGCGGGTTGTACGGCACATCGTGCGACTGCACGTACTCCCAGACCCGCTTCCGGTCCCAGTTGGCCAGCGGGCTGATCTTGAGCAGCTGGAACTGCCAGTCCCAGCCGATCAGTGGCGTGTCTGACCGCGCCGCCGACTGCTTGCGGGTGATGCCGGTGATCCATACTTCGGCGCCCGCCAGCGCCGCGCGCATCGGGTCCACCTTGCGGAGCTGGCAGCAGCGATCGGGGTCGCGGGTCCAGAGTTCG
Source organism: Gemmatimonadales bacterium (assembly GCA_036741755.1). Taxonomy (GTDB): domain Bacteria; phylum Gemmatimonadota; class Gemmatimonadetes; order Gemmatimonadales; family GWC2-71-9; genus JADJOM01. Next base: position 4,763 of record DAINRP010000167.1, read on the forward strand.
TCGCCGTACCGCTCGGCCTGCGCCTCCGGGGTGAGCGTGGTGCCGCGGTTCTCGAACCGCAGATGGGGGTAGCGTGCCGCCATCCGGTCGCGAAGCGCATAGGTCTCCGGAAAGAGGAACATCGTGTCCAGATAGGCGACCGTGAGCGGCCGCCCATGGGAGGCGTACAGGTCGATCAGGGCGCACCCCTCCATGCCGAACTGGGTCGTGAGCACCATCGGCTGGTGCCCGAACCGGTCGAGCGTCCACCCGACGAACGCCTCGGTGTCCGTCGCCTCTGAAATCGTGGGTGCTGAGGTGTCCGCCATGCTCGTCCGTCCCGTGTGCTGATGCCCCGCGGCTGCGGCCGGATGGGCGCGCCACGCTGGCAGGGTGCCAAAACGAAAACGGCCCGCGGGAATCTCCCGTGGGCCGGTCGACAGAAAGCTGGACTGTCTATGCCGTACTCAGGAGAACCCCCCGTCGTTGCCGATGCAATTACACATCGACGTGCCCATACAGGCCGGCATGCAGCAACAAATCCCCGCCCAATCGGCGGCGGCGGAGTGCTGGCGGAGGAAGGTCACGGATGGCATGAGGGCATGAATATGCATCGGTGTGCGTGGTCCGTCAACGCGTTCGAGGGCCCGCAGGAACGGTGAACGAATCTTGACAGCATTGGTCCCAAACCGTAAATCGGTCTTCCCACCAGTGCCCAGTCTCGCTCGCAGTTCCCAAGTTCAATGCCAGAACGCTACCCGCGGAGGGCCTATGAAGCCTCGGTTGGTGTGGTTGGGTGTGGTCTTGCTTGCCCTGCTCGGCAGGCCAATCGCCGCCCAGACACGAGTTATCACCGGCACGGTGACCGATTCCGCTACTGGCGGTCCGATCACCGGCGCCGCCATCACGATCCCCGGCACCAGGCTCGGCGGCTATACCAAGGACAACGGCAGCTTCCTGATCGCCAACGCCCCCGAAGGGGAGGTCACTCTCCTCATCCGGTTCATCGGCTTCAAGCGCCGGCAGATCAAGGTCGGCGCCGATGAGGGGACGGTCAGCATCGCGCTGGCCCGCGACTTCCTCAAGCTGGAGGAGATCGTGGTCACCGGCCAGGCGACCGGCGTCGAGAAGCAGAACCTCCCGAACGCGGTCACCACGGTGGGTGCCGACGAGCTGCAGCGGACCCACTCGCAGACGCTGGAAGGGGCGCTGCAGGGCAAGGTGCCCGGCGCCTACATCCAGGCCAACGGCGGCGCGCCGGGCGGCGGCATCCAGATCAACCTGCGCGGCATCTCGACCATCAACGCGGGGTCCGACCCGCTGTTCGTGGTCGATGGCATCGTCATCAGCAACTCATCGATCGCCAACGGACAGAACGCGGTGACGGCGGCGGCGGCTGGTGGCAACGCCTCCAACCAGGACAACCCGACCAATCGGCTGGCCGACCTCAACCCCTCGGATATCGAGAAGGTCGAGATCTTGAAGGGCGGTTCGGCGGCCGCGATCTACGGCTCCAAGGCGACCAACGGCGTGGTGATCATCACCACCAAGCGGGGCCAGATCGGCCGGCCGCAGTTCAACATGTCGCAGCGCTTCGGCTTCTCGGCGATCGCCAAGAAGCTCGGCCAGAGGACCTTCAAGGATTCCGCCGATGCCGCCAGCGTCTACAACCCGACCCTGGTGGGTCAGTACTTCCGTCCGGGGCAGCGGGTGGACAATGAGCAGCTGCTTTACGGCAGCAAGGCGCTCTCCAGCGCCACCGAGCTGAGCGTCAGCGGTGGCACCGAGCAGACCAAGTACTTCCTGTCCGGTCTGGTGCAGAACGATCCCGGCATCGCGATCAACAGCGGCTACAAGAAGCAGGGCGTCCGGGTGAACCTGGATCAGGCGCTCGGCTCCCGGATCAACCTCTCGGTCAGCACCAACGTGATCCACTCCCGGGCCGACCGGGCGCTCTCCAACAACGACAACTCCGGGACCTCGCCGGGACTGGTGCTGCCGTTCACGCCCAGCTTCTTCGATCCCCGGCCCGACGCCAATGGCGTCTTCCCCGTGAATCCGTTCGAGCGCAGCAATCCCCTGCAGACCCTCACGCTGCTGAAGAACCGCGAGGATGTCTGGCGGGTCATGGGCACAATCACGAACCGCGTGGGGCTGATCACCAACGACCGGCACAGCCTGAATCTGACCGCGACTGGTGGTGTCGACTACTTCAACCAGCGAAACGACTTCCTGTCGCCACCCGAGCTGCAGTACGAGCCGCTGGACGGACAGCCCGGCACCGTCATCCTCGGCAAGGCCTCCGGCCTGAGCTCCAACCTCAGCCTCAACGCGGCCCATATCTACACGCCGGAGTCGAA
>DAINRP010000168.1:0-7093 GCA_036741755.1 Gemmatimonadales bacterium
CGACTCACGCGCCGAATTAGACGGTTAGATGGTTAGACGGTTAGGCGGTTAGATGGTTGGTGGTTGGGGGGTAGTCGGCTGGTGAGTTCTGTGAGTGGCTGTTCGGCTAGGGTCCGCCCAACCGCCCAACCGCCTAACCGCCTAACCGCCTAACCGCCCAACCGCCCAACCGCCGAATCGCCTAATACCGCCTGAGCGGAACGTCGGTGTTGGACACGTCGCTGAGCATGAGGATCAGGTCGCGGCCGGCATATCCTGGCGCCGTGACGCGCACCGATGCGGTACGACAGCGGTTCACCAGATTGCGCTCGTACATCAGCCGGTACTCGCCACGGTCGTTCGCGAACGTGCCGTACGCGGTGCCCAGGATCTGCAGCCGGGCGCCAGCCACCGGCACCGACGTGCCTTCGTAGAAGACCCGTCCCGCGATGACCGCCATGCCTGGCGGCAGGGTCGAATCGGGGTGTTCGTCAGGCGGCAGCGAGCAGCCCTCCGAGGGAAGCGGCAGCGCCGACTCCCAGGGGCGGTTGTCGCGCGACCCCGAGACCGGGCCCAGTTTGCTGGACGGCCGGCCGAAAATGCGCCGGGCATCGGCCTCCATCGAGGTGGTCGCCGCGGTGGCGGCGGGCGCCGCGATCGCATTCGGCGGTGATGGCGCGGAGGCGCGCGCTCCCGGGTCCGGCGTCTGCTGGTCGCCAGGATCGGGACGGGTCGCTGTCTCACGCGGTGTGTTCGGCGGCGCGTTCGGCTCCGGCTCCGGATTTGGAGTGACTCGGGCGATGCTCCCGGGATCCTGCTGTTGCCCGGGGGTGAGCGGCACGGCCGGCGGCACTTCCTTCGGGGGCTCAGGCGTCGGAGCGGGCGGCCGGGGCGTCGGCACCGGACGTGGAGGGGCGAAGTCGAGCTGGATCGGGCGCGCGGTCTCCGCTGACGAGGCGCGCCGCTCCGCCTCGACCTGCCGCTGGTGGGTCGTCCGCACCACGAAGATCAGCAGCACCACGTGCAGGACGGCGCTCACCGTGTAGCCGAGTGAGCGGCGCCAGCCGATCGAACCGGTGGGGAGCGTGGTGGAGTAGGCCACCGCACGCTCCACCAGCGGGCCTGCCTCCCCTGGCATCATCGCGGGAGCTGGCGCTTGAGGATCTTCCCCGAACCCGTCTTGGGCAGTTCGGCGAGAAACCCGACTCGGCGGGGAAGCTTGAAGGCCGCGAGTCGCGGCCGGCAGAACGCCACCAGTTCCTCCTCGGACACGGTCATCCCGGGGCGCACCACCACCGCGGCCGAGACGACTTCACCCCAGACCTGGTCCGGAGTGCCGTAGACCGCCGCCTCGAGCACGGCGGCGTGCTGATAGAGGACGTGTTCCACTTCGGTGGAATACACCTTCTCGCCCCCCGAAATGATCATGTCCTTCTTTCGGTCGACGATGGTCACGAAGCCGTCGGCGTCGATCACGGCAAGATCGCCGGTGCGCAGCCAGCCGTCGGGTGTGAAGGCATCGGCGGTAGCCTCGGGCCGGCGCCAGTAGCCTGGCGTCACGGTCTCTCCCCTGACCTGTATCTCGCCGACCGCCAGCTCATCGGCGGGCACGGGGATGCCGGCCTCGTCCACCACCCGGAGTTCGACCGCCAGGAACGGCCGCCCGGTCTTGGCGCGGTACCGCAGCTGATCCTCCTCCGGCAGCGCCCGGAGGCGGTCGTTCAGCAGGCTCATCGTGAGGTAGGGACTGGTCTCCGTCATCCCGTAGGTCTGGACGTACTCGCAGCCGAACGTCTCGACGATCGCGCGGACCACTGCCGGGGCGATCGGCGCGCCGCCGCTCAGAATCATCCGGAGGCTGCGATAGTCGAATGCGCGCCGCGCCTCGTGCTTCACCATGAGGTTGAGCATGGTGGGCACCAGGTTGGTGATGGTCACCCGCTCCCGCTCGAAGCCGGCCAGGACCTCGTGCGGGTCGAATCTCGGAACCATGACGTGCCGGCCGCCGACCCAGGTGATCGCGAAGCTGGCCCAGGCGTCGGCCAGATGAAACATCGGTGCCACATGCGCCCAGCGGTCCCGCTCCGAGAGCCCCAGCTCCGCTACCGCGGCCAGCGCATGGACCCAGACATTCCGGTGGGTCAGCATGACGCCCTTCGGCTGGCCGGTGGTGCCGCTGGTGTAGTACAGATGCGCCAGCGCATCGGAGGGTGTCTCTGCGGGGACAAACCCGGTTGCGCCACGGGTCGCGGGGTAGCCGATCACCAGCGCCGCGCCGCCAAGGGGGAACGGCTCTGCGGCGGAAATCACGGTCCGGAGCTGAGTGGTCCGCGCGGCGATCGACTCGACCAGGCTCGTGAATCCGGGGTCGGCGACAAGCACACCGCATCCGCTGTCGCCGAGGATGAAGCCGAGTTCGTCGGGATGGAGCCGGGTGTTGAGCGGGACCAGCACGGCGCCGAGTCCGGCGGCGGCGAAATAGCACTCGAGACAGGGCAGGGTGTTGGGGAGAAGCGTCGCGATCCGGTCGCCGGGCTGCACGCCCTGGGCACGGAGCAGTGCTGCCAGCGTGTCGACCCGGTCACCCAGTTCGGCGTAGGAGAGCTGACGCCCGCCGTCCACCACCGCGACATTGTCGGGCGACAGCCGGCGGGCGCGTGCGAGGATACTCCAGAGGCTCATCCAGCGCTCAATACGTCGAGTCCCAATCCACCTTGGAGGCGCGGCGGCAGCGGACGCACATCAGGGTCTCGGGCCGGCCCTCGAATTCCTGCCGGCCCGAGCAGTCCGGGCAGACGGCATAGGTGGTCACCAGCTTCGGGCCCGCGAGGGTCGGCCGCATCACGCCGGTGCGGATGACGATGCTCCATGTCTCGGGGCGCTCGGGGCGGATCCGGACCTCATCGGACTGGAACCGCATCACCTGGCGGTCCACCTCGACCAGCACGCCGTCGGGGTATTCCTCCAGCACCGGATACCATGCCCCCCGGCGCAGCACGTCGGCCAGACCGGGTGCGCCGGTCGCCCATCCCCGGATGGTCGCGGACTCGCCGGAGCGGCGGTTGGGTGGCATGGTCATCCTAAATACTACAGCCTGACCGCCCGCCGGGGATACCCTCCCCCTCCCGCCTCCTGCGGGGGGGCGGGCCGGCGGGTAGATTGGAGTTCCCATGGCCGATCGCATCTCCCTCTCTGGTGCTGCCACCCGGCAACTCGCCGATGTCCTGCTCGCCCTCGCGGGAGCGGTGCAGCGGCTGCGGATCATGCCTGAGGGTAACCCCGGTACCACGACCGCACTCGCCACCCTCGAGCGCCTGCTGGAGATGATACTGACCGGGCGGGACCGGCTCACCGTGGAGGTGGGGACCGTGCAGCTGCTGGTCGATGGGATGGAGACCAATCCCGACTTCGAGCCGCTGCGCGATCTGGCGCTCCACCTCAGGGAATTCGGCATCGGCGCGATCGATTTCCTCCCCGGCGTCACGGCCGCCGAGCTTGGGCTCGGTCTCGGATCGCTCGCTGGGTCGCATCCGGGCCGCTCCTGGCCGGGGACCGACCATCTGTTGCTGCGGCCGCTGCTCCTCCGTCCCTCGCCCGGCTCCGATCCCTGGCTCGCACTCGAGCGGCTGGTCCTCGATGACGACGGGCGTGTCGTGGCCCACCGCGACCCGCGGGAGATCGGCATCGCGCTGGAACTTCACCCCGCCTCCTCCGCGTGGGACGAGCGGGTACTCGATCGGTTGGCCGCCGTCGCGCGCGGCGCCGCGACCGAGCCCGACGGCTGTGAGGCACTGACCGAGCTGCTCACTCTGCTCCCCGCCGCTACCCTGCGCCGGCTGCTCCGGCCCTCCGCGGGCTCCGCCGCGCAACTCGGCTTCGTCCAGGAGACGGCCGCCCTGGTGCCCCCGCGCGTCATGCTCCGCCTCCTGCAGGCGATGACCCCCGGCCGGGAGGCGCAGCTCACCGCTCCCGGCCTCGGTGTGCTCGCCCGGCTCGCCCGCAGGGCAGAGCATCCCGGACATATCGCGGCCCGCCGCGCGCTCACCGAGGAGCTGCGTCGGCTCGCTGCCGGCAGCGCGGGAGAGGAACTGTCATCCGCCACCGCCCGGCTCGCTCCCGAGCCGGAGCGGGTCCTCAAGCTGGCGCTGGAGAGCGGCATCATCGAGCGCGGCACGCTGGTCGCCGCGGACCGGATGATCGCCCGCCGCCAGGTCTCGCCGCTGCTCGCGCTGCTCGAAACCGTCCCACGCGAGGATCCGGTCGCGCGGGCGCTGCGGGGCCGGGTCTTCCATCCGCAGACGGTGCGGGTCCTGCTCGACGCATCACCCGTCGACCTCGACGCGCTCGACCGGCTCATTCCCGCCGCCGGAATCGAGGCGGCGCCGGCCCTGCTCGATGCCCTCGCCGAATCCCGCGAACGGCGAGTCCGGCTGCGGCTGCTCGATTTCCTCGCGCGATACGGCAATGCGATCGGTCCCATCGCCAGCGACCGCATCGACGGCATGCCGTGGTACTTCCAGCGCAACATCCTTTCGCTGCTTGGCCGGATCCCCGATCTGCCGCCGTCCTTCGCGCCGGTCGGCATGATCGGACACCGCGATCCGCGGGTGCGGCACGAGGCCATCGCGCTCACGATCGCCGATCCCGAACTGCGCGAGCGGGGGCTCGCCGATGCGCTCGATACCGGCTACGAGCCCACCCTGCGGCTGGCCCTGACGGCCCTCGCCGAGCGCTGCCCAGCGGACTTCGCGCCGCGCCTCATCGGACGCATCGCCGATCCCGCGCTCGATCCCGAGCTGCGCGCGCTCGCCGTCACAGCCCTGGCCCAGCTCAAGGATCCCGTCGTGCTCCGGGTGCTGCGCCGGCTCGTGGTCGCCCGCGGCATCGCCGGGCTCGGTCGCCTGGCACCGAAGAGCCCCCCGATGCTCGCGGCTCTGCGCGGACTCGCCACCCACTGGCAGAGCCATCCCAAGGTCGGCCCACTCCTCGAGGCCGCGCGGCTGTCGCGCGAGCCCGAGGTGAAGGATGCTGCCCGGGCGCCGGCACGCCGCTCGGCGCCGACCCTGCCCCGTCCGGTGTCCTGATGCAGCACGCCCCGCGCCTCCTCCGGGCCATCGGCCACGCGCTCGCGGTGCGGGACGAGGGCCGTACCGATGTCTCGCTCCGGCGCCACGCCGACGAGATGTGCACCCTTCGCCTGACCGAACTGCTTCGGGTCGATCCCCGGCCACGGTTCGGCTTTTCCCTGCATGGGGCGACGTTCGGCGCGCTGCCGCTCGCCGAGTTCGAGGAGTGGCCCTGGGCCGCCCGGCTCGCCGAGCGAGGCATCGCGGAGCTGGAGTTCACCGGCACGCCCGCGCCAGCCGCTCTCGCGGCGTTTCTGGACTACGCGGCGGGGCTGATGCCGGAGGGGGGACTGGGCCCCCGGCTCGCTTTCGACGGGCTGCGCTGGGGGCCCACGCTCGCCGACGAGCCGGCCGATGCACGGTATCCGCTGGGTGACGAACTGGGCGTCATCCGCCTGGTCTTCGCGGCCGCCGAACGGGGCGATCGTCTGCCGCTGGGCGACGTCCACGCGGTCGTCGCCTCACTCGGCTCGCTGCTCGCGGATGACCCGATCGCCCCGCTGCCGCTGGTGCAGATGGCCGACCGGGAGGCCTATCAGCCGGCGCATGCGATCAACACGGCGCTCCTGGCACTGCGGGTGGCGGACGCCCTCGGGCTCGGACCCGATGAACGTCGCGAATGCGCGCTCGCCGCGCTCCTGCACGACATCGGGATGGCCCGGCTGCCCATGGACATGATGAGTGTCGATCACTTCACCGGCACCGATCGCGCCCGCGTGCGCGGACATCCCCTCGAAGGCGCGCGGCTGCTGCTCCGGCATGGCGAGGCGCTCGAAACCGCCGCGGTCGTCGCCTACGAGCACCATCTCCGTCAGGATGGTGCCGGCTATCCGCGGCTCAACTACCCCCGGGAGGCCCATCTGCTGAGCCGGGTAGTGGCCGTCTGTGATGCGTTCGATGCGCTGCTGGCGTCGCGCCCCGACCGTGCGCCTCGCGACCCCGCCTCCGCATTGCTCGAGCTCGAACGGAGCGCGGTCACCCAGTTCGATCCCCGGGTGGTCTCCGCCTTCGGCGAGGTGATGATGCGTTCGGCCGCGGCGCGCGGCATCAGCTTGACATCACGACTGATCTGATCGTATATCCGTGGAGTACACGCCTTTCCTGATGTAACCCGCCACCGAGTATCGTATGACCGGAGCCAGAACCCTTCCCGCCGTCACCCCGATCGAATCCCGCGGTTACGCCCGCCCCGACGTCCTGGTCTCGACCGAGTGGGTCGCCGCGCATCTTGGCGACCCGTCCGTCCGCATTCTCGAGTCGGATGAGGATCTGCTTCTCTACGAGATCGGTCATGTGCCCGGGGCCCTCAAGATCGACTGGGTGACCGACCTCAACGACGCCGTCACCCGCGACTACCTCAACCGCGAACAGTTCCAGCGGTTGCTCCGCGCCAAGGGGATCGACGCGGACACGACGATCGTGTTCTACGGTGACAAGAACAACTGGTGGGCGACCTACGCCTTCTGGGTCTTCCAGCTCTTCGGGCTGACCCGGCTCAAGCTGATGGATGGGGGCCGCGCGCGGTGGGCGGACGAAGGCCGGGAACTCACCACGGACGTGCCGAGTTATCCGGCGGGGAACATTGTCGTGGGCGAGCGGAACGACACCGCGATCCGCGCCTTCCGGGACGATGTGCTCGCGCATCTCGAGCGGAAGGGCCAGCTGGTGGATGTGCGGAGTCCGGAGGAGTTCCTGGGGACGCGGCTGCACATGCCCGACTACCCGAACGAGGGGGCGATGCGCGGTGGCCATATCCCGGGCGCGAAATCGGTTCCCTGGGCCCGTGCCGTCAGCACCGACACGCACTGCTTTCGTTCCGCGAGCGAACTCACCCGCCTCTACATCGAGGAGCAGGGGCTCAAGCCCGAGAACGAGACGATCGCCTACTGCCGCATCGGCGAACGCTCCTCCCATACCTGGTTCGCGCTGACCTATCTGCTTGGCTTCAAGAAGGTGCGGAACTACGACGGGTCGTGGACCGAGTGGGG
>DAINRP010000169.1:0-7076 GCA_036741755.1 Gemmatimonadales bacterium
GATCCGGCAGGCGATCCTCGCCTCGCTGGCCCGTCAGGGCCGCACCGTGCGGGTACCGCTCAACCGTACCGCCGACCTCTCGCGCATCGTCCGCACCGCCGAGACCCTGCGCCAGGAACTGCGCCGCGAACCGACGCCGGAAGAGATCGCCAAGTCCACCGGACTGTCGCTCGAAGTCGTGCAGTCGCTCGCCGCCCTCAATACCAGCGAAGTCCGGCTCGACGCCCCGCTCGATCCCGATGGCGACCGTTCGCTCATCGACCGGTTCATCGCCGACGACCAGTCCGATGCCGAAGAGCAGGCGATGGACAAGTTCCTCACCGCCGAGATCGAGGGGGCCCTCGCAACCCTGCCCTCGCGCGACGCGAAAGTCCTCCGGCTCTATTTTGGCCTCGATGGCGGTCGCGAGCACACCCTCGAGGAGATCGGCGGCATGCTCGGCGTCACCCGCGAACGGGTGCGCCAGCTCAGAGACCGCGCCCTCAAGCGGCTGCGCGAGGGCGACGTCGGGCGGGCGCTGGCGAGCTTCGCGGCCTAGTCCCGGCGGCCCTCGTGGTCGCCCATCCGGTTCCCGGCCGCCCCGCCCTTACGCATCCTCGCGGAGCCACCTACCTTAGCCTCCGTGACTCACAATCTCGCCTCTCGCGCAGGCTGGAACGGGGCCGTAGCCCGCGTCGGCCGGTGGGGCGTTGAATCCGGTCGGGCGGTGGCGGATGTGCGGACCTGGTTACCGCACGTGATTCCGCAGATGCGCCGCCTCGGCGTCGATTCGGTGCCCATCGCGCTGTTCATCGCGACCTTTACCGGCATCGTCCTCTCCCTGCTATCGAAGTACATCTTCACCGGCGCCGTCCCGCTCTACTTTGTGGGCGCGCTGGTGGGGAAGACCATCATGATGGAGCTGGGCCCGGTGCTGACCGGGCTCGCGCTCGCCGGCCGCGTCGGCGCCAACATCGCCGCCGAACTCGGCACCATGCGCGTGACGGAGCAGGTGGACGCGCTCGAGACCCTCGCCTACAACCCCAGAAGCTATCTCGTGGTGCCGCGGGTGCTGGCGGGGATGCTGATGTTCCCGGTCGTCACGGCGATCGCCATCGCGCTGGGCATCACAGCGGGCTGGTTTACCGCGATCAACCTGCTCGACCTGTCGTCCCTCGAGTTCATCAAGGGCCTCCGGCTCTTCTATCGATTCAAGGACATCTGGTTCGGGCTGGTGAAGGCGGCGAGCTTCGGTATGGCTGTCACGTTGGCCGGCTGCCTGCAGGGGCTTGCCACTCGCGGCGGCGCGGAAGGGGTCGGCCGCAACACCACCCGTGCGGTGGTGATCGGCTGCGAGGCGATTCTGGTGCTCGACGCCTTCTGGGCGCTGGTGCTGCTGTGATCCGGTTCACCGGGGTGGACAAGGCCTTCGGGGCCAAGGTGGTGCTGGCCGGGATGTCGCTCGACATTCCCGATGGTCAGACCACGGTGATCATCGGCTTCTCCGGGAGCGGCAAGAGCGTCGCACTCAAGCACATCGTGGGGCTGCTGGTGCCTGATGCCGGCGCCGTCGAGGTGGACGGCCAGATCGTGAGCGAGCTCGAGGCGAAGCAACTGGATGCGATGCGCGGCCAGATCGGTTACGTCTTCCAGTTCGCGGCGCTGTTCGACTCCATGTCGGTCGCCGGCAACATCCGGCTGGGCCTCGCCCGGCGCGGACTCGCGGAGGAGGAGATCCAGGAGCGCATCCGCGAGAGTCTGCGGCTGGTGGATCTCCCCGGCGCGGAGGAGCGCTATCCCGCGGAACTCTCGGGGGGCATGCGCAAGCGCGTCGGCCTCGCCCGCGCGATCGCGCTCCGGCCGCGCTACATTCTCTACGATGAGCCAACCACCGGGCTCGACCCGGTGACCAGTGCGGTCATCGACGAGCTCATGGTGCGTGTCCGCAAGGAACTCGGCACGACCGGCGTGGTCGTCACCCATGACATGCGCAGCGCCTATACCGTCGGAGACCGTATCGCGATGCTGTACCAGGGCCGCATCCGTCAGGTCGGCACCATCGAGGAGATCCGGCACACCGATGATCCGGTGGTGCGGAACTTCATCGAGGGTCGGCCGTTCGATCCCGATCGGCTCGAAGCCCAGGAAGCCGGCCGATGAAGCGGCGGAACGAATTCCTGGTCGGGCTGGTGCTGCTGGTCAGCATCGCGGTCGTGGTGGCCGGCGCCCTGTGGCTGTCCGAGGCGGACGTGGGCCGGCGCGAGGCCATTCACGTCGCGCGGTTCCGCACCGTTGGCGGTCTCACTCCCGGCGCACCGGTGACCTACCGCGGCGTCCGGGTCGGGCGAGTCGAGGCCATTCGCCTGGCGGATCAGTTCGTCGAGGCCGATCTCCGAGTGTTTCAGGCGGTCGATCTCCCCGCCAGTCCTGCGGTGATCGCCGCCTCACAGAGCCTCTTCGGTGAATGGGCTGCGACGATCGTCTCCCGGGATCAGCCGCAGGAGGATCCCAACGTCCGCGTCATGCTCGCCGAGACCGCCCGGCCCGGCGGTGACCGGTGGCCCGGCGCGACGCTGCCCGACGTGGGACAGCTGACGGCCCAGGCGGGGCGGATCGCGACCGACATCGCCGCGGTGGCGCAGCGGGTGCAGGAGACCTTCGACTCCAACGCTGTCGCCGAACTCCGCCAGAGCATCAAGGATTTCGGGCAGATCGCGGGGCAGCTCGAACGCTTCACCAAGAACCAGACCAGCCGCCTCAATCAGGTCACCGGCAACGTGGAGCGCACCTCGGATGCGGTGCTCAATGCGTCGGGACACCTCGAGAACACCCTCGCCCGGGTCGACTCCGCCACGGCCGAGGGGCAACTGCAGCAGATCCTCAACAACGCCCGCGATGGCTCCGGCAATCTGCGCGACGCGTCGGTCGATCTGAAGGCGTTCCTCGCCACCTTGCACGGCCAGGATTCCACCCTCGTGCACACCCTGCTGGCGGCCGACTCGGCGCTCTCCCGGATCCAGAACGGGCGGGGCACCCTCGGGCTCCTGTCGAAGGACCCGGCGATGTACAACGAAACGATCGAAACCATGCAGGACATGCGGAGGCTCATCGCCGACATCCAGATGAATCCGCGGAAGTACTTCAAGTTCTCGGTGTTCTAGTGACCAAGCCGAAGCGCAAGGCCGAGCGGGAGGTGAGCGCGGGCGGCATCGTCTTCCGACGACAGCCGGACCGCAGCGCCCGCTTTCTGCTTATCCGTGATCCCTACGAACACTGGGGTTTCCCGAAGGGCCATCTCGAGGGGGAGGAGACCCCCGCCGAGGCCGCCTTCCGGGAGTCCATGGAGGAGACGGGGCTGACCGATCTGATGCTGCTCGGTCCGATCCGGATTATCGACTGGCATTTCCGGTTCAAGGGCCGTTACATCCACAAGTTCTGCCACTTCTTTCTGTTCGAGAGCCCGGGCGCGGAGGTGATACCGCAGCAGGATGAGGGGATCACCGATTTCCGATGGCTGACGATCGAGGAGGCGCTGGAACAGCTCTCCTACGACAATGCCCGTGGGGTGCTCAAGCGCGCCGGTGAGATGGCGCGCACCCTCGTCGCGATGGGTGCGGGACGTCCCCGGCGCTCTGCGGCCGCGCCCGTCGAGCTTTCCCCGCCACCGGTACCCTCGGAGCCCTGAGATGCCCGCGGTGGCTGCCTTGATGCCTGGCGCGGAAGCGTCCCTGGCGCTGCGGCGCACCCTGCCCGCAGGCAGCTCGTGGACGGTGATTGGCTGCCGCTCCGCTCCCCAGCTCGCCACCACGCTCACGACCCGGCTGGTCGATGCCGTCGTCTTTGCCCCGACCCGCACACCGCTCGCCGAGATCGCATTGCTCAGGAGCGCGTTCCCGCAGGTGCCCTGGATCGCCTTCGCGCCCTTCCGGCCGGATGATGGGGCACTGCTGCTCGCTTGCCAGTCGAGTGAGGTGGCGCTGGTGCTCGTGGACGGTGTCGACAACGCGGTGGCCGGGGACCTCGTGGTGCGGCACTCGGCCGCGGCGCACCGGCGCGGGGCGCTGGCCGACGCGCTCCGGGTGCTCCGCCTGACGGAGCCGCTCCAGCGGGAGGTCTGGCACTACTTGCTCGACCGGGTGGACCAGACGGTGCGCACCGGGGAGATCGCCAAGACTCTCGGCTGCTCGCGCGAGCACCTCTCCAGGCAATTTGGCGCCGGCGGGGCGCCGAATCTCAAGCGGGTGATCGATCTGACACGGATCGCCTGTGCCGCGTCGCTGCTGCGCAATCCGGGTTACGATGTTGCCGCGGTGGCCCGGATCCTTCGCTTTGCCACCGCCAGTCACCTCAGCGCCACCGCTCGACGGATCGCGGGGGTGTCCACCCGCGGACTCGCCCCGCTCGGACCCCGGGGCGTCCTGGGCAACTTCGCCCGGGGAAAGACCCGCAGCCGCGACTGACGCCCAGGCCGTCCCTGCCGGGAGGGGGTGGAGGGGGCGGCCGGAGTCGTTTCCCTCCTTAGATAGCAGCGCTGGCCGGGGCGCTATCGCCGGGGTGGTTGCACGGTCCTGAACGGTTGCCTTTGACCGGGCCTTGTGATACTTTTCACAAGCTATACCCGAACCCTGTCACCCACCAATTGCGAGACCTATGGCGACCGAATCTGTCCTCCGTCCGGGCGAGCTCAAGGACGTCCTCCTGCGTGAGATCGAGAAAGCCGATCTGGCGTCGCTGGACACCAACGAGGTCGGCACCGTGCTTGAGGTGCGCGACGGTGTGGCCCGCATCTACGGCCTGACCAAGGCCATCGCGGGCGAGATGCTCGAGTTCACCGCGACCGAGACCGGCGACACGGTCACCGGCATGGCGCTCAACCTCGAGGAAGACAACGTCGGCGCCGTCATTCTTGGTGACTACCTGAAGCTCAAGGAGGGCGATCAGGTACGGTGCACCGGCCGTCTGCTCGAGGTGCCGGTGGGCCCCGGGATGCTGGGCCGGGTGGTCAACGCGCTGGGCCAGCCGGTGGACGGGCGCGGGCCGATCGTCGCGGCGGGCGCGCGGGCGGTGGAAATGGTGGCGCCGGGCATCATCGTCCGGACCCCGGTGAAGGAGCCGCTGCAGACCGGCATCAAGGCGATCGACGCCATGATCCCGATCGGGCGCGGCCAGCGCGAGCTGATCATCGGTGACCGCGGCACCGGCAAGACGGCGATCGCGGTGGACACGATCATCAACCAGAAGGGCACCGGCGTCATCTGCGTGTACGTGGCCATCGGCCAGAAGCGCTCGACGGTCGCGACGGTGGTGGAGAAGCTGAAGGAACGCGGCGCGATGGAGTACACCATCGTGGTCGTCGCCAGCGCTTCCGATCCGGCCCCGCTACAGTACATCGCCCCGTACTCCGGCTGCGCGCTGGCCGAGTACTTCATGTACGAGGAGGGGAAGCCGACCCTCTGCGTCTATGACGACCTCTCCAAGCAGGCCGCCGCGTACCGGCAGCTGTCGCTGATTCTCCGCCGCCCGCCGGGCCGCGAGGCGTACCCGGGCGACGTGTTCTACCTCCACAGCCGTCTGCTCGAGCGCGCCGCCAAGATCTCGGAAGAGCCGGACGTGGTGAAGCTCGATTCGCGCATCAAGAAGCCGGGCGGTTCGCTCACCGCGCTGCCGATCATCGAGACCCAGGCGGGCGACGTCTCGGCGTACATCCCGACCAACGTCATCTCGATCACCGACGGCCAGATCTTCCTGACGACGGATCTCTTCTACTCGAACGTCCGTCCCGCGGTCGACGCCGGCATCAGCGTCAGCCGCGTCGGCGGCAACGCCCAGATCAAGGCCATGAAGCAGGTCGCCGGCCCGCTTCGGCTGTCGCTGGCGCAGTACCGCGAGCTCGAGGCCTTCGCGCAGTTCGGCTCCGAACTCGACGCCGCGACCCAGCGCCAGCTGGCGCGGGGCGCCCGGACGGTCGAGGTGCTGAAGCAGCCGCAGTATGCGCCGGCGCCGGTCGAGAAGCAGGTCGCGATCATCTATGCGGTGGTCAACGGCTACCTCGACGACGTGGACGTGAAGTACATCCGCAAGTGGGAAGCCGATTTCCTCGGCTTCCTCGAGACGGCGCATCCGGCCGTGCTCGAAGGGATCCGGACCAAGAAGGCGCTGGACGACGCGAACACGGCCGCACTCAAGGCCGCGATCGCCGCCTTCAAGCCGCTCTTCAAGGCCGAGTAAATGGCCAAGTCGTCAAAGGCTCTCCGGGGACGGATGAAGTCCGTCCAGAACACCCGGAAGATCACCCGGACGATGGAGCTCGTCTCCACGTCCAAGCTGAAGCGGGCGCAGGACCGGGTAGTGGCCGCCCGGCCCTACGCCGCCGCGCTGGCGGAGGTGATCGCCGATCTGGTGACGCCGGAGCTGGCGGAGCGGTTCCCGCTGCTCCGGCATCCGGCGCCCCCCTCCAAGGGCGGCCCGCGCCGCGCTGCCGTGCTGCTGGTGACCTCGAATCGGGGTCTCTGTGGGGGCTTCAACGCGAATCTCATAAAGGAAGCCCGCAAGCGGATCGAGCAGCTCGAAGGCCAGGGCTATCAGGTCGACCTGCACTGCGTCGGCCGGAAGGGCATCGGCTACTTCCGCTACATCGGCCGGACTATCACCAGCCAGCGGATCGATATCGGCGACAAGCCGACGGCCCAGCATGCGATCGAGCTGGTGGCGGGGCTGATCGCGGCCTACTCCGCGGGCCAGCTCGCGAGCGTGGACGTCGTCTGCGCCAAGTTCAACAGCCCCCTGTCCACCCCGCCGACGACGCTTGGCGTGCTGCCGGTGCAGACGCCGGCGGCGAAGAAGGGCGGGGTGAAGGCGGACTACATTCTCAAGCCCGGCGCGGACGAAATCCTGGAGCAGCTGCTCCCCCTCTACGTCCGCAATCAGGTATATCGCGGTCTGGTGGAGACCGCGGCGGCGGAGCATGGCGCGCGGCGGACGGCGATGAAGAACGCCACGGATAACGCGGGTGAGATCTACGAGCTGCTGAAGCGTACGTACAACCGCCAGCGGCAGGCGGCGATCACCCAGGAAATCGCGGAAATCGTCGGCGGCGC
>DAINRP010000170.1:0-492 GCA_036741755.1 Gemmatimonadales bacterium
CGTCGAAGCCCTGCGTCTCGTAGTTCTCGAGGGTCGAAACTTCCTTCCAGCCGCTGTCATCGAAGGCGACCTGACTCCGCGCCGGGTCGTCGCCGGTGGCGAACCTTGCCCGGGGCAGATCGATGCGGTCGGTTTGCGCCGTCAGGGTCCGAACGCCTGCAAGCAGGCAGAGCGCGAGTACCAGGCCGCTGGTGAGCGACTTCATCCACCCCTCCTCGAGTGCTTCGGATGAGAACCGCAACCGTCGGGCGAATCGCCCCGCCTTCATGCACGTCACCCCCACATCGGCCGCGCGACCATCACCCCCGTGGCCCGCCGGATCGCGGCGACATACTCGGGGAGCGTTGCCCGCGTGACCTCCACGACCCCACCCGAGAGCGGGGCGTGGAGTACCCGGAGGACGCCGTCATCGCCGCGGTGCGCGAAGGCCGCGTGGGTCACGTCAAGCCCGGGGATCGCCGTCGCGAACCCCAGCTCGATCTCCTCGCCGTC
>DAINRP010000170.1:502-7074 GCA_036741755.1 Gemmatimonadales bacterium
CCCCAGCACATCTCCCGTCTCGATCCGGTCGGCGACCGCGCCGAGGCGTGCCGCCGGCACCACCCACCGCGGCGCGGCGTCGAGCCGTCGCTCCATCCGACCGATGACGCGATACACCCCCGTGTCGCTCAGCGCCGGATAGCTCGCGCGATGCCCGGTCATGAAGCGGAGCCGGCGTCTATCCTCGACACCGCTCAGCTCCTCGCCGAGGTCGCGGACCAGCCCGCGTGCGGCGCCATCACTGATCCATTCGCTGAAGTAGTGGAGCCGGGAGGTGTAACTGCCGCGGATCCCGCCGCGATACCGCATCCGCTCGATCTCCTCACCGAATCGCTGCCAGGACGGCCCGGAGTCCGCGGTCCGCGCCAGGCAGTTCGCGCTCGCCACCCGTGCCACCGCGAGGCACGACTCCACCAGGGTGACGCAATCGAACCGGCTGAGCAACAGCGTGAGCGGTTCGATGTCTCTCGGGTTGCCGCCGGCGCGGAGATAGGCCTCGAGGGTGCCCGGCTCATACGGCGTGCCGGCCGCCAGTTCCCCGACCCGGACGGCACTCCGTCCCAGCGGCCCGCTCCGCTCGGACAATCCCTCGGCGCGGAGCCTGTCCGTCCACTCGACGAGCCGCTCCTCGTCCGGGTCGCGCTGCATCCACGCCAGCAGCGGCGCGGGAAGCCCGAGCGCCGCACCGATGAGCGCGGCATTCCGGATCAGGTCTCGACGGGAGAGTGATGGGGTCATGGGGTGACGATTGCGAACATGTGCTGATTCTACAACCGGGGAGGCTCCCTTGCATCACCGGGCCGCACGCAGAAAGGGATCCCCAGGGGCGGCGTCAACGCCGATCCTGAGGAATCCCTCTATTGCATCCGGTTCCGCCGCAGATGCCCAGCCGCGGTTTCAGCCGCGAATCATCCCCAGCCGCTACTCCACGTACACGCGCACCGCAATCGGGGCGCGGGGGTAGCGGCGATTGTACAGATAGTACCCGTCATCGGTGTAGTCGATGTACACATCGTCGTTCTGGTACCAGTCGTCTGACCAGCTCTCCGGCCACGGATCCACCAGCCGGAACCAGTAGCCGTTGTACTGGAAGCGGGGATAGCCGCGGTACAGCACCATCGGGACGCGGTGCATCCGGAACCAGTGTTCGCGGCCGAACGCGGAACGGAAGCGCGAATCCGGAATGCGGAACCCGTCGTAGCCACCCCGTTGCTTCCAGTTACGGTGCTCCGACTGCCAGCTGTGGGCGCGGTGCTTCCGCCACTCTGCACGCTGGTCCTTCTCCTCGACCCGCCGCCGCTCCTGCTGTTGCTCGCGGGACTGCAACCCCGGGGGTGTGGGTTTGGGATCCTGCTGCTTCCGCCGGTCCCGGTCCTGCTGCCCCTGCTTCGGCTTGGGCTCCTGAGACTGCTGGGCAGGCGCGGTCGCGATCGCGCCGAACAGAAGCAAGACAACTCCGGTGCTAATGGCCCTGAATGATCGCATCAAGCTACCCTCCGCTGCGGTGATCTGACTGCTCACTGAGCATCACCGGATCTACGGCCGGCCGCAATCGCTCGTTGGATAGAGTTGTCGGATTACTTGCCAGGGCGGCGTACTCCCCATTGCCGGCTCTTCAGCCTCGCAATACCACCGGCGGCCTGGCACGGTCCGCCGGACCTTGCCGATCGGCCGGTTTGGCGCCCTACAGTGTCTTCAGGTCGATCACGAACCGGTACTTCACGTCGCTCTTCAGCATCCGTTCGTACGCCTGATTGATCTGCTGGATCGGGATCAATTCGATATCGGAAACGATCCCCCGTTCCGCGCAGAAGTCGAGCATCTCCTGGGTCTCCCTGATCCCGCCGATCAGCGACCCCGCCAGCTGCCGCCGCCGGCCGATCAGGCTGAACGCACTCGGCGAAGGATGCGGCTGATCGGGTACGCCGACGAGGCAGAGCGTACCGTCCCGCTTCAGCAGGTTGAGATAGGCGTCCAGGTTGTGCGGCGCCGCGACCGTGTCGAGGATGAAATCGAACCGGTTGCCATGCTTCTTCATCTCCTCGGCGTTCCTGGAGATGATCACCTCGTCGGCGCCCAGCCGCTTCGCGTCCTCGGACTTGCCGGGCGAGGTCGTGAAGAGCGTGACGCCAGCGCCCATCGCGCGGGCGAGCTTCACCCCCATGTGTCCCAGCCCACCGAGCCCGACGATGCCCACCCGATGCCCCGCCCCGACCTTCCAATGGCGGAGGGGAGAGTAGGTCGTGATGCCAGCGCAGAGCAGCGGTGCCGCGGCGGCAGGATCGAGCTTCGGCGACACCTGCAGGACGAAGTCCTGATCCACGACGATCTGATCGGAGTACCCGCCATAGGTAGAACCGCCGAGGATCGGATCCGGACTGTTATAGGTGAAGGTGAGGGTCTTCTGGCAGAACTGTTCCACCCCTTCGCGGCAGTCGGGACAGGTGCGGCAGGAGTCCACCATGCAGCCGACGGCGGCGAGGTCTCCCACCTTGAACCGCATGACCTGTCCTCCCATCTGGCGTACCCGGCCGACGATTTCGTGGCCCGGCACCATCGGGAAGCGGGAGCCGCCCCATTCGTCGCGCACCTGGTGGAGGTCGGAGTGGCACACACCGCAATAGAGGATGTCGAGATGCACGTCCTTCGGCCCTGGAGATCGGCGCTCGAAGGCAAAGGGCGCTAGTGGAGACCTGGCGTCGGTGGCGGCCCAGCCGCGGCTCGGGATGCGGGTCGGCGATTGAGTCGATGTCGTCATGGAGTGCTTTCTCGTTGAACGCGTAGCTGGCTGTCCGGTCCGGAGTGGCCGGGTCCTGAGGCAAGGATAGCGACTTCTTCCGGGCCCGATCGCGGCCGTCTGGCGACCATGGCTCGCGATCTCAACCGAACGATGGATATGTGAAGCCGGCCATCAGCCGTGGTGGAATGGCGCCGCGCTTCAGGCTGGCTCGCTGGTGTCATGAAGATTCAGCCCCCCGAAGACATCTCAATATCGATTCACAGAGCTTTCACCACGGGTTTGCTATACTGTCGCCCACTGGCAGATCCCCTCGTCCTTGCCCCTGCCTCTGCCGCGGGGGATCTCCCCCCACGAGACCGATTCCTATTCGAGAGCTTTGACGATCATGAATATCACGAGAGAGATGGCAGCACTCGCCGCTTGCACGCTGCTTGCGGGTGCCTGCAGCTCCGCGCCACGCGAGGCTGCGGTGAAGATCGACCCCGCGCAGCTTGCTCTGTTCGCCCCCCTGCCCACCGAGATGAGTTCCACTGAGCACCCCGTCACCCAGGCCAAGGTCGCCCTCGGCCGGATGCTCTACTTCGAGACCCGGCTGTCGAAGGGGAACAACCAGTCCTGCAACAGCTGTCACCGCCTCGACAAATTCGGCGCCGATACCGGTCGGTTCAGTGTCGGTTCCGGCGGCAAGCTCGGCGGTCGCAATTCACCGACCGTCTACAATGCGGCCGGCCACTTCACCCAGTTCTGGGATGGTCGTGCGCCGAATGTCGAGGAGCAGGCCAAGGGGCCGATCCTCAACCCGGTCGAGATGGGCATGCCGAACGCCGCCGCTGTGCTGCGCGTCCTGCGTTCGGACCCTGCATACGTGGCCGCGTTCGCGGCTGCTTTCCCCGACGAGGCCAGCCCGGTGACCTACGACAACACCGGCCATGCTATCGGCGCGTTCGAGCGGGGCCTGGTCACGCCGGCGCGCTGGGACCGGTTCCTGCGGGGGGACAGCACCGCCCTGACTAATGAAGAGAAGGCCGGCTTCAACACCTTCGTGAAAGTTGGCTGCGCCGCGTGCCACAACGGGGCCTACGTCGGCGGGGCGCAGTACCAGCGGGCGGGGCTGGTCAATGCCTGGCCCGACTCGAGCGATGTCGGCCGAGTCGCCGTGACGCATAACCCGCAGGATCGCATGGTCTTCAAGGTGCCATCGCTGCGGAACATCGAGTACACGGCGCCCTACTTCCACAACGGTCTGACCAGCTCGCTCGATAGCGCGGTGGCGATCATGGCAAACCACCAGCTGGCCAGGAAGCTCACCCCGACGGAGGCGCGGCTGATCACCGCCTGGCTGCGTTCGCTGAGCGGGACACTGCCGAAGGAGTACATCACGCCGCCGGCGCGGATCTCGCGCGCGGCGACGTAAAGGGCACACGCAGGCCGGACCTGAGCGCCGCCACCGTGGCGGCGCTCGCATCCTTGACTTCCCTGTAGCCGGAAAGGACCATCAGGCTCATGAAACGACTGCTTTACGTATGGCTCATGGTGGTGTCCGCGTCGCTCGCCAGCACCATTTCCCTGACTGCCCAGAGCCCGTCGACGGGGTACAAAGACCCGACGTCCGTAGTCGGACTGTGGGACGACTCGACCAAGACCACCATCGGTGTCACCGCCGAGTACACCAACTCCGTGGAACTCGCGGACATCAACGGCGACGGCATGGTCGATATCCTCTTCTCGAACGGCGGAGACTACGAGGCGCTCGGCAAGCCGGAGCTGAGCCGGGTCTTCCTGAACCAGGGGCCGGGCAAGATGTTCCGCGACGCGACCACCGAGGTGTTCGGACCCGACTCCATGCTGGCCGTGCGCGCCATCCGCGTCGCCGATGTCGACGGCGACGGCGATGCCGACATCGTGGTCGCGAGTTCCTATCAGACCCAGAGCCGCCTCTACCTCGGCGACGGCAAGGGCGGATTCCGGAACGTGACCGCCACCCACCTGCCGCAGATGAATGCCAGCTTCGGCGACGTGAAGTTCGGCGACGCCGACGGTGATGGCGACCTTGACCTGATCATGGCCGACTGGGGCCCCGGGAGCCCCATGGAGAACGCCGGCGGGCGCACCAGGCTCTGGCTCAACGACGGCAAGGGGCATTTCACGGACGCCACCGCCGCCCGCATGCCGGACGTCGCGGTGCGCTTCTCGTGGAATCTCGAGTTCGTGGACGTGGACAACGATTTCGACCTCGACATCATGGTGTCCTCCAAGAAGAGTGCCGGGGGCTTCCTCTTCGAGAATGACGGCATGGGCCACTTCAGGGACGTCACCGCCGGCCGGCTGCCGCAGTACCCGAACAACTATGACTACGAGGCGATGGACCTCAATCACGACGGCTACCTCGACGTCATCACGATGAACGATGGCGAGTTCCTCGACGACGGCCCCTACGCGCGGCGCAACCACATCTTCCTCAACGACGGCCACGGCGGATTCGTGGATGCGACGCCGAAGCTGTGGGAGGACCGGGACAACCCGGCCGTCGATGACAACCTCGCGGTCATGCTCGACTACGACTCGGACGGCGATCCCGACGTCCTGGTGGCATCGCTCGCCGGCCCCGACCGGATGCTGATCAACGACGGGGCCGGACACCTGCGTCTGCACACCGACTGGGTGAACAGCTTCACCGGGGACCCGACCCACGGAACCCTCGGCACCGCGGTCGCGGACCTGAACCGGGATGGAAAGCTGGACGTGGTGCAGAGTCAGGGGGAGGTGCCGGGGTTCTGGGACGAGCGTGTCTTCTTTGGCAAGAACATCAGGCGCGACGCTGCGCCACCGGTCATCGCGCTGGTGGAGACGGTCAGCGCAGGCCCGATGCCGGTCACGGTGCGTGCACGGGTTCATGACAACAAGAGCCCAACGATGCCCCACGACTGGAAGGCTGTGACCCTCCGCTGGACGGTGGCAGGCCGCACCAGGGAGTTCCCGATGCGCTGGTACGGTGAGTACCTCTGGCGTGCGACCGTGGACAAGGCCCAGGGGGCCGGCGCCCAGTACCAGGTCTGCGCGACCGACGCGGTCGGCAACCGCGCCTGTTCGCTTCCCACGATGGCCGGCACCACGCCGTAGCACGGCTGTCCCGAGCCAGGCTGTCCAGCGCCGCAGCGATAACATCGCTGCGGCGCTGCGGTTGTCCGGGCATCCGCTGAAGCATGGCACGGCGCCGGCATCCGAGTGGCGAGGGCGACACGAAGGCGACGAGGCGGCGTTGTGAGGCAGTGGCCGCTTCGGATACGAGCGCCATCGCCCGTAGGAACTAGTCCTAACGATTGCAGTCTCTCTCGTTGGTGCTAGGCGACCCTTTTCGGCGCGCGACATCCTATGTTTCTGGCAGCACGTTCTTCCGGAGCAGAGTGTAGCCGCCCAGTCATCGAAGGATCACGACAATGACACACGCTTTCTGTCAGGCAACGCGAGGCGCCGTCCGGCGGCTGCCCGCCTGCCTCAGCCTCGCCCTCCTGGCCGCCTGTGCCGTCTCCCAGCAGCAGGAGGTGGAACTCGGGGCCACGAGCGCCGCCCAGATCGATACCATGCTCCCGCTGGTCCGCGACGCGGCCGTCAACAACTACATCGCCTCCCTCGGCAACCAGCTCGCCAGGGCGACCGACACCCGCGGCCTGGCCTGGCACTTCACGGTGGTGGACAGCAAGGAAGTGAACGCCTTTGCCCTTCCCGGAGGTTGGGTCTACGTGAACCGAGGCCTCATCGAGCGAGCCCAGAACATGAGTCAGGTCGCGGGCGTGCTGGGGCACGAGATCGGTCACGTGACGCTGCGCCACAG